>CAMOSA010000041.1 GCA_946624335.1 uncultured Prevotellaceae bacterium
GGATAGTCCCAATGGTCGCCGCTGATGTCGTTGCAGACATCGAGGTAGCGCTGCAGGTAGCTGACATAGCTGGCCATGAGTTCATCGCCTTTGGCATTGGCTGCTTCGATGACTTTCTCAGCATCAAACCAAAAGTAGTCGCTGTCGGCCAAACCGAGATAGGCTTTCCAGTTATCGCGTGTTACCTTGTCGACGCGGTCGGCAAACTCGTCGGGACAATAGATGTGGAACAGATAGGAGTTGTGGCTGTCTTCCCACGCACAGGCCAATATCGGCAGCGTCAAGACTGTCAACAGGCTAATGATGATAAAACGCTTCATAGTCTTCGGTTTTATAACGGTTAATATTTTCGTTGTCGAGGTGATAGGTAATAATGGTTCGTGCGAGTTCCGGCCGTTTTCGCTCGACCATTTGCTTGACGGCCAGGATCTCATCAGCAGCTACGGTGTGCTCGACACGTACGCCATAAATGGTGCGCAGCCAACGGTAGACGGGATAGGCAGCCGCCAATGGCAAGGCATAATCAGACAGACGAGACACGTAAGGCTGCACATCGCGACGGTCAAGCACGGGGTTGCGCTCGTCGAAACGACGCGGATCGCCGGTGTTATAGAGCATCAGAACACCGTAGTCGACGGGTGGTGGTGCCATGGCGAGCTGGTGCAGGCGAATGGTGGCGGAGAGTCGCAGGTCGCGGGCATCGGTCTCATGGCGCAGCGCCTCGAGGAAGTGGTAGAAATAGTAGCGGCTGCGGTCGGTATAGTCACAGTCGATCTGTACCTCCCTGACGCCGGCTACGTCATGGGTCTCACACATCTGCAAGATACGTCGCAACAGTTTCGGTGCCAGGCTGTCGCGATTGGTTCGCATACAGTCCTCGGTGATGAAGACGGTGGGGATGAGCTCCAAGCCGGCAGGGGGTGCCTCAACGAAGGAGAGCGTGGCCTGCGGCATCGGCTCACCGTCGCGCATGACGACATCAAAGAAGCGGCAATAGACCCTCTGCACACTATGGTGCTGCAGGAAAGCACGCTCGACGGAGTCGAGACGCCACGTGGTACGCCAGTAATAGACCGCGTTCTCGACGGGCATCGTCATCGGCTCCGACCGATGGCAACCGAAAGTCGTCAGTACGGCCAGCAGGCAGATCAGTAGTCTTATCCTTCGCATATCGGACACAGAGTTAGCAAATAGATTTATCAGACAGGCCAAAGCGTAAGCTCCACGGCGACGAGCGTCACCACTCGTGACTCCAATAGTCATCGCTATCGAAGCCTTTGACGCGGCCTTCCTCATCGTTTTCGTCAGGGGCGGGAGTCAGTCCGGCATTGCCGTTGACCTTAGAGAGGGTCAGCAGATGATGCTCGAGTGAGACGGAGAGGACGGTCACCTTGGGTTGATGATACCTTTTTTTCATTATATACCTTTTTGAAAGACGAATGTTCTTGCTCATTGGTGATGGCGTGACAGGTGCTGCAAGGCTTTACCTCACGACGACCTTCTTGCCATTGACGATATTGATGCCGCGCTGCAGCTTCGTCAGTTGCTGTCCGGAAAGGTTATAGATGGAACCCTGAGGCATCATGGCGGCACCTACAGGCAGGGCATTGATGACATCGGCATCAGCCGTACCGTCAAAGCGGAGGACACAGCCCTTGACTCCGGTCATACCGGCAAGGTCGAGCGCGAAATAGGCACGGAAAGCCTTGAGGCTGTAGCCGGCAGTCTTCGGATACTTCAGGGTGTTATTGCTGCCCAGATAAAGGTTAGCCCATGTGTCGGGCTGCAACACGGCCGGCGCATAGATGCCCACGAAGGATACCTTGTCGTCAGCGCTCACGATGGTCAAGGGTGCTGCGCTGCCGATCTGGACGCCAGAGAACGTCGGGTCGGTGATGTCAGGCTGTCCGTCTGCTGTCCAACGGACAAGGTACGGTTTGCCAGCCTCGATGGCCGTGGCATCCTTGAAGAAGAGATAGAGTGTACCGTCGGCGGCCAAGCCCGTCTGATGACCCTCGTAGCTGTTTTCAATATCCAGCTCTTTCACCTCGGCATCAGCGAGAGGAGTGCCGTCAAAGTCGCTGAGGTCAAAAGGCAGACACAGCGTATTCCACGAGCCGTCGCGATAGAATATGCGTCCCGAGAGCGTCGCATCGACGGTCGAACCTGAGTGCGTCGTGATGACGCCGCTGTTGTCGGAGTTATTAAGGAGGGCGATGGAGGGGACGGCAGCAGGAACGGCAACGAGGCTTATCTCGTCGACGTACGCACGCTTCGAGCTTGTCGAGAGCTTGATCGTCACGGCCCCGGTGGCACCGGTCAGGCTGACTGTGCACAGCGTCCACTCAGCCGACGGCGTGAACTGCGTGACGTCGGCTGTGGCACCAGTGACTTCAACGTTCAACTTACCCGTGTCGCTGCCGTAACGTTTCAGGTAGAAGGTGAGCACGGCATCACCAATCAAAGTGATCTCACCAGATTCAAGGACACCTTTCGCTGAGCCTGAGCCGAACTTGAGGCAACCGCCATTCCCGTAGGCATTCGTCGTACCGCCAGAGAATATCTTTGTGAGCGTCCAACCGCTATAATCCAGATGGTCGTAGTCACTAGTCAAGGCTTGGGTTCCATCGCCTTTGCCGTCATATCCGCTCAGGCCCTCATAGAGCAACGCCTGACCGATGGCTGAGCCATCTGTAGCCTTTCCGCTGAGCGCCACGGTCACGTCGTCAGCGCCCTCGCTGCTCAGGGTCACCGTGGCAGCGAATGTCCCAGCCACGGCTGGCGTGAAGGTGACGCTGATGGTGGCTTCGGCCTCGGTCTGAGCAATGGTCGTTGTGCTCAGGGCGAAGCAGTCGGAAGCATCGGACAGCGTCAGCGTGATGTCCCCGCGCAGGTCCTCGCTCAGCACATCGAAGGTCAGCGTCTGCGCCTGACCCACGGTGGTAGCGAAGCTCAACGCCTCATCGGCCACAATGACCGGGAGGGGTTTGTAGTCTTCTGAACCGACGAAGCGGAACGAGACGGTGCCGTCACCATTTTGTGTGATGGCTTCGACCGAGGCATCGAGGTAGTAGCTGCCGTTGCTGTTCTGGTTGTTGAACTTTGCGGACGGTGTACTGTTCTTGCTGAAGGCATTGACAGTGCCATTGGGGTAGGTGTCGTTCTTGGCACCATCGATGGTATAATAGCGGGCACCCTCGTAGATTGTGTACTGATACTCGTTGTCGGCCGGGATCCACGTCATGCGCTGATGCGCCGGGTCGTCGTTAGGCGTATTGCTGTTCCATGCGGAGGCGTCATAGTCGACATGCAGGATGAGTAGTCCACGGCCCGGGATATCGGCATCCCATCCCTTCTGCTGCCGATTCTCGAGCATAAAGTATTCGTCGCGATGCCCCTTATTATATATAATGTATGCCTCGCCGCCTTCGGTGAGGGCTTTCTGGTTGTTCACCTCCGTCGACGACGTCAGCTCGATGGGTGTCAGCCATCCTGCCATCCATCGCTCGTAGCTGGTATAGCCGGCCGGGATATAGCCGTCTCCGTTGTAGGAGCCTGTATCCATCAGGTCCCACCTGAACATACCCTGTCCATCACTGTAATCCGTGTCGTAGAAGTCGGGGTATCCGAGGCAGTGGCTGAACTCATGGCACATCGTCCCTATGCCGGCAGCCTCGTCCTCCTCAGCGCTCAGCTCGGGTCCGCAGGCATAGGTGTCGATCTTCACGCCATCCATGCGCTGTGCCCCCGATCCGTCGCCGTAGCTCCTGGCATCTGACAGCCGCCATTCGTGGGGCCAGATGGTACTGCTCGCGCCGCCGTCAGCCTCGCCCTGACCGGCATAGATGACGTAGACTTGGTCCACCTCGCCGTCGCCGTCCCAGTCGTAGTCAGCGAAGTTGACATCGGCGTTGACAGCCTCCAGAGCCTCGATGACCATCGTGGCAGGACGCTTGTCATTGCCACCGCTGTCGTTAGCGCCATAGTAACTGGCTGAACCGCTTACAGAGACCGGACCGACCACGTCGAAAGTCAGTTCAAACTGACCGCGGCTCTGGGCGTAGAAGTAGTCGTAAACCGAGCCCACGAATTTACCCTCCGAGAAATTCTTCTCGTTGGCGACGCGCTGGAAGAAAGCATTGTCGTTGGCATCTTGAAACTTCGTCGTACTGAAGTTCACAAGAATGACGAGTCCTTTCTTCTGACCGGTATAGTTACCTAAGGAGCCTACCCTGCGGGGAGCCAGACGGCGCGTACGGCGCTCGTTGACCAGCGTTCGACGCTGGCGGGCCTTACTGCGCAAGGGCTCCACATCAAAGGGTTGGAACAGGTCGGTGCCCTCGACAGGACGATAGGCCTGACCGCCGGAGCCCCGCCAGTAGTGGCAAAACTCATCGCCGACGAGCTTCGCCACGACGGTCGTGCCGTCGGTCAGGGTCAGGGTTCGCGTCAAGCCGGGCTTGGCAGGTATGGCGTTGGCTGCAGTGGCTACGGCAGCCAACATCAAGATTGTCAGGAAGCGTCGTAGGTTACGAGCGCAGAAGGATAACATGGAACAGCTCTTCATACGAGGATAGAGATACATTTCTGTTGGTCTTTCGGCTGCAAATATACAAAAAAAACATCACATAGTAGTCCCTTCAGCATAATAATATAAAAAAAAAGGTGTATCTTTGCACTATGAAAGGACGAGACAGCCATCTCTTTGACCTTATCGCCCAAGGCGAACACCAGCAGCAGGACTTCAAATACAAGGTGGAGGACGCGGCCAAGCTGGCACGCTCGGTGTCGGCCTTCGCCAACACGGATGGCGGTCGTCTGCTGATCGGCGTTCGCGACGACGGTTCTATTCACGGCGTTCGCTCCGAGGAGGAGATCTTCATGATGCACGCTGCGGCTTACAAGTTCTGCACGCCCCAACCGACATTGCAGTTCGAGACGCTTCAAGTGCCTACGGCTCCACATGGCGGCCGGCTGCGAACGGTCGTCATCTGCACGGTGATGCCCTCGGCCGAGCGGCCTGTATTTGCCATCGAAGACATGGCCGGCAAAGTGAAGTCGTCAGCAGAAAAGGCCACGACGCGCCGCCGGACGGCCTACATTCGCATCGCTGACGAGAACATCGTAGCGTCGCCGGTCCATCTGGCTATCTGGCGACAAGAGGCACAGCTGCGCGGACAGGCCTTTGCCGACACGCCGGCCGAGCGCGCACTGCTGGAGGCCCTGAACGAAGCTTCGCAAGGAGTGACGCTCAATATGCTGTGCCGACAGGTGGCACGCCGACAGCCGATGCCGAGGGCTGAGGTCATCACCGCCATAGCTCGCTTCGTACGCTTCGGCCTTGCCCGCATGGAACGCCATGAGCAGCAATGGCTCTTCGGGGCGGCAGAGTAGACGCGACGCGACATAAAAGAAAAGGCTGCACCCGCAGGCACAGCCTCTTCATTTTGTAACGGAATAAAGGAATCGCCCTAAAGTCCTTTACGGACTTCGCCAGGGGTGCGACCAAACTTCTTCTTGAAGATCGCGGAGAAATGTGAAACGTTCTTGAAACCCACATCAAAGCAAGTGTCGGTGACACGTGCGCCTCGCTTGAGCAACTCATGTGCCGCACGCAGGCGGCGGTCAGTGAGCCATCGCTCGGGCGACAACTCGCTCATCTTCTTGAAGTCACGCTTGAATGTGGAAAGGCTTCGGCCCGAGGCTCGGGCAAATTCACTCATAGACATATCGGCCCGGTAGTTCTTCTCCATGAAATCACGGAGGTCGATTTTCTGGGGCTGAGGGTTAACGATCACTGTGTCGGTCATAAATTTAAAATGTCTAATCGTGAATAATTACATTATAGGTCTTGATAGCAAGAGATTTTTTCACCTTGCGCTGCAAAGGTACGTGATTCAAAGTCAAGCGCGTTTGTTTTACGGGTCAAATTGATGAAACGGTACGTTTTTAGGCTTAAAATGTGGAATTTAGGGGCTTTTTACCACACAAACGAAAGAAAAATGCAAAAAAGTTAGTGTAAAATCGTTTCTTTTATGTACTTTTGCGCGACACATAACAAAAGCACTCTACTTCTATGAAAAGATTTGCGTTCAAAATGTACCTCAAGCCCGGATGCGAGGAAGAATATCAACGGCGTCATGCGGCGCTATGGCCAGAACTGAAACAGGGCATCAAGGATGCCGGCGTGGGCAACTACAGTATCTTCTGGGACCGCGACACCAACATCCTTTTCGGATACCAGGAGATCAATGGCGAGCAAAGCTCACAGGATATGGGAGCCGACGAGACGACACAGCGATGGTGGGAATATATGAAAGACCTTATGGAGACAAACCCCGACAACAGCCCTGTCACCATTCCCATCCGTGAAGTCTTCCACTTGGACTGAAGGACTGAAGAAGTTAAGGAGATATGGAGTTAAGGAGCTAAGGAGTTAAGAAGTTAAGGAGCTAAGGAGTTAAGACGATACCATTGCCAAGGAACAGTCATTGCTGAGAAACAGCTCACGAAACTATCGTCGTCGTTCGACCTTTGGTCTCTTCGCTTTGCGATGAGTTCCTTATCTTCTTAACGCCTTAACTTCTTAACTCCTATATTCCATCTCCCGCCTCAGTCTTTGACTACGCTTGTGCCGAGAGCAAAGGATTTCTCGAGGTTGCCCGTGCCGTTCATATTGTCGGTCTTGGCCGAGATATCGTCGAGATGACTGACGAGTTCGGCTTCCGGCGTGCAGGGTACGACGGGCGACCCGAACTCGTGGGTACCGTGGTGAGCCAGTACGCAGTGTACGATGCGCTTCGTCTCCTCGGTGTCTATGCCTCGGCGCTCAAGCTCGCAGTGTAGCTTGTGAGCACCTATATATATATGTCCCAGCAGGAACATATCCTCCTGGCCCTCGCCGGAACGGTTGTATTCGTAGACCTTACCGTAGTCATGGAAGAGGATGGCGAGGACACAGCGTTCAATCTTCACGGGATAGGGCAACGCGGGGTAGATGCCGTCGAGCATCGCCAGCATCTGATGCGTGTGGTTAAGCAGCCCGCCGGGGAAGGCGTGGTGGACGCTCGTCGCGGCAGGGAACTCGGAGTAGGGCTTGAAGAGCTTGTCGGCGAACTCACGGATAATATCGATCAGGCGCGCATCGCTGCAATAGCTGACGAGATGGCTGATCGTGGCGTCCCAAGCCTCGCGGCGGATGGGGCGCGGCAGCAGGTCGTACAACGGATGCGAAGGGTCGGGCATGGGCCCGTTCTTCAGTTCCATGGCATTGCATGACTTCTTGCCTTGATTGTCCTTGAGGCTGTAGAACGACACGATGCGTCCCACGACGGGCTCCTGCTGTGGCCCGAGCTCCCATACAGCAACGTTTAGCACCTCTTCTTTGTCGGCCACTTTCAGCGTGGCAAACGGCGCGCCGGTTTTCGTGGTGCCATTCTGGCGCGCCAATACAATATATTCTTTCATTGATTATAGATGTTTCTATTATTCCTAAACATCAACCGTGAACCGCATCACATCAGCCTCGAAACTGATGCCTGGTCCGGCGAAGAAACGTGGCAGCGCGCCGTTGTCGGCCAACTCGCGTGGCGTGCCGATGAGCAGCTCCGTCGTGGCACGTCCGAGCAGCCACAGGCGGTCGGCCGTCTGCAGGGCCAGTTCGATGTCGTGCGTCGAGAGGAAGACGGTCTTTTGCATCTCACGTGCCAGGCGGCGCAGCAACAAGAGCATCTCGACCTTCGAGGGATAGTCGAGGAAAGCCGTCGGCTCGTCGAGGAAGATGACGGGCGTCTGTTGAGCCAGCGCCTTGGCGATCATCACCTTCTGCCGTTCGCCGTCGGAGAGCGTGTCGACCTGTCGCCGCTCCAGGTCGCGTATGCCGACCTGGTCCACGGCGCTGTCGACAGCCTCCTCGTCGTCGGTTTTCAGCCCGCCCCAGAAGCCTGTATAAGGACTGCGCCCCATCGCCACCATCTCACGGACACTCATCCCACGGATATCGGGGCGCTCTGTCAGCACGACGCCGATGCGCTTTGCCAGCTGCTGCGGCGTGAACGTCTGCAGGTCACGGCCGTCCAGCGCCATCTGCCCGTCCAAGGGGGGCTGGAATGCGGCCAGCGTGCGCAACAGAGTGCTCTTGCCGGCGCCGTTAGGGCCGAGCAGGCAGGTGAGCTCACCTGCCTGCAACGTCGCTGTGATATGTTCGCTCACGACGTGCTGCCCGTGCTTCGTGCGATAACCTGTCGTGAGGTTGTTCAGTTCAATTTTCACCGCTGAATTGTTTATTGAAGACACTACTCCACTCCATTGCAATAGTTCACGCCTATGCGGTCATAGATCTGCTTCATGTGAGGCAGGCGTGCCTTGAAGTCGTCGAAGTCTTTCTGGTCAGAGCGGCACCACTGCACCTCGCTGATGGCATCGAGGCGTGGCAGGAGCATATAAAAGACGTGTTGGGGATAGGCCACATACTCGGTCCACAGGTTCACCTGCGGTCCCAGGATATACTTCTGCTCTTCGTCCGACAGCTGGTCGGGTACGAGGGGCTCGAACGAGTAGACCTTGGAGACGGGCAGGTATCCGCCGATGGCCAGAGGCTGTCCCCACTGTTCCTTCAGCTGGTAGTAGTCGATGTAGCAGTAGTCCGTCGGCGTCATGATGACACGGTGGTGCTGGCGTGCGGCCTCGATGCCGCCTTTGATGCCACGCCAACTCATGACGATGCCGCCTTCGGTCAGTCCGCCTTCGAGCACTTCGTCCCAGCCGATCATGTCGCGGCCACGCTCCTTCAGAAAGGCTTCCATCTGGTGGTTGATCCATGTCTGCAGCTGGTTCTCGATGCTGTGCTTGCCGTCGTCGACGAGACCGAGTTCCTTGGCCTTAGCCTGACACTTGGGGCACTCCTTCCAGCGGGCCTTAGGACATTCGTCGCCGCCGATGTGTATGAACTTCGAGGGGAACACGTCGCAGAGCTCGCCCATCACGGTCTTCAGGAACGTCATCGTCTCGGGGTTGCCGGCGCAGAGGACGTCACGTGAGACGCCCCAGATCTGCCACACGGGATAGGGGCCGCCGGTGCAGCCGAGGTTGGGATAGACGTGGAGTGCGCCTTGCATGTGACCGGGCAGGTCGATTTCGGGGATCACGTTGATGTAGCGTTCGGCGGCATAGTTGACGATCTCACGGCACTGCTCCTGGGTGTAGTAGCCGCCATAGCGCTGACCGTCGTAGACGCCTGAGTTACGGCCTACGACCGTCTGTTCACGCACACTACCCTTCTTGGCCAGTTCGGGCAATGCCTTGACCTCGAAGCGCCAGCCTTGGTCCTCAGTGAAATGCCAGTGGAACTGGTTGCAGCCGTGCAGGGCCAGGAGGTCGAGGTACTTCTTGATGACGTCGACGGTGAAGAAGTGGCGTGCCGTATCGAAGTGGGCACCGCGATAGGAGAAGCGGGGCTCGTCCTGAATGGTGACGAAGGGGAAAGCGATTTCCGCTGCCTTGGCTTTCTCAACGGCCACGACGGGCAGTGCCTTGCGCAGCGTCTGGGCCGCACGGAACAGGCCGACCTGCTTGCGTCCATACAGCGCGATGCCTTTGTCGTTGACGGTGATGGCGTAAGCCTCCTGCTGCTGCTCGGTCAGGCTGACACCCTTCTTAGCCTTCTTGGCTTTCTTGTCCGTCGGTAGTCCGAGGCACAAGCGGATGGCGGCGTTCTTGTCGTCGGGCGTCATCTTGAGGCTGATGCCGGTAAGTTCCTCGACCCACTGGCGCAGGAACTGAGCGTTACGTGCCATCTCAGGGTCGGAGGCATCGTAGGCGATACCCATGCCGGAGGTGAGGTTGAACACGCGTGTCGAATCCATCTGCACCGTCTTGGGCAGTGGGATGATACGATAGTCTGCCTTCTGTGCCTGTGCGGCCGACGCACAGAGCATGGCAATGACAAACAGGATCTTTTTCATAATCGATATCGGTTAGTTGATAATGAATTTGCGCACAAAGGTAGCAAAAAATTACTCAGCGCACAACTTTTTCCGCCTTTTCTGCGTTTTTTGCGGTCGTAGATGCTCATTCAAGCAAGTTTTGCAAGCTGACAAGCGGAAGTCGGCTGGTTAACAGAATGAAGTCACCCGGCCGACAAGACGAAGTCACCCGGCCGACAAGACGAACTCACCTGAGTGACAAGACGAACTCACCCGGGTGAGTGGGCAGCAGTACTGCCGCCCTGAAAGGGCAGCGATATGTCAGCCCCAGGGCAGATTAGGGTTCAGGGACAAGAAGCACGTGAGAGGGTGCCCGGCCGGACACCCTCTCACGATACCTATTATATTTATGTGTTGCCTATTGCGTTGGGCTTTTCGCTCACTTCTTCAACATCTTGACGGTTTTGCCGTCCTTGGTGCGTACGATGTTGATGCCGCGGCGTGTCTGGTCGAGACGACGGCCGGCGACGTCGTAGACGTCAGCAGGAGCTGCCTCAGCAGCGTCGATGCCTTCGATAGCGTCGGTGCCAGCCTTGATGACGACAGTGGCCTCATCACTGCTGCTGCCAACCGTGTTGCCGCCACCGTCGCAGATAGCAGTAGACAGGATGATGGACGGACGCGGCGTGTCGACGTAGCAGCCGTTCAGCGTGATGCCGCCCCAGTCGGCGATGACGCCATAGTTGTGTGCAGTAGCCGTCACGTCAGAGTTGTCGATGACGAGCTCTACGAGGCTGCTGCCGGTGATGCCCCATTCGAAGCCGCTGCCGGTGATATCGATGGTGGCATCCTTGATGGTCAACACTTCACCGGAACTGGCGCTGAGGTAGATGCCTAAGCCGTCGTTATTAGGATGGGTGCACATCAGGGTCAGCTTGCCACCAGTGATGGTGGAGTTATTGCAGAGATAAATCATCGTGCTGTTGCTGGAGCTGACGATGGTGCTGTTGCCAGCCACGTTGATGGTGAGGCCGTCGACATAGCTCTCGACGACGTGGTTACCGTCCGTGTAGGTGAAGTTGCCGTTGATGGTCAGCGTCTTCGTGGCGTTGTCGTAGCTGAATATGCCGTCGCCGAGGACATCGCTGTGGTTGACGCTGGTGACGGTCGTGCCGGCAACATAGAGGTCGTAGGCCGTTGCACCCTCGATGACGAGGTTGCCGGCATAGAGCTGAGTGCCGTTGACCGAGATACCGCCGAGCGAAGCGTTGTACTGGCCACCCTCGGGCGTCGTGATGTACATACCGGCACCGAGCTCGAAGCTCTCGATGGAATGGATGGCCACCGTCGAGGTGTTCACTGTTAGCTTACCGCTGAGCATAGCGAAGGCATCGGGAGCTTCGTTCCAGCCGAAGATGCCTCGTTGGCTACCCGTGTTGAGCGTCACGGTGGGACCGTCGATGGTCAGCTTGGCACTCTTGGCCGTCGTCGACACGATGTAGAAGCCCTCGTTGGCGGTCAGCGAGCCCGTTCCCTTCAGCGTCGTGGCGACATTGGTGTAAACGACCTGTGCACCGCTGCGCAGGGTGATATTGTTGTCGCCTACGATGTTGATGGTCAAGCCGTCAACGCCTGTGTTGTTGATGAGCGCACCGGCAGCACCTGTGTAGTTGAAGGTGACATCCGTCATGGTGAGCGTCTTGCTCTCGGCATCGTAGCTGAACTGCCCGTCGCCGAGGATGTCGGCAGCATTGACGCTGGTAACCTGAATATCATTGACCTTGAGGTCGTACTTCACGACCTTTTCGATGACGACGTCTTCAGCCAGGTTCTCGCCGACGTAGACGCCTTCGCTCTTGTAAGTGGCGCCGGCGGGAGCCGTGATGGCATGGTCGTCATTGAGCGTGAGGGCATAAATCTTGTTGATCTTATTGGCCTTGACGACGGCATTCTCGCTGACGACGAGCGAGCCGTTGCTGCTGCCACTGTTCTCACCGCCGATGCCGAGCGTTGCTCCGGTGGCCGTCAGCGTGACATCGCCCTTGACAGTCGTGACGCTGTTCGTGCCCCATAAGCCCAGACCGATCCGGGCGCCGGTGATGTTGATGGTGCCGGAGCCGGTGAAGGCCACCTTGGCATAGTCCCTGATCTGTATTCCGTAGAATCCGGTACCGGTGATGTTGTTGTTGCCGCTGACGTTGACGGTCACGTCGCTGCTCGCTTCAAACCTGATGACTCTGTCATCATCGTAGGTCAAGTTGACACCGGTGAGGTTAAGCGTCTTCGTGTCGGGAGCGTAGCTGATGCTGGAGCCCGTATAGTACTTGTTGCAGAAGCCGCCGGCATTGCCCTTGAGGTTGCCGTCGACGACAGCGCCGTAGAGCTTGGTACCCGCGATGGTGATGGGATATTCGGTCCACGTCACGTCGCCACGGATCCAGGTGCCGCTGCTCGCTTGGTCAGAGCCCTTGGCGAGATTGGCATTGAGATAGAAGGCGCCGTCGTCGGCGTTGTACCACGTCCACTTGGAGTGTACGTTGACGCCGTCGCCCATGGCGAGGCCCGTGTTGTAGATATTGCCTTCCTCGCCGAGGAACTTGTAGAGGGCGCCGTTGGCACCGTCCTTGTTGATGGCGAGGTTGGTCTCCTTGTAGCCGTAGTAGCCATACTTCTTGGCCTCCACGGTCATCGTGCCGCCGCTGCGCTGCAGCGTCAGACCGCTGTTGTTGCGCATATCGATGGCGTGCTCTTCAGTGGACTTGACGGTGAGGTCGCCCGAACCCTTGATGGTCGTGTTGGCGCCCAGCCTCATGGCGATATCGGCGGCGGTGATGCTGTTCGTGCCGGTCGTGGTGATGGTCAGGCCGTCGATGGTGTGGTAGATACCGTAATCGTCGCCCGTGGCATTGATCGTCGCGCCGTTGAGCGTCAGCGTCTTGGATGAGGTGTCGTATTTTGCAGAACCGGACTTGAGGGCACGGGGATAGAAATATTGCGTATTATTAGCCCTCATCTGCTCTCCGCCAATCCAGAGGTGAAGGTATTCAATCTTGCCTGTCATTGCGAACCACGTGCCGTTGTCAATGCTTGTGCTTTTATCGATGCTCCCATTATAGTAGACAAAACCATCGACTACCTTCCAATAGGAGTTGGGAGTAGAGATGTCTACATCTTCCATGACGAGGTTGCTTACCTTAACATTACTTGTCCCGCCTGAGAACTTATATAGCGTGGCGTCGCTGTACGCTTGAAGTGTCAACGTGCCGCCCGCTTGTACGCCGTAAGTCTTGCCCAGGGCCTGCAGTTCATTCAGCTTCAGGGTGACGTTAGCATTAGAGTAGCAGGAAAGACCCGATGCGGCTGCAGAGGTCAGCTTGAGCGTGCCATCGCCCTCGATGGTGGCGTCAGCATGCAGACTCATGCCGTTGTCGGAGGTACTTGCACGGGTAGAGAAGGCGCAATCGCCATTGACTTTGATGGTGACACCAGGTTCGCGTATGACGAAGAAGGTACCCTCGGCATTGGCACTGTTCAACGTGAGGGTCTTAGTGCTACTATTCCATTGTAGCTTTCCCGATGCAGACGTCGCACCGGTATTAGCACTCGAAAGCGTTATCTCGCTGGAAGAACCGATATACAACATACCCAACATGATGGAAGGCTCTATCCAGCAGCTATTGACTAAGGTGCCGCTGCTGTTCACCACACCGCCCTTGCTGGCATCGAACTTTTGGCTGGTCACTTCCAGCGCGGCTGTTTTGAATTGAAGGCCTGCAGCCTTCGTGAAACCCGAATAGGCCACCTTGCCGGAGCCTCCCTCAGCGAAGATACGTGAGTAGTTGATGACAAATGAGCCTGAACCAGGAGAGAGGTCTGTGATGGCATGGTTGTTGGATGAACGGGCATAGATCCACAGTCCGTAGGTTGAGATCCTGGCGCCCTGATAGGAGTGAATGGCACCGCCTGCGCCCGTGTTCTTAATATCAATGATGGGGGCTTTGGTGCCAGACCATTTGGTGAGGCTGGTGTTCTTGAAGCAGATGATGCCGGCGGCAGTCTCATTCGTGCAGTTCGTCGTGATGGACACATCACCCTCGAAAAGGATGGAGAGGCCATCCACTTCGCGGTTGCTGATGCCGTCAACAGACGTATTGATTGATGTGCCGGAAGCAAGAATCAGCTGTTTGGAGGTGGGGTTGTAGGTGATCTTGCCGCTGATGCCCGAACCGGTGATGTTGTCCTTGTTGGCATCGGTCACCGAAACGCCAGCCACGGATAAACCGTAGCTCTCGGCCCGGAGCGTGATGCTCGGCAACAGGGTTGCGAGCAACGCAATGAGTGTAAAGAGTCTTTTCATAACAGTTATTGTTTAAGGGTTAATAAATATAGTGATTTCGGTCTCAGTTTATTACGTTATGCCGCAATGATATAAATAGGTCCACGGGCGGCTTTTCGGTAAGGATTTCGTTGCAAAGATACAAGTTTTTTTCCAAGCACAATTTGTATTTATCGAACATTTTATAGGACAAAAATGACAAAATGACCACGGGAGGGTCAATTTAACATCTTTTCACCCTTCCGTAGGGTGTACGGGACTCAAAAACCAAGCACTCTTGATGAGGATGACCTCTCAAGTTTCAGATGTATGATGAGTGCTTGCCAGAGGGCGCAGGGCGTTAAAGCGAAACTTGAGCAACAACGTTTATCATCGTAACGCTAATGACCGATCTGAGCTTAGGAACGAGGCGCAGCACCATTTATGGTTAGATAGATGGATGATTTAGGGTCATAAAGGGTCAGCGAGTGCCGGCGAAGCACAGCCTACAAATATTTTTTTGCGGATTCATCCTACACTCCTACACCTTTTGCGCTTCATTGCTTGATTATCTGCAATCTACGAGGTGTAGGATGGGGTGTAGGATGGGTGTAGGA
>CAMOSA010000042.1 GCA_946624335.1 uncultured Prevotellaceae bacterium
TCGGCGTGAGCTGCAAGGAAGAGCCCTTCCAGAAGCTCGTCAACCAAGGCATGATACAAGGGCGCTCGAACTTCGTCTATCGCATCAAGGACACCAACACCTTCGTCTCGCTGGGCCTGAAGGACCAGTATGACGTCACCCCGCTGCACGTCGACGTCAACATCGTCAGCGGCGACGTTCTGGACATCGAGGCCTTCAAGGCATGGCGCCCCGAGTATGCCACGGCTGAGTTCATCCTCGAGGACGGCCGCTACGTCTGCGGCTGGGCTGTGGAGAAGATGTCGAAGTCGATGTTCAACGTCGTCAACCCCGACATGATCGTCGAGAAGTTCGGCGCCGACACGCTCCGCCTCTACGAGATGTTCCTCGGTCCTGTGGAGCAGGCCAAGCCTTGGGACACCAACGGCATCGACGGCTCACACCGCTTCCTGAGGAAGTTCTGGAACCTGGCCCAAAGCATTATTGCCCAGGGCGACCAGGGCACGCCGAGCCCTGCCGAGCTGAAGTCGCTGCACAAGCTGATCAAGAAGGTGACGGAGGACATCGAGAGCTTCTCGTACAACACGGCCATTCCAGCCTTCATGATAGCCACCAACGAGCTCTCGCAGCTCAAGTGCACGAAGCGCTGCATCCTCGAGCCCATGGTCGTCCTCATCGCTCCCTTCGCGCCGCACATCGCCGAGGAGCTGTGGGAGCAGCTGGGCCACGAGACCTCGGTCTGCGACGCCCAGTGGCCGTCCTTCGAAGAGAAATACCTCGTCGAGGACACGGTGAAGATGATGGTCGCCTTCAACGGCAAGACTCGCTTCGGCATCGATTTCCCTGCCGACGCCGACAACGCCACCATCGAGGCAGCAGCACGCGGCCATGAGCTCACACCCAAGTATCTCGAGGGCCGACAGATCGTCAAGGTCATCATCGTGCCTAAGCGCATGATCAATATCGTCGTGAAATAAAGCGTCGTCATAGCTATGGATAAAGCTTTGAAAACAAGGATTATGGACGAGGTGAAGGACTACTTCTTCATCTCGTTGGGCTGTGCCATCTACTGCGTCGGCTTCTGCCTGTTCATGCTGCCCTACGAGTTCACTCCGGGCGGCATGACGGGTGTGTCGGCCATCATCTTCTACGCTACCGGCTTCCCCACGCAATACAGCTATTTCATCATCAACGCCATCCTGCTGGCCATCGGACTGAAGATTTTAGGCTTCAGGTTCTTCACCAAGACCATCTATGCGACGGTGAACATCACCTTCTTCCTGGGCATCATCCAGAACCTGATACGCCAGGCCGACGGCACGTTGCCGCAGGTCGTTGGCGACCAGCCCTTCATGGCCGCCGTGCTCGGTGCCTGCATCGAGGGAGCTGCCCTGGCGCTCGTGTTCATCAACAACGGCTCGACCGGCGGCACGGACATCATCGCGGCCATCGTCAACAAGTACCGCAACTTCTCGATGGGTCGTGTGCTGATGTGGTTGGACTTCATCATCGTCTCGTGCAGCTTCTTCGTCTTCCACGACTGGAACAAGGTCGTCACGGGTTACGTCATCCTCATCATCTCGATGCTCCTGCTCGACTACACGATGACATCCGCCTCGCAGAGCGTGCAGTTCACCATCATCTCCGACAAGCATGAGGAAATCGCCGAGCGCATCAACGAGGACGTGCAGCGCGGCGTCACCGAGCTCTACGGCGAAGGGTGGTACTCGAAGCAGGAGCGCCGCGTGCTCATCGTCATGGCACGTCGCCGCGAGAGCCAGCAGATCTTCCGCCTCATCAAGCGTATCGACAATAAAGCCTTTGTCACGATGACCAAAGTCGTCGGTGTCTATGGCGAGGGATTCGACCATATTAAGACTTAATTGACAATTGATAATTGATAATTGACAATTGATAATTGACAATTGATAATTGATAATTCATTATTCATTATTTTCATAGTTGATCATGAAAATAGTCTTTGCCACCAACAACGCCCACAAGCTTCAGGAGGTGCGCCAGATCCTCGGCGACGGCTTCCATGTCGTAGGCCTCAAGGAGATAGGCTGCACCGAGGATATCCCCGAGGATGCCGAAACGCTCGAAGGCAATGCGCTGGCTAAAGCACGCTACGTGAAAGAGCACTATGACCTCGACTGCTTCGCAGACGATACCGGCCTGGAAGTGGAAGCCCTCGGCGGCGATCCCGGCGTACACACCGCACGCTATGCCGAACTCTTTGGCCAGCACGACGCTGACGCCTCACTCTCGCATGACAGTGATGCCAATATGAACCTGCTGCTGCACAATTTAGAAAAAATAACAAACCGCAACGCACGATTTCGCACCATTATTGCGTTATTATATCAAGGAGAAGAGTATCTCTTCGAGGGCGTCTGCCCCGGTACGATCCTCCGTGAGCGCCACGGCACCGAGGGCTTCGGCTACGACCCTGTCTTCTGTCCCGAAGGCTACGACCGCTGCTTCGCCGAGATGACGGCCGAAGAGAAGAACGCCATCAGCCATCGCGGACGTGCCACACAGAAGCTGGTGGAATTCCTAATCACTGCGGGAAATGAAGAGTGAAAAGAGACAGACCCCCTCTCAGCTCCCCCTCCTGGGGAGAACGGTCACATGACAAGACAAGAAGGCAATGAGCAAAACATACTGTCAAGCAATGAAGGCTATTAGCAAAACATACCGCCCCCTCCCTCACAGGGAGGGCGGGGAGTGGGTCTGTAGCAGGGGGTGGGTCTGGCGCCTGCTTTTTGCATGCCTTCTTTTATTATTCACTGTTCACTGTTCACTGTTCACTCATGCCTACGCTCAATCCATCGGCTCGTGGCAGATCTATCCCGCCTATCACGTCGCGACGCAGAATATCCCTGTCGGCAGCCGTGTCTACGCCCTCATGGAGAGTAAGCTGATGGCCTACGACACCGACGACCAGAGCATCACCACCTTCGACTGGACACGCCAGCTCAACGATGTCACCATCAACTTCATTCGCTACAGCGCCGAAGCACAACGCATCATCATCGTCTACGACAACGGCAACATCGACTTGCTGTCCACGACCGACGACGGCGATGTCATCAACCTATCGCAACTCAAGAACAGTACGCTGCAGAACAAGGACGTCAACAACGTCAACGTCAGCGGCACAATGGCCTACGTCTGCACCGACTTCGGCGTCGTCGTCATCGACATGAACGCCGGCATCATCAGGCAGACCTATCAGCTCGACATGAATGTCAACGCCTGTGCCGTCAAGGACGATATCCTCTATGTCAGCACGAACACAGGACTATGGACCGGCTCTCTGAGCGACAACCTGCAGGACAAAAGTCTCTGGAAGCAAGTCAACAACAACTACAACGCACAGTTCATGGAGTGCTTCGACGGCCGTATATGGGTCGTCATGAACGGCAATCTCTTCCGCTCCGATGCCGAGGGCAAGAGCTTCACCACCCTTATCCGCAATACGATAGGACGTATCACCTATATGACCCACTCCGGCGGCAAGCTCATCCTCGGCAACGCATCGAACACCATCATCTATGACACGAGCGAAAGCCAGCAGCACCTGACCGGTCAATATTCATGGAACACGATCACCTACAGCGACCAGCTCTACTGGGCCAGCGATGCCTACTCAGGCCTGCAGGCCTATAGCCTCGGCGCCGACGGCACTTTCACGCTGACCACCGCCGCTATCCACCCCGACGGTCCACCACACGACTATAGCCTTCATCTGCGTTGGGCAGGTGACCGTCTGATGATCAGCGGCGGACATCAGAACTATTCGCCCACGTCGCGCCCCGGCACCGCCTATATCCTCGAGCCCGACGGCTCATGGACAACGTTAGACTATGCCTCAGCCGTCAGCGCCTATCCTGCCTACCGCTATCTCGACGTCACCAACATCGTTCAGGACCCTCGCGATGCCGACCACTTCTATGTCGGCACGGCCCGTGCCGGTATCTATGAGTTCCGCGACAATCAATGCGTAGGGCATTTAGGTCTCGACAACGCACCCTTCCATTCCATCCTCCCCGACAACGCCCATCCCGAATGGTTTGTCGTGGCAGACGGCATCACCTACGACGCCGACGGCAACCTATGGGTGCTCAACTGCACACAGGGTGCCCGTGACACCACCATCCGTGTTCTCAAGACCGACGGCTCGTGGGTCGGCATCCCCTGTCCTGAGATCAAGCCAGCCAGCACACTCGACCGCATCTTCTTCGACAGCGGCGGACGCGTGTGGATCAACAGCCGCCGTATGGATGCCCGAGGTATCTTCATGCTCGACACCGGAGGCACCCTCGAACGCACCTCAGACGATCACCGCCAGCACCGGGGCACCATCATCAATCAGGACGCCACCGTGTACACCCCCGACGAGTTCTACTGCTTCGCCGAGGACAACCAAGGACAGATATGGTTCGGCACCAATCTCGGACCCTTCGTCATCAATGACCCGTCGCAGTTCCGCGCTTCGGACTTCACCTTTGAGCAAGTGAAGATATCGCGCAACGACGGCAGCGGCCTGGCCGACTATCTCCTCTCCGGCATACCCATTGTAGCCATTGCCATCGACGGCGGCCAACGCAAGTGGTTCGGCAGCCTCGGCAGCGGCGTCTACCTCATGAGCGCCGACAGCCAGGAAGAGATATATCACTTCACGACCGACAACTCACCACTGCCGTCGAATAACATCTACGATATCGCCATCGACGGCCGCACAGGTCGTGTCTTCTTTGCCACCGACAAAGGCCTCTGCAGCTTCCTCTCCGACGCCACGGACCCCGAGCCGTCGCTCGACGACGATGCTGTCTACGCCTTTCCTAATCCTGTCGACCCCGACTACCACGGACCCATTGTCGTCCGTGGCCTCACCGCCAATGCCGAGGTGAAGATCGTCTCGTCGGCAGGTCAGCTCATCTGTCAAGGCACCAGCAACGGAGGCAGCTTCACCTGGAACGGCTGTGACAGCCGCGGCCGTCGTGTCGCTTCGGGCATTTATAATGTCATCGCCGCTACGGCCGACGGCGAAAAGGCCGTCGTCACCCGCATCGCCTTTATCCGCTAATCCCTTCCTCATTTTCTCAATTTCTCATTTCCTTATTATCCTGTTTTCTCAATTTCTTATTCTCTTATTTTCTTATTATCCCATTTTCCTATTCTCTTATTTCCTTATTTTCCCTTGTCAACAACTCTGTTCATTCCCGGTCGAAAGCTGTCGAAACAAAGATGAAGGACGGTCGAAAACCAAGGGGAAGTAAAATAACTGACTCTCCAAAATAAGTTAGCAAGAAGTTTTAAAGTAGTTTTTAACCACTTTTTTCAAGTTATTGACAAGTTATATCGCTGAAAATGCGTACCTTTGCATAGTTATTAACAGAGTTGACAACTAATATACATCATCATAAACGTTTTTTTCGATAAAAAGAAATGAACAATCATATTAATACAATGTCGAAAACTCAAATGCTGAAGGACGAGATCCGTCGTTTGGCCAAGGAAAAGAACGCGGTCATCATGGCCCACTACTACGTGGACGGCGAGGTACAGGATCTGGCCGACTTCATCGGCGACAGCCTGGCGCTGGCTCAGCAGGCAGCGAAGACCGATGCCGACATCATCGTGCTCTGCGGTGTACACTTCATGGGCGAGACGGCTGCCATCTTGTGTCCCGACAAGAAGGTGCTGGTGCCTGACACGGCAGCGACATGCTCGCTGGCCGAGAGCTGTCCAGCCGATGAGTTCAAGGCGTTCGTGGAAGCTCATCCCGGACATACCGTCGTGAGCTACGTCAATACCACTGCCGCCACGAAGGCTGTGACCGATGTCGTCGTCACGTCGAGCAACGCGCGCCAGATCGTAGAGTCGCTGCCCGAGGATGCCAAGATCATCTTCGGTCCCGACCAGAACCTCGGAGCATATATCAGCGACATCACGGGCCGCAAGATGCTGCTCTGGAACGGAGCCTGTCATGTGCATGCTCGCTTCAGCGTAGAAAAGATTCTCGAGCTCAAGGCTCAGCACCCGCAGGCAAAGGTGCTCGTGCACCCCGAGTGCAAAGGTCCTGTCGTCAAGCTGGCCGACAAGGTAGGCTCTACGGCTGCCCTGCTCAAGTATGCCATCGCCGACGAGGCCACAGAGTTCATCGTGGCCACCGAGAGCGGCATCCTGCACGAGATGCAGAAGAAGGCGCCCGAGAAAACCTTTATACCTGCGCCGCCGGAGATGCCCATGGACGAGTCGGGCAATGCACGCAGCTGCTCATGCAACGAGTGTGAGTACATGAAGATGGTCACCCTCGAGAAAGTCTACGCCTGTCTGCGCGACGAGCAGCCCGTGGTCACCGTCGACCCAGAGATAGCCGAGAAAGCCATAAGACCTATCGAACGTATGCTCGACATCAGCCAGCGTCTCGGACTTTAAAACTAATATATAGAACCCACCTTTAATGGTGAAGTCAGCAGTCCTGTCATTCTTAGTCTTGTTCCTGTCTGTGCTGAAGGTCACTGCACAGACAGGAACACTACCTATATTATATATAGAGACGGAGAATCATCAGGCCATTGTCTCGAAGACGGTGTACGTCGCCGGGACGTATTTCCTTGTCGATCCTTTTGACCCGAGCCATAACATAGGCACAAAGTCATCTCCGCTGTCGCTTGAGATACGTGGGCGTGGTCATTCGTCGTGGCGTGGCAAGAAGAAGCCCTATAAACTGCGTCTGGGCCAGAAAGCTCCCTTGCTCGGGATGAAAAAGCACCGCCACTGGGCTTTGCTGAAATTCTATGCGCCAACGGTAGCAGGTATGCAGCTGGGTAAAACGATGGGTTTTGACTGGACGCCATCGACACGTCCTGTCGAAGTCGTGCTGAACGACACTTACCTCGGTCTCTATCTGCTGGCCGAGACCAACCGCATCAGCCCTCAGCGTCTCAATATCTATGAGCAGCCAGACGAGAATGACGATGAACGAACGATTCCTTACGGCTGGCTCGTCGAAGTGGACAACTATCGTGAAAACAATCAAGTAAGAATAAAGGAAAACTCCAAGTGGACGATTAACCTGACCTGCCATTCACCGGAAGTGCTGTCGGAGGCGCAGAATAAATGGCTGACCGATGAGTTCAGCACCATCAATGCCGCCATCTATGATGACGATAAATCGGGCAGCACATGGGAAGAATACATTGATGTCGACGCCATGGCGCGCTATTTCATTGTTCAGGAGGTGATGGACAACAGCGATGGTTTCCACGGCAGTTTCTACCTGCACAAAGACTCGGTCGACGATGCCCGCTGGATAGCCGGACCGCTGTGGGACCTCTCCTGCAACGAGCGCGAGAAGACCGACTACACTTTCAGGATGAAGACTTCTTACGTATTCACACCTCATTGGATTGGTGAGCTCATCAAGGATCAAGACTTCTGTGACGCCGTCAGAGAAGTATGGAATGAGTTTTATCCTGAGAAAATTGAGGGATGGATGAACGATATCGACCAGCGACTGTCGCCATGCACGACGGCGTTCAGCAAGGAAATCGTGCTATGGGCCTACGAAGATCAAGCTTCACTGCATGAGCGAGCAGAACGACTCAAGACGGCACTCCTGGGCAACATAGAATGGTTCAATGAACATTTGCCGTCGACCGACGAAGACGTCATTCCTGGTTTACTTGAAGGTCAAACCCAAGTTATGAAGGTCGAATACGTCAGCACGTCAGGCATGAGGAGTTCCCAGCCGTCGAAGGGCATCAATATCGTCGAGACGACCTATGCCGACGGCAGCAAGAAGATAACCAAGACTTTCATCAAGTGATATAATGTAATAGATAACGATGTATCGCAAACTGAAGATAACCGAGATGGGTCGCATGAGCGTCGAGGCGTTTCACGCGGCAGAGAAGATGCCGCTTGTCGTGGTGCTCGACAACGTTCGCTCGTTATATAACGTAGGTAGCGTCTTCCGCACTTCCGATGCCTTCCGTGTAGCCGGCGTGGTGCTCTGCGGCATCACGGCAACGCCTCCTCATGCTGAGATTCATAAGACGGCGCTCGGCGCTGAGGACAGCGTCAGCTGGCGTTATTTCGAAGATACGATGGAAGCTGTGGCGTGGCTGCGTGCTGAGGGCTATACGCTCTTGGCCGTCGAGCAATGCGAAGGCTCCACGATGCTGCAGGACTTTAACCCTACTGAGTACACAAAAGGAAATAAAAGTCTCCCTTCACGGGGAGATTTAGAGGGCTCTTCCTCTAAGTATGCCGTCATCCTGGGCAACGAGGTGAAAGGCGTGCAGCAACAAGTCATCGACGCTTGCGACGGCTGTCTGGAGATTCCGCAGTATGGCACGAAGCACTCGATGAACGTCAGCGTGACGGCCGGCATCATCATCTGGCATTTCGCTAACTTCCTGATGAAGTAGGATGGGGGTTATTCGCAGAGCAAAGCTCAAAAGGTTCGTTCCCCTGCAAACATTAGCTGCTCTCACCGTCATACTACATCGTATCAATTACATAATATAGGTGCGTAGACTGTTCGACCCGGTCAAATAGTCTACGCACCTATGCTCATCGTCCTACACACCTATGCTCATCGTCCTACACACCTATGCTCATCGGCCTACGCACCTATGCTCGTCTGCTTACACACCTATGTTCATCGGCCTACGCACCTATGCTCATCGGCTTACACACCTATGTTCATCGGCCTACGCACCTATGTGTGTTGGCTTACAATGCTGATGGTGGATTGCGATGCGTTGTTTTTTGTTATAGCTGACCCACTTCTATCTGCCTGATGACGCGTTCTATGAGTCTGTCGTCGCCCTCAGGATCGTATTCCTTCTTTAGGCTGGCCTTGAAGGTCCATGCAAAGATCTGGTAGAAGGTGGCTCGTGCCGGTCCGAGGAAGGCCTGTACGATCTCGTAGCTCGACTGGTTGCACTCGCGGTCGACGAGCTTGATGAGCAGCTTGCCCTGCGAGTAGGTCAGTTTCTTCATCTCAGGGGTGTACTGTTTCTTGATGTCGCGCTCTACAGCTTTGATGTGTGCGTCCTTCTCTTCCTTCGTAGGCAGCGATTCCAGCACGAGGTACGTCTCTTCGAGCATCATGTTGGCTTTCCTTGCCAGTGGCAGCACGCGTTTGATGTTGGCGACAAGCCGGTTGAACTTCTTGCGCTCACGTTCGCTCTTGAAGACCATGGGCTTGTAGACGGGCAGCTCGGGCATGAGATAGTCCCAGACTGGTTCGCCGTCGATGATGACAGGCCGCTTCGAGCGATAGTACTTGAAGTTGGTGAGCGACGGCATCTCCTCTATGCCCAGCGGCGTGAAATCGCCGTCGAGCCACTCGTCCTGCTGAGCGCTCACAGTGGTGAACGCCATGGCGGCGAGAAGAGAAAAGAGCAGATGTCGTTTCATAAAAATGATTTTACCCTTGATTTGCGGCGCAAAAGTACGTCAAAAGTACGATAATTAGTCAAAACGTTGTTATCTTTTAACTTTAATTCTATCTTATTGAAGGTCATATCGGATATTTTGATTAACTTTGCGCCCGCAAAAGGCAAAAATCGCCATTCATGTGACGGTTCCCGAACGCATTTAATCCAATCATAACATAATCCAAAGATGATCAAACGTATCACAGCTGCCGAAGCCGCAGCGCACATCGAGAACGGCCATACGCTGGGTCTCTCGGGCTTCACTCCTGCCGGCGTACCCAAGAGCGTCACGGCCGAGTTGGCAAAGCGTGCTCACGCCGAGCACGAAGCCGGCCGACCCTTCAAGGTGAACATCCTGACGGGTGCCAGCACCGGTCAGAGTTGCGACGGGATGCTGGCCAACGAGCAGGCCATCGCCCTGCGTGCTCCCTACACCACGAATCCCGACTTCCGCAAGCACGTCAACCTGAATGAGATTCAGTACACCGACCTCAACCTCTCTAATATGGCGACGCAGATGCGTCAAGGCTATCTGCCTTGTGTCGACTGGGGCATCATCGAGGCTTGTGACGTGGAGATTCACGGCTCAAAGGCTCATATCTTCCTCACGGCAGCCGGCGGCATCTCGCCCACCGTGTGCCGTATGGCCAAGCGCGGCATCTTCGTCGAGCTGAACGCTTTCCACAGCCCGCAGAGCAAGGGCCTGCACGATGTGTACGAGATAGAGTATCACCCCTATCGCACCCCTATCAACATCACCAAGCCCAGCGACCGTATCGGCAAGCCTTACGTGGAGGTCGATGCTGACCGCATCCTCGGCATTATCGAGTGTAATATCCCCGACGAGGCCCGTTCCTTCAAGGATCCCGATCCCATCACGACGAAGATTGGTCAGAACGTGGCCGACTTCCTCGTCCAGAACATGCGTGATGGCAAAATACCTCCCACGTTCCTCAACCTACAGTCGGGCGTGGGCAGCGGCGCCAACGCCGTGCTGGGAGCTCTGGGTCACTCGACGGAAGTGCCCAACTTCAATATCTACACCGAAGTGCTGCAGGACGCTCCCATACAGCTGATGCGTGAGGGCCGTGTGCTGAGCGCCTCAGCTTGCTCGCTGACGGTCACCAACGAGTGCCTGAAAGGTATCTACGACGACATCGACTTCTTCAAGGACAAGCTCGTGCTGCGTCCCTCCGAAATCAGCAACAACCCCGAGGTCATCGCCCGTATCGGCGTATGTTCGCTCAACACGGCCATCGAGGCAGACATCTACGGTCACGTCAACAGCACCAAGATCTGTGGCACGAAGATGATGAATGGCATAGGCGGTTCGGCAGACTTCACCTGCAACTCGTACCTCAGCATCTTCACCTGCGGGTCGACGACCAAGGGTGGTGCCATCAGCTCCATCGTGCCCTTTGCCAGCCATATCGACCACACCAGCCACTTTGTTGATGCTGTCATCACCGAGTACGGCGTTGCCGACCTGCGCGGCAAGTGTGCCATGGAGAAGGCAGAGGAGCTCATCAAGGTCGCTCACCCCGACTACCAGCCCCTGCTGCGCGACTACCTGCGCTATGCCGAGAAGTACAGCGGCCACACGCACCACTGTCTCAGCGCCGCCTTCGCCATGCACGACACCTTCCTCCGCAAGGGCGATATGCGCCTGACCGACCTGGCCGAATACGTGAAGTAAGGAACATAAAGAGACCCCCTCTCTGCGGAGAGGGGGCTTTTTTTTTACCTCGGATGTAATATTTCATAGTAAATAGGTGTATATATATATAGAAGCAATCGTAATCTATCATCTAAACTCAAGTTAACTATGAAAGAAAACATGAAGTTAGCCTCGATGACGAAGGCCATGATGAAGGCAGGCAAGACATTGCTGGCGGTGGCGGCAGCCGTAGTTGCTACGACGCTGGTGGCCTGCAGTTCGGACGACGAGAAAACCCCTGTCGTTGACCCAGACCCAGACAATGAGCTGAGATTTGTCTCGCTGACGCGGGCTCAGCAGGAAATGGTGAAACACTCCAACGATTTCTCCTTTAACCTCCTGCGCCAGGCTATGGCGTCGGGTGAGCTGAAAGGCAAGAGCCTGATACTCTCGCCCATCAGCGTGACCTACGCACTGGGTATGCTGAACAATGGTGCCACGGGCGAGACACAGCAGCAGATCAACCAGGTACTGGGATTCGGCGAGACGGGTGCTGCCGGCATCAATGACTTCTGCCATAAGATGCTCACTGAGGCAACAGCCTTGGACAAGCTGACGAAGATGATGATCGCCAACACCATCTTCATGAACAAGGATTATCAGCTGAAACCCACCTTCGTGGAGATGGCCAGGCAGTACTACGAGGCCACGCCTGAGACACGCAACTTCAAGGACGGCAAGACGCGCAACGTCATCAACAAATGGGGCAGCGATCACACCGAAGGGATGATCAAGGAGGTGTTGACGGAGAGTGAATTCAATCCCGAAGCGGTCAGTTATCTGCTCAACGCCATCTACTTCAAGGGGACGTGGACCGAGAAATTTGACAAGGCGAAGACGAAGCAGCAGGCCTTCACGCGAAGCGACGGCACCCGCCAGCAGCTGCCGATGATGAGCATGGAGCATGAGTTCAATTATGTCGACACCGAGCGTTATCAGGCCGTACGCTTGCCCTATGGCAACGGAGCCTACAGCATGACAGTCCTGCTGCCTCACGAGGGGCAGACAGTGGACGATGTGCTCGCTGCGCTGGCGACATCGTCGTGGAGCTACTATCTCGGCGAACCGGCTATCGTCGACCTGAAGCTGCCGCGCTTCGAGACGGATACCAATGTCAATCTCAAGGCGCTGATGCAACAGCTCGGCCTGACGAAAGCCTTCACGGAGTATGCCGAGTTCCCCGATTTCTGTAACAAAGCAACCTATATCGACATGATGAAGCAGGTGGCACGCATCAAGCTCGACGAGGCTGGTACCGAGGCTGCTGCCGTCACGGTGATAGGCATGGCGACTACGTCAGTACCCGAACCTGCCGAGCCACGACGCGTCACCTTCCATGCCACGCGCCCCTTCCTCTATGTCATCAGCGAACAGTCGACGGGAGCTATCTTCTTCGTCGGCGCATACTTCGGAGAGGAATAAAGGAGTTAAGGAGTCAAGACGATAGTTTAGTGAACTGTTTATCAATAAAGACTATGCATAGCAAAGGTATCGTCTTAACTCCTTAACTCCCGAGCCAGCTCTTCTTGTGAAAGTATACACTCATTCCGTTTTGAAAAACGATGGAAAACAGTTTTTTCCATCGTTTTTCTTTGCAGTGTCGTCGATTATTGCGACCTTTGCGAGCAGAAACCACAAAAAAAGAGACTTTAGGAAATGAAATCAAGACTTCTGTTGAGCCTTATCCTCGCGATGGGCTCCTTTGCGACGGCTCATGCACAGGGCATCGTCGTACACCTTAAGAATGGAACTACGGCCGCCTTCCTGTCTGCTGACGTAACGTCCATCACCACCGTCACGGAGGAAAATGGCTATATCCTCGGCAACTGGTACCTCGGCTTTTGGAAGAACGGCGGTGATGTCATCCACTACGACGGTACGGAATATATGTCCTTCGCCGGCGAGCAGATGACATGGGGCGGCAAGGGCGGTGACCCCGACACGTATACGATCAAGTTCTATCCCAACCGTAACCTTTTCATCGCTTCCAACGTCAACAACGCCTCCGATGTGCTGCGATGGACCATTGTGCGCTACACCGATAAGCTGCTCGTCCTGCGCGACGGCAGTGTCCAACGCTACTTCTATCGCAGCAAGGACGAGGCAGCGAACGCTCAGATGGAACTCGACCCGCCGGCACACCGCGAGAGCGACGATATCAACGTCATCATGCGCTACGCCTCAGGCCGATCCACGTCGACCCTCACACCCATGGGCAAGCACTTCGAGAACCGTCATGTCACGACCGACGACGACCGTGCCTGGCTCGCCGATCCCGCCAACGAGCCCAACACCGTGGCAGGCCTGACGCGGTGGGTGCGTAAGTCCGTACGTCTCTATCCTTACGACGATCCCGTGCCGGCTGACGTCAACCAGCACGCCATCGGCGACTGCTGTGCCTGTGCCGTCTTTGCCTCGATGGCCTACCTCTTCCCCGACTTCATCAAGCACATCATCACCGACAACGGCAACGGCACCTACACCGTGGCGATGTACGACCCGCAGGGGCAGCCCGTCAACGTATGCGTCAGCGCCAAGTTCCTATGCGACAGCAGCGGCACGATAGGCCAGGTGACGGGAAAGAACAATGCCGTCACGTGGGCTACGATACTCGAGAAAGCCCTCATCAAATGGCAGACGCTCTACAAGGTCGACGAGGGCGTAGAAGGTATCGGCACTGAGAACGTGGCACCGCTCTTCACGGGCGACGGCGACAGCTTCGCCTTTGCGCCTAACGCCCTCTACACCTCAGAGTTCAAGCTCGCCATCGAGCACTGCCTGCGGCAAGGTATGATCTGCGTCGGAGGATTCAATGTCGCCGACCTGCAGTGCGGCAGCCTCAAGAGCGTCACCGGCCACGCCTTCACCTTCATGCTGCCCGACGACGACGATGTCATCTTCGTCATGCGTAATCCGTGGGGCATAGAGGATGTCGACGGCAAGCTCTTCATCCCCGACGAACGCACCATCGTGCAGACCATCGACGCCCGTATCGTCAACCCTGGCGCCGCAGCACCCTATCTGCGCAGCGACCTGCAGCCCTACACACCGCCGCGCTTCGTACGCCGTTCGACAGACATCGGCGTGGCACCGCGCCTGCTGAACCGTCATCGTACACATCCTAACGCTACAGAACTATGGTAAGACGCAGCATCATACTGGCCGTCGCAGGGCTGGCCTGCAGCCTCACGGCCTTTGCCCAACAGACCTTGAACATCCACACTACCTCGCAGGGCATCGTCAGCTTTGCCTTCGAAGAGCGGCCCGCCGTGACCTTCGACGAGCCCGAGGTGATGAAAGTGTCGAGCGACCGGCTCACGCTGGAGTTTCCCTTCAGCGACGTGGAGAAAATAACCTTCGCCGACGACGCCACCGGCATAGCCTCGCTGACCGTACGCGACGGCATCACGTCCGTCAGCATCTATGACCTCTCCGGACGTCTCGTAAGCCGTCACGACGCTAAGGACGGCGCCGCCACGCTCAGTCTCACCGCGCTGCCCCCCGGCGTCTATGTCGTCAAGGACGGCCGACGGACGTACAAGATCCGTCGGCGTTGAATCCCTCCCTCTCCCTTCAGTCGCGCCCGTCGAAGCGAACCAGGACGTCGTAGAAGTCGCCGCTTTCCCATTCGTCGAAAGCGAAGATGAGGCGGTCGTCC
>CAMOSA010000043.1 GCA_946624335.1 uncultured Prevotellaceae bacterium
ACAATTAATAAGACATAAAAATTTTCCAATTATTTGGAAAGCAACATAGAAGTATAAAGGCGTATCAATAATGAGCTTTTACACATTACACCACTTACGTATAAGGACGCTTCCTGCCGGCTTGTTTCCTAAAGGATTGCACACGATTTGGCAAAAAAAGAAGCCCCCTGCAGAGATTGCAGAGGGCTGAGGGATAGGGGTGTAACCCGAATGACAATGGCGGGTGTCAGAAGTTGAGCACCACGGCCACGCCGAAGACATCGTTCGTGCGGGTGAAGTTATCATTGCCGAAGACCTTTCCGCCAATGGCATCGATGCGTCCGCTGGTCTCGGCGAGGCCTTGCAGTTGAGCGGCGTAGCCCGAAAGTTGAGCTTTGTACGCTTCGAGCTGTTCTTGTGGCAGGCCCGGCGTGGCGATGGCTGTCTGCAGCTGCGCAATAGCGCCCTGCAGCTGAGTGGCTCCCTCCTGCATCTGAGCCTTTACGGGAGCGAGTTTCTGCGACATCGTAGCCCAGTTGTGGTTGTAGTCGTCCTGGGTGCGGCGATAGTGTGAGTAGAAGGTCTTGAAGTAGGAGACATCGATGGCTACACGCTTCGAGACGTGGACGCGGGCACCCAGACCGACGCTGTTCGAGTTGGTCACGAAGCTGAGGTCGCTGATGAACTCGCTGTTCTTGCCAAGGCCGTAGTTGGTATTCTGCCATCCGGCACTCACGGTGATCACTTTGTTGATGTCATACTCCGCGCCAGCCAGAATCTCCCATCCCGGACCGTCGAGGTGGTGGTGGCGTTCGTTGTGCTGCGTTGCCTGCTTGTCGAAGTACACGTGTCCGCCGACGTTGAAGCGCAACTTCTCGATGGGGCTGTACTGCGCGCCGAGGTAGAGGATGGCGGGGATGTCGGCTTTCTGCACGACGCCGTCGCTGTATGCCTCCAGACCGGCGTTCTGCTCGACACCGTTGGCATCGGCCTCCGTGCTGTTCTTGAGGCGCAGACGTGTCTTGAACTCATATTTGGCTGCCAGGTTCCAGTGGTCGTTGATGCGCCAGTCGATGCCGATGATGGGGGTGAAGCCGATACCCGTCTGTGAGCAGTCGAGCACGCGGTCGCCAACCATACTTTTCATGCTGCCATAACCTGCAGCCTGCAGGAAATCGGCTGCGGACATATTGCCCATGGGAGTCTGGACGCCGATATTCTTGACGTAGCCTTCGTAGGCGCAAGAGGCATTGACCATGCGCAGGCCGAGGGCCAGGTTAAGGTTGTCTGTCACTTTATAGGAACCGTTGAGCTGGGTGCCGAAGTAGTACTGTCTGCCCTTCATATAGGTGTCCATCGAGTAACCTGTCACAGAACCTGGGTTCAGCGCGTTGGCCAGTTCGGGCAGTAGGGCCACCTGACTCTCGAAGGAGCCGAGGCCGTCGTCGAACTCACATTTGCCGCCGCCGCCTGTGACGCCAAAGTGCAAGGCTACGCTCCAGCGATCCTGCACATAAGCCAGGTCAAACGATGGCAATAGTGGAGCTTTGGCGGTACCTTTATATTTCTTAGTGGCACCAGAGTTGGCTACGCCGTTGACGTTGCCACGGCTGAAAAGGTCGTTGCCGTAGGTCGATTCGATGGTGCGCGTCTGCCAGGCACTCTGATTGGAAAAGGCGAAATGCCATCCTGGTGCGAGGAAACCCACGCCGGCCGGATTGGCGTAAGTGGCCATCACGTCGATCATGGCTTCCTGCGAGAGGTTGCGACCGAAAGCGGCGTTTTGGTTCGTGTTCGTGAGATAGCCGCCGGCATAAGCCTGCGACGTGGTGGCAGCAAGGATGGCTGCCGAGAGGATTTGTCGTAATTGCATAATGGTATGTTTGGGGTGTAATCGTTACTTATCCGTTATGTTTTGCGGTGCAAAGGTAGGGTAAATAAGGGAAAAGAGTGTTACAAATTGCACAGAAGATGTATTTCTGTGCACAAAAAGATGATTCATATCAAGAGATCAGGGAGGCAGGCATGGGAGTAAGGTATGTGGGGAATGGATTTGCGTTTTGTCAGTAAAATGGGTGTTAACGCTTTAATTTTTCGCTTTTCGGTGTTTCGCTTTGAAATATTATCACTATCTTTGCACGCAAAATCCATTTGGCACCTTTCTCACTGGTGCTTCAGAAGCATTAATAACGAAGGAGACGAGCTCGAAATGAATAGTTCAAACAATGCCGTAGGCCACAAGATACGTGGCCTGCGCGAGCAAAAGCAATTGAGTGTCGATGAGATCGCAGAGCGCAGCGGACTCTCGGCAGAACAGATTAAGGCCATCGAGACAGATGAGACGCTGCCTTCCTTGGGACCGCTGATCAAGATCGCACGTGCGTTGGGAGTCCGGCTGGGCACCTTCCTCGACGACAACGATGCATTGGGACCTGTCGTGACGCGTGCCGAAGATCGTGAACATGACCGTTCGATCAGCTTCAGCAATGATGCAGCTGATGCGCGCAAGCACATGGAATATCACCCACTGGCAAAACAGAAGACCGGACGACACATGGAGCCTTTCATCGTCGACATCAACCCGAGCGAGGAACGGGAGTTCCAGCTCTCGGCTCATGAGGGCGAAGAGTTCATCTACGTCATGAGCGGCGAGATAGAGATCGACTATGGCAAGGAGAAATATGTGCTGCGCCAGGGCGACAGTATCTTCTACGACAGCATCGTCAAGCACCACGTCCACGGTGCCGGAGGACAGGCGGCGAAGATTCTGGCGGTAATATATATACCTTTATAGGAAATACGAAAAACGAGATATCCATCTATGGAAAAGAACACAAACGGTCAGGCGCCTTCCGTCGCTCGCCATGAGGGCAGGGCATGGGAAGGCACAGGTTCGTTTCAGCTCTCCGAGCGCACCCTCGGACAGTGGCTGGAGCATTGGGCCGAGACGACGCCCGACCACGAGTATATCGTCTACAGCGACCGCGATCTCCGCTTCACGTGGCGGCAGTTCAACGAGCGTGTGGACAATCTGGCAAAAGGGCTGTTGGCCATTGGCGTCAAGAAAGGGTCGAACGTAGGCATCTGGGCTACCAACGTGCCGGATTGGCTCACCTTCCTCTATGCCACGGCGAAGATCGGGGCTGTGCTGGTCACCGTGAATACCAACTACAAGCAGAGCGAGCTCGAGTACCTCTGCAAGGACTCCGATATGCATACGTTGTGTATCACCGACGGCACGTGGGAGTGTGATTATGTCGACATGACCTACAAGATGCTGCCCGAGTTGCGAGAGTGCGAGCGTGGGCACCTGAAGAGCGAACGGTTTCCGTGCATGAAGAACGTCGTGTTTATCGGTATGGAAAAGTATCGCGGGATGTTCAATACGGCGGAGCTGCTGCTGTTAGGACAAAACATTGACGACGAGGAACTGACCGTAGCCAAGCAGAGTGTGTCGTGCCACGATGTGGTGAATATGCAGTACACCTCTGGCACCACTGGCTTCCCTAAAGGGGTCATGCTGACACATTATAATATTGCCAACGACGGATTCATCACAGGCGAGAACATGGGTTTCACGCAGGCCGACAAGTTGTGCGTCTGCGTGCCTCTGTTCCACTGCTTTGGCGTGGTGCTGGCCACCATGAACTGTCTGACCCATGGATGTACGGAGGTGATGGTCGAGAAGTTCGATCCGCTGGTCGTCTTGGCCAGCGTACACAAGGAGCGTTGCACGGCGCTCTATGGCGTGCCGACCATGTTCATCGCTGAGCTGAACCATCCGATGTTCAATATGTTCGATATGAGCAGCCTGCGGACAGGCATCATGGCTGGTTCCCTGTGCCCTGTGGAGCTGATGAAGCAGGTTTCAGAGAAGATGTTCATGACCATTACGTCGGTCTATGGCCTTACAGAGAGCTCACCGGGCATGACACAGACGTGCCTGACGGACACCTTCGAGCAACGCTGCACGACGGTGGGTCGCGACTTCCCCTTCGTCGAGGTCAAGGTGCTCGACCCGGAGACGGGGCTGGAATGTCCGGTCGGCGTGCAAGGCGAGATGTGTTGTCGTGGCTTCAATGTCATGAAGGGCTACTATAAGAATCCGAAGGCTACGGCGGAGGTGATCGATGAGAATGGCTTCCTGCACTCGGGGGACCTTGGCGTGAAAGACGAGCAGGGCTACTACCGCATCACAGGTCGCATCAAGGACATGATCATCCGTGGCGGTGAGAATGTTTATCCGCGCGAGATCGAGGAGTTCCTCTATCAGATGCCGGGCATACGCGATGTACAGGTCGCTGCCGTGCCGTCCAAGAAATATGGCGAGGAGGTCGGAGCGTTTATTATTCTCGAGGAAGGCGTCACGATGACGCCAGAGGACGTGCGAGAGTTCTGTCGCGGAAAGATTGCCCGCTACAAGACACCCAAATATGTCTTCTTCATCGATCAGTTCCCGCTGACAGGTAGCGGCAAAATACAGAAGTTCAAACTCAAGGAGATGAGCCTCAAGCTCTGCGAGGAGCAAGGTATAGAGGTGATCTAGCCAAAGCGCTGGTCCGTCGGTTCAGATGGCAGGTCGCAACAATCATCACCGAAAGGACAGAGAGGGGTGTGCCACAATCGGCACACCCCTCTCTGGGTTAAAGATACGCTGAATAGGTCACGTTGAAGAGATGCTCGTAGTCGTAGCGGACTTTGCGGCACTGGTGGGCCTGTGCCTTGAAGCCCATTCGCCGATATAGGGCGTCGAGGCATCGTGCCACGTCGAGCGCATGGGCATCAGCGATGCGCTCTGTCCAATAGCGGTAGTGGGGGTTGGAAGTCCTGGGACCGTTCTCGAGATAGTCCTCGGCGCGGGCGACGTCAATACCGAAGATTGTCCGGAGGGCGGCGCGATAGACGTGAAGCGCCAAGGGCAAGTGGCCCGTGTTTTCCAGAATGCGGCCTGTGCGGACGGCGACGTCGGCGATGACACCTGTGCTGCGCGAGGTGTAGATGACAGACAGCGCCTTCGACTTGATATGGTAGACATCGTGTGCGTTGAGCGACACGATACCTTCGTGGGGCGTACAGCGGCACAGGCAGTTGACCTTTGCGCGGCGAAAACATTTTCTTTCCTGCATAATGAAAAAAGTACGATAACAATAAGTAAAAGAACGTATTGACTCGACTGCTATCGCGCTTACAAAAAGACGCAACAATCCCGTCGAGTGCCACTTGGCGTGGCCGGCATGGATTGTTGCGTGATTATTCTGGGGGCAAAGGTAAGCCTTTTTGCGTCTCCCGCCAAATATTTGGGCGAAAAAAATGCAGGTTTGGCTTAAGAACGCGGGAAGTCGGCTTCGTGCTTGGCTGCATTGATGGCCGTGCCCTCGGACACAGGCTCGCATCGTAAGCCGTTGCGTTCAGTATTCGATATAAGGCTTGATGCGGCGGATGGCAGCTTCATCGAAGCCGGGCAGAAGGCGCAACGTTGATAGGTCGTCGATACGTCCTTGGTTGCGTCGATAACTTTCGATGTCGCGGGCACGTGACCAGCCGATATAGGGGTGGCGGGCGAGCTGGCTGACACTGGCTTTGTTGATGTTCATGCGCCGTTGAACACCTGTCTCGACCTTGAACCATCGTGCAAGTTCGTCGGCGGGGAAGTCTTCAATCTCGGACAGCTGCTCTGTGCTGACAAAGCCGCCGAGGCGCTCGCGATAACGTAAGATTTGTCTGGAACGATAGCCTGCGATGCCAGGCACCTTCATCAGGGTGGCGCTGTCAACGGAGTTCAGGTCGAGCTGCACGAGCTGCTCGAACTTTTCCTGTCGCGGTGTGGTGGGGCGGGCATCTGCCGTGTCGGCAAAGTCCTGCTCGTCATAGTAGCGGAAACGCTTGTCGATGCGGATATAAGGTGCCAACCGATCATAGACTTCGGGGGTCATGCCGTAGAGCCGTTTGAAATCATCGGGCTGATGATACCGTCCTCCACGCGCGCGATACTTATATATATTACGTATCTGCCAGCCGGCGAGGCCCAGACGGGCAAAGGTCATGGAGTCGGCTGTATTGGGGTCAAAGGGGAACGATTCAGGCTGACGTGCGGGGATGGCCGAGACGGCCTCTGCAGAGGAGGGCGGGGCAGAGGCCCCGATGGCACCCGCCGTTGATGTTCCGTGGTACCGGGGCGATGCCCCTCGGTGGTTGCTGATGGGAGCGGAGAGCGAGTCCATGATGATCTCGTCGAGCGAGGCCAACGGCGTCGGAGGCCGCAGGATGTGGCGCTCGATGAGAATACCGCCCCATACAGCCAGTACGACGAAGAGGATATACAGCAAGGCTCGGCGGTCTGATGGACGAAGCGGCATGATTGGGCGGTGAGACGAGGGGTGAGATAAATAGGTAAATAAAGGGGAGAAAAGACAGGGCCAGCGAGGCTATGATGCGCTGTGGGCAGCACCGATGAGCTGTCGGACATCGTTGAAGCCGTGCCGACGGAGATAGTCTTCAATACCGTTGATGACCTTCATCGTGACGGCAGGGTCGATGAAGTTGGCCGTGCCGATCTCCACGGCAGTGGCTCCGGCGAGCATGAATTCGATGGCGTCTGTGGCGTTCATGATACCGCCGAGTCCAACGACAGGAATCTTCACGGCATCAAAGACCTGCCAGACCATCCGCAGCGCAACAGGTTTTACGGCGGGCCCCGAGAGCCCACCTGTGCCGATGCTCAGGACAGGACGGCGGCGCTCGGCGTCAATGGCCATCCCCATGAGGGTGTTGATGAGCGAGACGGCATCGGCGCCCTCGGCTTCGACGGCACGGGCGATGTCGGCGATGGATGTCACGTTGGGCGAGAGCTTCACGATGAGCGTCTTGGGATAGACCGCGCGCACCGCCCTGACGACACTGGCTGCACCCTCGCAGGTGACGCCGAAGGCCATGCCGCCATGGCGCACATTTGGGCAGGAGATGTTCAGCTCGATGGCAGGAATGGCATCGAGCTCGGCGATGCGACGGGCACACTCGGCATAGGTCTCGGGGCTGTTGCCGCTGACGTTGATGAGTACGGCGGTGTTCAGTCCACGCACTTCAGGGTAAATGTGTTCGCAGAAGTAGTCGACGCCTTTGTTCTGAAGGCCGACGCAGTTGAGCATTCCGTGTGCGGTCTCTGCCATGCGGGGATAGGGATTGCCCTCACGCGGCTCGAGGGTCGTGCCTTTCACGATGATACCGCCGAGGCGGTTCAGGTCGACGAAGTCGGCAAATTCGAGGCCGTAGCCGAAAGTGCCGGAAGCCGTCATCACGGGATTCTTCAGGGCAAGAGCCCCCAGGCAGACGCCTAATGAGACGTTTGCTTTCTTTTCTTCGCAGGCCGGGTGAGTGGGGCTGGTTGTAAGTGTATTGTGCATAGTCTTTCTTTTCGTTGGGTAGTTATGGGCTTGTAACGGTGGGCGGTTGTTGGCGGGGCTTACCATTTCAGCCGGTTGGTGTTGAATACCGGTCCTTCTTTGCAGACACAGACATGGCCGTCTACGGTGTCTTCCACACAACACAGGCAGGCGCCGAGGCCGCAAGCCATCATGTTCTCAAGCGATGCTTCGCAGTCGATGCCTTTCTCGCTGGCCAGCCGTGCCACGGCAGCCATCATAGGTTTGGGGCCGCAGGTGCAGATGTGTGAGAACGTGTCGGCGCTCTGCCACAGACTATGCTGTGTCACGAAACCACGTTCGCCTGTCGAGCCGTCCTCCGTGGTGATGCATACTTCGCCGAGAGCGCGGAACAGCTCCAGCTGCATGAGGTCGGCCGACGTCCGTCCGCCCAGCAGGAACGTCGGACGGTGGCCGAGTGCTGCCAGCGTCTGCCCCAGATAGAGCAGGGGTGCCGTGCCGACGCCTCCGCCGATCAGCAGATAGCGCTGCGGGGCAGTTTTCTCGCTCTGTGCTGTCCTGTCGCTGTCGCATTGTGGGGAGGTGCCTGTATCTGTACTACCTGCTTGGGGCTTCGGTAGTGTGAAGCCTCGGCCTAACGGCAGGACGACATTGACGCTGTCACCTTCCCTGAGTGCAGCCAGTGTGCGGGTGCCATCGCCTACGGCGTGGACGAGTAGCCATAGCTCGTTGGCTTGCCGGTCGACGTAGTTGATGCTGATCGGGCGGCGCAGGAAAGTCGAGGGCGAGCCGTCAATGCGCACCTCAACGAATTGGCCGGGAAGCATCGGCGGCAGTGGGGCTGTCGGGTCGGTGAGCTGAAGTAGCACGTAGCCAGGTCGTGGCGCCGTGGTGCGGCGTATGGTGAGGTCTAAGATATATTTCTTCATATTCGATGTTGAATAGGAGTGAGAACAAGTGTAGGTGTGTTGACAAAGACGCTTAGGTGTGTTGTCGGTAACGCCTATGTCTTCGCTGTGAAGCTGACCTATTGTAGGCCGGCGCAATATTTTGAATAAAAAAAGGGGAGCTCACGCCCTCACGGGTTGAAGCCCCCTTTTGGCCGCTCAGAAAATAAGGAGTAGAAAAGAGAGGTTGCGGCCAGCATTCTTGGGTAAAAGTGAAATATGAATAAAGGATGATTATGTATCGTCTAAACTTTGGGAGTCCATCATTCATTCGCGTTGACCCGAAAAGGTGTCGAATGTTCCGTCATCATAGAAGATGCGTATCTCGGTGATCTTGCGTTGAGGCTTGTCAACATATTTCACCGTCTCTCGAATGATTACCTGACCCGGTGCTGCTACGTCCGGGGCAGGGGACTGGATGGAAAAGCCGGAAGGACTCACTGTCGTCACGGACTCGTCCGGACTGGTAGGGCGAACGCCATCGCTCTGCGTGCTGCTGTCTGCGGCTTCTGTCGTAGCTGCCGACTTTGAACCGTCGAACATATCTCCCTCGCCGAAGAGCAACCACTCAATGTTGATCTCTGGGAACCGACGATGGATGGCTTGCACATGATTGTTCGTCGGGGAGGTGTGACCGTTGTAGATACTGGACAGCGATGAGGGAGAGATCCCGAGAGCGGCAGCGAAGTCACGCTGGGTCATCTTTTCCTTTTCTTGAATCTGTCTGATTCGATCTTTCATCTGCTGTTGATATCTTAATTGAAGTTGGCGTTTTAGACCCATTAGGGGTGGGTCTTTCTGCTTTTGACGGTGCAAAGTAAATAAATTAAATTTAAACAGCCAAATTTTAAGAGGAAAATCTTTAAAATTTATATTTCTCAACGTTTAGGTTTCGAAAATTTAAATCTGTGAGCATGAAAGAATTTACATTCTGGTTTCGAAACACAAATCCGTTTGGCTGTATTTCTACATATTTGGAGTTTTTACTTTAATTAAAACCCGAAAACCGCTGGATTTTATCTATTTAACGAACTGCCATTTTGCTTACAGGTTTCCCGAGGCAGTGATATTCTAATATTATTACAGCCTACGAGTTTTAAAATGTGAATACACATTAGCTATATGCTGAGAAACAATTAAATACGCCATTTGATAATACTGCATACTCATCCATTTAATATTCCGAACTCTCATATTTACACATTCAAACTATGAATTCACGGGAGCTAAATAGGTGTATAGATTTTGAAATCTGATTACGGTAATTCTTGTTTGTGAATATTGGCAATTGGGTTTGTAAATGTGATTTAATCACCTAAACGTCAATAAATGTAAAGCTGAATCATATAAACGAAAAAATCGTGTAAATTTTCCGGGTGCGGAAAAGCGATTGAGTCGCTCCGTTCACGCGATTCTCAGGTGCTGAGGATTGGTCCTAACACCTTTGAATCAAACACAATAAGGGGTGAAAATCCTGTTTCTATTTTGCGCTAAAATAGATACAAAATCAGTGCAAAATGAAAAAGACGAGCTCCTTCAGGAGGTCTCCATCGCTCGTTTTTTGCCCTCCTACACCCTTCGATGCACCGTCTGTTCGACGTATCTCACCGATTATTTGGTACACTTTCATCGCGGTGTAGCGTTGCATGGCTGGTGTAATGTTCCTGCGCACCTGCCATGTGCTCTGCTCGAGCCAGGCTGCTATGCCCTCTTCGCTCTTCACCGGTGAGTAGTATGCGAGCATCAGATCGGCGTAGAATTTGAAGAGACTGGAGAGCACAGGTTGCAGTGCGAAGTTCTTTGGGTTGCTGTCAAAGTATTTCACTATACGGTTAGCCTTCACAACATCCTTTACTGATAGCGCGGCCAGCAGTTCGAAGACATTATATTCCTTGCTGATGCCGATGTTGTCCTGGATGACTTGGGCGTCGATGCGATGCCTCTCGCCGACCGCCACGATGAGCTTGTCCAGCTCGCCGGCCAGGCGGTTGAGGTCGGCGCCTACGTGCTCGCAGAGGATCTGGCTGGCGTCTGGCGTAATCTCAGCGCCCTTACGGCGGACGTAATTGCTTACAAAACCAGGCAGTTCGCGCTCATAAAGTTTGTTGGATTCGAAGACTATTCCAGCTTTCTGGATGTCCTTGGCGAGGGCTGTACGCCGGTCCATGGCGCCGTTTTTGTGGCAGATGATCAGCACCGTCGTTGGCATCGGTTTTTGGGCGTAGAAGGCAAGGACTTCGCGGTGCGGAAGGCTCTGTGCTTCGCGCACGACGACAACCTGCCGTTCCGCCATCATGGGATAGCGCTTGGCGGCATTGACGACTTCCTCGCCCGTTGTCTGAGGGCCGTAGAGCACGGTCAGGTTGAAATCGCGTTCGTCCTCCGTGAGGGCACGCTCAACGATATAATCGGATAAGCGGTCGATGTAGTATGCCTCATCGCCCATCAGATAGTAGATTGGGCGGAAAACGCCGGCTTTCACCTGCTGGATGATCTCCTGATAGGTTATGCCTCCTGCTTTCTTTGCCATCGGTGGTGCTTGAAGGGTTGAACTGTTGGTGTGATGAGAGAGCGTGACCGGCTTCTCGTCACCAGTCGAATTTCAGGTGCTTGACGGTCTTGTCTTCCTTCTTGATCTTCTCGAGGGCTTGAATGCCGATGAGGACATGATCTTGAACGAAGTTTGTCGTCACTCTCTGGTCGCTCTCGGCCGTCTTGACGCCATCGGGCGTCATCGGGTTGTCCGAGACGAGCAGCAGTGCTCCCGTCGGGATGTGGTTGGCGAAGCCCGTGGTGAAGAGCGTCGCCGTCTCCATGTCCACGGCCATGGCTCGTGTCTTGCGCAGGTAGCCTTTGAAGTCCTCGTCGTGCTCCCATATGCGTCGGTTCGTCGTGTAGACCGTTCCTGTCCAGTAGTCCTGTCCGGCGTCGCGGATAGCGGAGCTGACGGCTCGCTGGAGCATGAAGGCAGGCAGTGCCGGCACCTCGGGAGGATAGTAGTCGTTGCTCGTTCCTTCGCCGCGTATGCCGGCCAGCGGCAAGATCAGGTCGCCCATCTTCACCTTGGCAGGTATGCCGCCGCATTTGCCCAGAAAGAGGCAGGCGCGGGGCGATATGGCACTGAGCAGGTCCATGATGATGGCGGCGTTGGGGGAACCCATGCCGAAGTTGATCATCGTGATGCCGTCGGCCGTGGCCATGCGCATATTGGCGTCGTAGCTGGGATGTTCAATCTCAAAGTGGTCGCAGAAGATGTCGACGTAGTTGTTGAAGTTGGTGAGCAACACCAGGTTCGTGAAGTCCTCTAAGGGGTGCTTCGTGTATCGTGGCAACCAGTTTTCAACGATTTCTCTCTTGGTTTTCATACGCTGTTTTTTCTTTATCTGGCTGCAAAGATACACATTATTTTCCGTTCGGCATCAAAGAAACGACATTTATTCCATAACTTTTTGCACAAGTCATCCTGATGCTGGGTGTCGGTTCGGCCTGGGAACAAGCGTAGAGACCTTCATCCACCCTCTTAGGAGTCTGTGGCAACCCTCTTAGGAGTCTACGGCTACCCTCTTAGGAGTCTGTAGCTACTCTCTTAGGATTGTCGGCAATCACACTTTGGTGAGTAGACCTGATAGGCTAGGCGTGCAGACTGTTTGACTATAGTCAAACAGTCTGCACGCCTATACCTTGTGTCGGGAAAGGCTAATCGCTGAAGCGACGATAATCGTTCGTAAACTGCTTGTCACATGGTGTGTCATGATTACCTCCACAGGGAAATACAACTGACGTCCTTGCAGCTGAAGCGCATGCCTTACAGCTCCAATGTCGATCCTGCCTATTTCGATGCAGTAAAAGCCCTTAAAAATACGCATCTCTTATTGCGTGATGATATTCCTTAGCTCCTCGTAGTCGCGAACGACGCTATAGGTGACAGCAGCGCTGGAGATGGTGGCGAAATGTCGGCGGGCACATTCTATCTTCACGCGCTCCGTCTCGCGGTAGTCCGTCACCTCATCGTTGCGATAGCCCTTGGTCTCGGCCACGAAATAGATATGCTTGATGTCAGGTTCCTCTTTGAAGACGATGGCCCAGTCGGGATTGTAGTGCCCTACAGGTGTATTGATATAGAAGCCGTTAGGCAACTTGGTATAGACGGCCACCTCGTTCTGCACCTCAAGGCTCTTGGCGAAGTTCATCTCGATGCCTTGTGAATCCACGACCACGATGTCATAGAGTGACTTCTGCGACTCCAGCGCGTTCAAGCCCAGCTTGCCTTTCAGCGTGGCGGCGCTGAAGATGTCGGAGTCGTACGCTTGGTTCAGACGATGGTACTGTATATGTTCCACCACGGCTATGGCCTTGCATTGGTTGATGATGTTGCACGCCTTGATGATGAACTCCTCGGGATTGGCCTTGAACATATTGAACGTCTTTGGGCGTATCTTCTGCAGGATGCTGACGACCGCCTTGCGCGTCAGCCCCGTTCCTTCCACCAACTTCCCTATCAGGTCATATTTCACGCCCTCGCCCACCAGTTCGTGCACGCTCTCCGCTTCGGCTTCGCTGACCATCATCGCGTTACCCTCCAGCAGTTGCTGCCGGCTCTTGATGTCGTTCAGCGTGCCCGTCACCACCTTGATGCGTATTTCCGTCACTTGCAAGTGGGCATCCAGTTCGATGACGGCCCTGCTGATGAGGTCTTCCGTACTGAAGTCTACGGTGTAGTAGGTCTGCTGGATGATCTTGCGCCACAGCTCCTGGAACTCTTTGCGTGCAAACTTCTTCTGGTCGAACCGCGCCTCTCGCACCCTGCGTGCATCTTCGGGCTTGATGCTATCCGGATTGAAGATGCTGTCTAAGCGCTTTACGAGGTCCTCTTTGAAGTCGTTATACTCTTCGCCGAAGTCCAGCTTGCCCTGCTGCTTGTCCTCGTGATACTGCGGTGTCAGCTGTCCCTGCTTGGTGATGTAGCCCTTCATGCGCAGTGCAAAGACGATGTCCTGTGCGTCGTCCTCGTCCAGCGTTCGTTGTTCGCCTTGGGCATTGGTTACCATCATATCCTTGAACAACGTAGCTTGCACCTTCAGCGGACGGTCGGCCACAGCCTCGGCAATCTCTGTCTGCAGTTTTGCGGCAAACGAGTTGTACGACTCGCTGGCTATCACCGTCAGTTCGTTCACGTCGAAGACGCCGCCGTGCAGCACGCTCTCGTCCTGCCGTTCACCTTTGCTGTTGACGCACAGTCGCATTCCTCTTCCCACCTCCTGACGTTTCTTCGTCTGGTTGTCCGAGTCCTTCAGCGTACAGATCTGGAACACGTTGGGATTATCCCACCCTTCCTTCAGGGCCGAGTGCGAGAAGATGAAGCGGACAGGCGTATCGAACGACAGCAGTTTCTCTTTTTCCTTCATGATGAGCTGATAACCTCGCACCTCATTCTCACCTTCTTTGTTGCCCGATTCAACAATCTTATTCTTCTTGTCGCGCGAGAAATAGCCGTCATGAACCTGCTCTGCCGTAAAACGTTTCAGATAAGCCACATAGGCCGGATCGTCGGCAAACTCCAGCTGCATCTCTCCTACAATGCGCTCATACTCCTCTTCAAATATCTGCGCATAAACACCCTTGCCGGAGGCTTCCCCCTCGCCCTCACAGTTCCCCTCGCCTTTCGGAGAGGGGTTAGGGGTGAGGCCGGGGGCTTTGGGGTGAGGCTCCCTATAGTTGTCCACATGGTCGATGAAGAACAGCGACAGGCATTTGATGCCCATACGGAACAACTTACGTTCCTTGTGCAGATGCGAGAGGATGGTCTCGCGTATCTGCTGACGGCGCACGTAGATGTCGTTCACGCGTCCCACCATCTCGCCTTCATGCAGCACCGTTCCGTTCAGCAGTCGCACCGTGCGGTTGTAGCCGTCTATGCTCTCCACGCGATAGCCGTTCTTGTATTCCTCCAGACCGCCGCTTTGCTGGTAGATGTCGAAGCCGTCGGCCACCAGCTGTGTCACCTGCTTCACGCTGCTCACGCCCTTCTTGTCGAAGCCGATGCGAGCCCTTGGATTACCTTCGCTCAGCTCGATACTTTCTAAGTACAGGTAACCATTGGTGGCAGTAGTGCCTTTCTGCTCGATGCCCTTCACCGTGATTTTCTTCACGAGCTTCTTGTTGTAAGCATCCATCGCATCCAGCCGATACACCATGTTCACGATGTCCCCGGCCCTGTGCGTGGCGCTATATAATAAGGTGAACAGCGGGTGGAACTCCTTCAGCTTCTCGCGCGTCGCATTCTTCTTGTCGGCGCCGAGCACCGACTGCGGCTCGTCGGTAATCAGGATGGG
>CAMOSA010000044.1 GCA_946624335.1 uncultured Prevotellaceae bacterium
ACAGCAGCGCGGCGGCGAGGTAGTGGGGGAGGGTGAGGTTGCGCATGGGCAGGATGGGATGAGGGGGTGGAACGGTGGGTTGATGGGGTGACTTGTCGCTGACCCCTAAGGGTATTGTCGATATCCCCTAAGGGTATTGTCGATATCCCCTAAGGGTTTTGTCGATATCCCCTAAGGGTATTGTCGATATCCCCTAAGGGTATTGTCGATATCCCCTAAGGGTATTGTCGCTGTCGCTTAGGTGACTTGTTGATGTCAGCTGGGTGGCTTGCGCTTCGTTCGGAGGTGATGCTTTGATTTTGATGAGGAGTATGCCGAGGGCGGTGAAGAAGAGTTCACGCACGCGGACGATGATGGAGATGAACAGACCTGTGCCGCCAGTGAGGCCGAGCTGGGCCGTGGACATGGCAAAGCCGCCCTCACGCCCTCCGAGCTGCAAGGGTATGAAAAAGAGTAGGTTGGCGAACAGCGATGTGAAGGCGAGGATGAGCAGGCTATGCACGAAGCCCATCCATCCGCCGTCGACGCCGAGCAGCAGGAGGACGAAGAAGATCTCGAGCGACTGTAGGATGCGCCCGACGTACTCGAGCATGAGCGTGGCATAGAACGAGCTACGGCTCTGGGCGTGCAGCTGGGCGATCTGGCGGTCGATGTTGCTGAGGCCCTCGGCGTGCTCGACGGCGAAACGGCGGGCACGGCGGCGCAGACCGGGGACGTGGCCTGCCAGGCGGATGGCGCCCACCACCATGCCGTTGCGGTAGCCGCGCAGGAAGAGGTAGATGCCGGCGGCGCAGAAGAGGGCCGTCAGGCTGAGGACCGTGGCCATGAGGCCGTCGAGGGGCATGAACAGGAGCCAGAGGGCAATGGCGGTGACCCAATACCAGAAGTGGGAGAAGATGTGCATCATGGCGAAGAGGACGACGCTCGAGGTGGCGCGCTGGCGGCCCACGTAAGGCGCGAGCTCCATGATACGGTATGGCTCGCCTCCGAGCAGGCCGACGGGCGTGGCATAGTTGAGCGCGAAGCCAGAGACGGTGAGTTTGAGCAGTCGCATGAAGGAGATGCCGACGGGGCCGCTCTCGCCGAGAATGATGCGCCACGACAGCGTGTTCATCGCGTAGAGGACGACCCACAGCACGACGATGGCGACGAGCCAATAGCCTGTCTGGCAGAGGCTTTGCCACAGCAAGTCCCAGCTGACATCGAAGGTGACGGCCATGATGATGACGGCGGCCAGCCCGATGATGAAAAAGAGGTTTCTGATGCCCGATTTCATGTGATTGCGGTGCAAAGATAGCATAAAAAGCTAAGACTTCACACATTTTAGCATAAAAGATGTCGGTTGATTCTGTGTTTTGTCGTACTTTTGCCCTCGCGAACGATATCGTCGCCATGTTTTACCTTTAAAAAAGAAAAAGAACGAATGAAAAAGATCATGATCCTCGCTCTCGCCGCTGTGGCGATGAGCTTTGCTGCTTGTGGCGGCCAGACGCGTAATACCGCCGAGCTCGACAGCCTCAGCGTCTCGACGTCTGCCGAGGCTTCTCCCACCGAGCAGGCGACAGCCGTCATCAACCTGCTTCAGGAACAGCTGCAGCAGGCCGATCCCGACCAGGTGAAGGCCATCAGCGAGCAGATTGCCCAGCAGGTGGCTAAGTTCGTCGCTGCCGGCGATCAGGCCGCCGCCGATAAGTATGCCGAGACAATCGGCAACTTCATCTCGGAGAACGTGGTGAAGCTGCAGCAGGCCGGCGTGCTGTCATCGCTGTCTGAGGCGCTCTCCTCCGTGCAGGGTATCCCGGCCGGCATCGCCGACGTCGTCAACGACGCCACGGTGAAGGGCGACACTGCCGTCGCCGCCGTCAAGGACGCTATCGAGGCTACGCCCGAGGCTGTCAAGGAGGCTGTCAAGGAGCAGGCAGGCAAGACCATCGACGAGGCCGCCAAGGCTGCCAAGGAGCAGCTGGGCCTCTGATTCCTCACGCGCGCGTTCCTTATATATAATATTAAAGGCGTATACCGCCCCTGAACGCGCAGCAGCGTGCCAGCCCGGGGCCTTGCCCCGGGCATTTTTCCACCGTGAATCTCGCCCTGTAAGGTCAAAGGTGATGCGACAGGCGAACGCGCCTGACGAGGACTGATTAAGTTTTTTCCCGCTTTTGCTTTGCTCAATGAAATAAATGTGCTATCTTTGCAGTCGCTTAAGGCAACGACAGCATAAGACAGGCAATAAACATTATAACCTATATATATAATAGCAATGGCAAATAACAACGAACAGCAGAAACCTGGACAGGTGCAGGTCAATATGACACCTGAAGTAGAAAAGGGCGTGTACTCGAACCTTACGATCATGGGCTTCACGCCGACGGAATTCATCATGGACTTCGTGTTCCACCATCCGGGCATGCCTCGTGCCAATGTCCAGAGCCGCGTCGTCATGTCTCCCGTGCAGGCCAAACGGCTGATGCGACTGCTCGAACAGAACATGGCTAACTTCGAAAAGGCCAATGGCGTCATCGCATTGCCCGAAGATGTGCAACCTAAGGGCCCGATTTCACCCTTTAAGGTGAACTGATTTAGTTAAAAATACTTAAATATCGGCCTTTTTCGGCCTCTTTGGTGCCCTCGGAGCAAAAATGTGGCTCCGAGGGCATTGTTATATGGCTGATTTTACGTACCTTTGCAGCCCGAATGGGCATAGTATGCCCGTTTCCGTCGTACTTAGACTCAAAAATATACAATAATAAATCATTAAAAACAAACAACATGCCTACAATTCAACAACTTGTGCGGAAAGGCCGCAAGGTGCTCGTTGACAAGAGCAAGAGCCCCGCTCTGGACTGCTGTCCTCAGCGTCGTGGTGTCTGCGTCCGTGTCTATACGACCACGCCTAAGAAGCCTAACTCCGCCATGCGTAAGGTAGCTCGTGTGCGCCTTACCAACACCAAGGAAGTCAACAGCTACATCCCCGGAGAGGGTCACAACCTGCAGGAGCACTCCATCGTGCTGGTCCGCGGCGGCCGTGTGAAGGATCTCCCCGGCGTACGTTACCACATCGTCCGTGGCACGCTCGACACCGCCGGCGTCGCTAACCGCACCCAGCGTCGCTCGAAGTATGGAGCCAAGCGTCCGAAGGCAGCTAAGAAGTAAAGACTGCTGAAGATTTGAGGATTTGAAGATTTGAGGATTGACAGTCGCGAAGACTGGAGCTGGAAATAGCTGGCAAATCATTAAATATAGAATTCGATAAATCGTCATTTTAGAAAATCGTTTTGTGTTGTAGAAACGCGGTTGAGTAAATGCGGCACTACCCCTCGCGACGAGGGCGGCGGCGTTGAAGAACAGACGAATACAGCCAAACAAACATTAAATCACACAAAACAATGCGTAAAGCAAAACCAAAGAAACGTTTAGTCCTTCCCGATCCCGTGTATGGCGACGTGAAGGTCTCGAAGTTCGTCAATCACTTGATGTATGACGGCAAGAAGAGCATCTCGTATCGTATCTTCTATGATGCTCTCGAAATTGTGAAGAACAAGATGCAGAGCGAGGAGAAGCCTGCGCTCGAGATCTGGAAGGAGGCCCTGCAGAAGGTCACGCCCCAGGTGGAAGTCAAGAGCCGCCGCATCGGTGGCGCCACGTTCCAGGTGCCCACCGAGATCCGCCCCTCCCGCAAGGAGAGCGTATCGATGAAGAACCTCATCCAATTCGCTCGCAAGCGTGGCGGCAAGACCATGGCCGACAAGCTCGCTGCTGAGATCATGGATGCCTACAACGAACAGGGCGGCGCCTTCAAGCGCAAGGAAGACATGCACCGCATGGCTGAGGCCAACCGAGCATTCGCTCACTTCCGCTTCTGATCATTCACAAAGCGCAATTCATCATACACAATGAAGAAACAGTAGTTCATGGTTCGGCTTCATAAGCGCGGCGCCGATATATAAATAGGAACGCGCCTGCTATTATGGATCATGAATTATGAATGACGAATTAAACAATATGGCAAAACAAGATTTGCATTTGACCCGTAACATCGGCATCATGGCTCACATCGATGCCGGCAAGACGACGACGTCTGAGCGTATCCTCTTCTACACGGGTCTGACACATAAGATTGGTGAGGTGCACGATGGCGCTGCCACCATGGACTGGATGGCCCAGGAACAGGAGCGCGGTATCACCATCACCTCTGCCGCTACGACGACGTTCTGGAATTGGGCTGGTAACAAGTATAAGATCAACCTCATCGACACTCCGGGACACGTGGACTTCACGGCTGAGGTCGAGCGTTCACTGCGTGTGCTCGATGGAGCCGTGGCTGCCTACTGCGCCGTCGGCGGCGTCGAGCCTCAGTCCGAGACTGTGTGGCGCCAGGCTGACAAGTACAACGTGCCCCGCATCGGCTACGTCAATAAGATGGACCGCTCGGGTGCCGACTTCTTCGAGGTCGTACGCCAGATGAAGGACGTGCTCGGCGCTAAGGCTGTGCCCGTCGTCATCCCCATCGGCGCCGAAGAGAACTTCAAGGGCGTCGTGGACCTCATCAAGATGAAGGCTATCCTCTGGCACGACGAGACCATGGGCGCTGAATACTCCGTCGAGGAAATCCCCGCCGACCTGGTCGACGAGGCACAGGAGTGGCGCGACAAAATGCTCGAGACCGTTGCCGAGTACGACGAGGCCCTCATGGAGAAGTTCTTCGACGATCCCAGCAGCATCACCGAGCAGGAGATCCTGGCCGGACTGCGTGCCGCCACCGTCAGCATGGAAATCACCCCGATGCTCTGCGGCTCCTCGTTCAAGAACAAGGGCGTGCAGACCCTGCTCGACTATGTCTGCGCCTTCCTGCCCAGCCCTCTGGACACGCCCAACGTCATCGGTACCAACCCCGACACCGGCGAGGAGGAAGACCGCAAGCCCAGCGAGGACGAGAAGACCTCGGCCCTGGCCTTCAAGATCGCTACCGATCCCTATGTCGGTCGTCTGACCTTCATCCGTGTCTACTCGGGTAAGGTAGAGGCTGGCTCCTATATCTACAACACCCGTTCGGGCAAGAAGGAGCGTGTAAGCCGTCTCTTCCAGATGCACTCCAACCACCAGAACCCGGTCGAAGTCATCGGCGCTGGTGATATCGGCGCAGGCGTAGGCTTCAAGGATATCCGCACTGGCGATACCCTCTGCGACGAAGACGCACCCATCGTGCTCGAGAGCATGGAGTTCCCCGACCCCGTCATCGGTATCGCCGTGGAGCCCAAGACGCAGAAGGACCTCGACAAGCTCAGCAACGGCCTCGCCAAGCTGGCCGAAGAGGATCCCACCTTCACCGTCAAGACCGACGAGCAGAGCGGCCAGACCATCATCAGCGGTATGGGCGAGCTGCACCTCGACATCATCATCGACCGTCTGAAGCGCGAGTTCAAGGTAGAGTGCAACCAGGGTAAGCCCCAGGTCAACTACAAGGAAGCCATCACCAAGACTGTCAACCTCCGCGAGGTCTACAAGAAGCAGTCGGGTGGACGCGGTAAGTTCGCCGACATCATCGTCAACGTAGGTCCCATCGACGAGGACTTCGAGGGCACGGGTCTGCAGTTCATCAACAGCGTCACCGGCGGTAACATCCCCAAGGAGTTCATCCCCGCCGTTCAGAAAGGCTTCGAGAGTGCCATGAAGAACGGTATCCTCGGCGGCTTCCCCATGGACAGCCTGAAGGTGGAGCTCGTCGATGGCTCGTTCCACCCCGTCGACTCCGACCAGCTCTCCTTCGAGATCTGCGCCATCCAGGCCTACAAGAACGCCTGTGCCCAGGCTAAGCCTGTGCTGATGGAGCCCATCATGAAACTCGAGGTCGTAACGCCCGAGGAGAATATGGGTGACGTCATCGGCGACCTGAATAAGCGCCGTGGCCAGGTCGAGGGTATGGACACCAGCCGCAGCGGTGCACGCATCGTCAAGGCCATGGTGCCCCTGGGCGAGATGTTCGGTTATGTGACCGCCCTGCGTACCATCACGTCCGGTCGCGCTACCTCCAGCATGACCTACGACCACCACGCACCCGTCTCCAGCAGCATCGCCAAGAGCGTGCTCGAGGAGATCAAGGGACGCGTTGACCTGGTGTAATGGAAAAGATAAGTGATGAATGAAAAATGAAAAGTGAAAAATGAAAATTTCATTCGTCATTCGTTATTCATCACTCGTCATTCATCACTCGTCATTCATCACTAAACAAACGGCCGGGGGCGGCCAAGCATATGACTCTTTGGCCGTCCCCCGCCTCAAATAAAGAATTAAATAGTAAATCGTAAAATTGTAAATCAAATCATGAGTCAGAAGATCAGAATCAAGCTGAAGTCCTACGACCACAATCTGGTGGACAAGTCCGCCGAGAAGATCGTCAAGACCGTGAAGGCAACCGGCGCCATCGTGAGCGGCCCCATTCCCCTCCCCACCCACAAGCGCATCTTCACCGTCAACCGTTCTACGTTCGTCAACAAGAAGGCACGCGAGCAATTCCAGCTCAGCAGCTACAAGCGCCTCATTGACATCTACAGCAGCACCGCACAGACCGTCGATGCTCTGATGAAGCTGGAATTGCCCAGCGGCGTAGAAGTAGAGATCAAAGTCTAAGGCATCAGTCACCCAAAAGACTTTAAGGAAATCCTTAAATAGTAAATCATCTAATCATTAAATTACTGAAATGCCAGGATTATTAGGAAAGAAAATCGGAATGACTTCCGTATTCAGTGCCGACGGCAAGAACGTGCCGTGCACTGTTATCGAATTAGGTCCTTGCGTAGTTACCCAGGTCAAGAGTGTCGAGAAGGACGGCTATGCTGCCGTTCAGCTCGGTTTCGAGGAGGCTAAGGAGAAGAACACCACCAAGCCCATGCTCGGACACTTCGCCAAGAGCGGTACTACACCCAAGCGCCACTTGGCCGAGTTCACAGGTTTCGAAGATGTGAATCTTGGAGATACCATTACGGTAGATCTCTTCAACGACACGGCTTTCGTCGACGTTATCGCCACGAGCAAAGGTAAGGGCTTCCAGGGCGTCGTGAAGCGTCACGGCTTCGGCGGCGTCGGACAGAGCACGCACGGTCAGGACGACCGCCTGCGCAAGCCCGGTTCCATCGGCGCCTGCTCCTATCCCGCCAAGGTCTTCAAGGGCCTCCGCATGGGCGGTCAGATGGGCAACGTCCGCGTGACTACGCACAACCTGCAAGTGTTAAAGGTGATTCCCGAGCACAACCTGCTCCTCATCAAGGGCAGCATCCCGGGTTTCAAAGGTTCAATCGTAAGCGTTATTAAGTAAGATGGAAGTCAGTGTATTGAATATTAAGGGTCAGGACACCGGCCGCAAGGTGGTCCTCGACGATGCCATCTACGGCATCGAACCCAATGACCATGCAATCTATCTCGATGTCCGCCTCTTCCTCGCTAACCAGCGTCAGGGCACTGCCAAGGCCAAGGAGCGCTCCGAGGTCAGCGGCTCAACCCGCAAGCTCGGTCGCCAGAAAGGTGGCGGCGGTGCACGTCGTGGTGACATCAATTCGCCCGTCCTCGTCGGTGGCGGCCGTGTCTTCGGTCCCCAGCCTCGCGACTATGGCTTCAAGCTCAACAAGAAGGTACGCCGTCTTGCCCGCAAGAGTGCCCTGAGCTATAAGGCACAGGAGAACGCTATTGTGGTGGTCGAAGACTTCACTTTTGAGGCTCCGAAGACCAAAAACTTCGTCGAAGTCATAAATAATCTTAAAGTTGATGGCAAGAAGACCCTCTTCGTTTTGCCAGGTGCAGATAAAGCCGTATATTTGTCCGCTCGTAACCTCGAGCGCGCCAATGTGATGGCTGCTTCTGCGCTGAACACCTACAAGGTGCTCGACGCAGACGTGCTTGTACTCGCGGAGGGTGCGCTCAGCGTCATCGGCGAAAATCTTAACAAGTAACGGGCTAGACTACTATGGGATATATCATCAAACCCCTGGTCACTGAGAAGATGACCAATATCACGGAGAAGCAGAACAAGTTCGGCTTCATCGTCCGTCCTGAGGCCAACAAGGTCGAGATTAAGAACGAGATCGAGGCACTGTACAATGTTACGGTGACGGGCATCAGCACTTGCCGCTACGCCGGCAAGAACAAGACCCGTTACACAAAGGCAGGCTTGATCAAAGGCCGTACAAACGCCTACAAGAAGGCTATTGTCACTCTGAAGGAGGGCGATACAATCGATTTCTACGCTAACATTTAAAAAGAAAGATGGCAGTACGTAAATTAAAGCCCACAACACCGGGCCAAAGACACAAGATTATAGGTACATTCGAAGAGATTACTGCATCTGTACCTGAGAAGTCTCTTACTTTCGGTAAGCGCTCCACTGGCGGCCGCAATAATGTCGGCAAGATGACCGTCCGCTACATCGGCGGCGGCCACAAGCGCAAGTATCGCTTCATCGACTTCAAGCGAGAGAAAGATGGTGTTCCCGCAGTCGTGAAGACCATTGAGTACGATCCGAACCGCTCGGCTCGCATCGCCCTCCTCTTCTACGCTGACGGTGAGAAGCGTTATATTATTGCTCCCAACGGACTGCAGGTCGGCATGACGTTGATGTCTGGTGCCGAGGCTGCTCCCGAAGTAGGCAACGCTCTTCCCCTGCAGAACATTCCCGTCGGTACGGTGATCCACAACATCGAGCTCCGTCCCGGCCAGGGCGCACTCCTCGTGCGTTCAGCAGGTAACTTCGCTCAGTTAACATCACGTGAAGGTCGCTACTGCGTCATCAAGCTCCCCTCGGGCGAGACGCGCAAGATCCTCAGCGCCTGCAAGGCTACCGTCGGCAGCGTTGGCAACAGCGACCATGCTCTGGAGAGCTCTGGTAAGGCCGGCCGCAGCCGCTGGCTCGGACGTCGCCCCCACAACCGCGGCGTCGTCATGAACCCCCACGATCACCCGATGGGCGGTGGTGAAGGTCGCCAGAGTGGTGGACATCCTCGTTCGCGCAAGGGACTCTATGCTAAGGGCCTCAAGACGCGTGCACCGAAGAAGCAGTCCAGCAAGTACATCATTGAAAGAGCCAACAAAAAGTAATCACAGTTAAACTCGAAGTAAATTATGAGTCGTTCACTTAAGAAAGGTCCATACATCGCAGTAAGCCTTGAGAAGAAGGTTCTCGCCATGAACGAGAGCGGCAAGAAGAACGTCGTGAAGACTTGGGCTCGCGCTTCAATGATCAGCCCCGACTTCGTCGGCCACACGATTGCCGTCCACAACGGTAACAAGTTCATCCCTGTGTATGTCACTGAGAACATGGTAGGCCACAAGCTGGGCGAGTTCGCTCCCACTCGTAAGTTCGGCGGCCATGCAGGTCAGAAGAAGAAGTAAGCAGGACCACGGATCCAACAACCAGAATTAATAGAGTAATAATATAATGGGAAAAAGAAAAAGACTTGCAGCTGAAGCAAGAAAAGCTGCACAGAAGACCCAGTACTTTGCCAAGGCCAAGAGCGTGCCGTCCTCCCCTCGGAAGATGCGTTATGTGGTGGATTTGATCCGCGGCATGGAGGTCAACCGCGCCCTGGCTACCCTGCACTTCAACAAGAAGGCCGCAGCTGCCGATGTGGAGAAGCTCCTCCGCTCGGCCATCGCCAACTGGGAACAGAAGAACGATCGCAAGGCCGAGGATGGCGAGCTGATCGTCTCGAGAGTATTCGTCGACGAGGGCGCAACCCTCAAGCGCATGCGTCCGGCTCCGCAGGGCCGCGGCTACCGCATCCGCAAACGCAGCAACCACGTCACATTGTTCGTTGACACAAAAACTAATGATTAATCAGAAAAAGTATGGGACAGAAAGTTAATCCTATCAGCAACCGTCTCGGTATCGTACGTGGTTGGGATTCCAATTGGTATGGTGGCAAAGACTTCGGCGATTCCATTCTCGAGGACAGCAAGATCCGCAAGTACCTCATGGTGCGCCTGGGCGATGCCAACATCTCCCGCATTGTCATCGAACGTACTCTGAAGCTCGTGACCATTACAGTCTGCACCTCTCGTCCGGGCCTGATTATCGGTAAGGGTGGTGAAAAGGTCGATGCCCTGAAGAAGGAGCTCAAGAAGATCACCGACAAGGACATACAGATCAATATCTTCGAGGTGAAGAAGCCCGACCTGGACGCCAACATCGTCGGCGCCAACATCGCCAAGCAGGTGGAGGGCAAGATCGCCTATCGCCGTGCCATCAAGATGGCCATCGCCAATACCATGCGTGCCGGTGCCGAAGGCATCAAGGTGCTCATCTCCGGCCGTCTGAACGGCGCCGAAATCGCCCGTTCTGAGATGTTCAAGGAAGGCCGTACCCCCCTTCACACTTTCCGCGCAGATATCGACTACTGCCAGACAGAGGCCCTCACCAAGGTCGGCCTGCTCGGCATCAAGGTATGGATCTGCCGTGGCGAGATCTATGGTAAGAAGGACCTGGCTCCTAACTTCTCACAGCAGAAGGAGAGTGGACGTTTAGGAGGCAATGACCGTGGCGGTCGCCGCGGCCCCCGTCGTCCCCGCAACAACAATCGTTAAACTACTGAAAGAACGTAATTATGTTACAGCCGAAAAGAACTAAATATAGAAGACCGCAAAAAGGGCGTTGCAAGGGTAACGCTCAGCGCGGCAATCAGCTTGCTTTCGGGTCGTTCGGTATCAAGAGTCTCGACACACACTGGATTACGGGCCGGCAGATTGAGGCCGCTCGTGTCGCCGTGACGCGTTACATGCAGCGTGAAGGTCAGGTGTGGATCCGCATCTTCCCGGACAAGCCCATCACCAAGAAGCCTGCCGACGTCCGAATGGGTAAAGGTAAGGGTGATCCCGTAGGCTACGTGTTCCCCATCACCCCCGGCCGCATCATCTTCGAGGTCGAAGGCGTACCCTATGAGACTGCAAAGGAAGCCCTGCGCCTCGCCGCACAGAAGCTCCCCGTTACAACGAAGTTCATTGTTAGACGAGATTACGACAAAAACGCTTGATTATGAAGACAGCAGAAGTAAGAGCCCTCTCTGTCGAGGAGCTCGCCGAAAAGATTGAAACGGCCAAGGCACAGTACCAGCAGACGTTGCTCAACCACGCCGTGGCTCCGCTGGAGAATCCTTCCCAGATCAAGAAGCTACGTCGTGACATCGCTCGCATGATGACGATCCTTGCTGAGAAACAGAACACTAAATAAATAATGGTCTTAAACATGGAAAGAAACTTAAGAAAGACAAGAACCGGTGTTGTCATCAGCGACAAGATGGATAAGACCATTGTAGTGGCTGCCAAGTACAAGGAGAGACACCCGATCTATGGTAAGTTCGTCCAGAAGACGAAGAAGTACCATGCTCATGACGAGAAGAACGACTGCCACCGCGGCGACACCGTTCTGATCATGGAAACCCGTCCCCTGAGCAAAACCAAGAGATGGAGAGTAGTAGAAATCGTAGAAAGAGCTAAGTAATTATGATACAGTCAGAATCTAGATTAGTTGTTGCAGACAACAGCGGAGCCAAGGAGTGCCTGTGCATCCGTGTGCTTGGTGGCACGCGCCGCCGTTATGCAACCGTGGGGGATATCATCGTCGTCTCTGTGAAGAGCGTCATCCCCTCCAGTGATATTAAAAAGGGTGCTGTGTCGAAAGCTTTGATCGTCCGCACAAGCAAGGAAGTCCGTCGTGCCGACGGCTCCTATATCCGTTTCGACGACAATGCTTGCGTACTGTTGAACAATGCTGGTGAGCTTCGTGGCAGCCGCATCTTCGGTCCTGTGGCCCGTGAGCTGCGTGCGGTCAATATGAAGGTTGTGTCACTCGCACCCGAGGTACTTTAATCATCTAAAGATTCAATACAGTAATGGCAAAGTTACATATTAAGAAGGGCGACACCGTTCAGATCCTCGCTGGCAACAGCAAGGGCCAGACCGGCAAGGTGCTGAAGGTGCTCGTCAAGGAGCAGAAGGCTATCGTCGAGGGCCAGAACATGGTCTCGAAGAGCCAGAAGCCCAGTGCCAAGAACCCTCAGGGCGGCATCGTGAAGCAGGAAGCCCCCATCCACGTTTCCAACCTGAATGTGGTGGACCCCAAGTCCGGCAAGGCTACCCGCATTGGACGTAAGTTGAACGCTGACGGTAAGCTTGTCCGTTATGCAAAAAAATCAGGAGAGGAGATTAAGTAATGGCAAATACAGCAAGACTCAAGCAGGAGTATATCGACCGTATAGCTCCGGCACTCAAGGAAAAGTTCGGCTACACCTCCGCTATGCAGATCCCCGTCCTGAAGAAGATTGTCATCAATCAGGGCCTGGGTATCGCTACCGCCGACAAGAAGATCATCGAAGTGGCCGTCAACGAGCTCACTGCCATCACCGGCCAGAAGGCTGTCGCCACGGTTTCCAAGAAGGACGTGGCCAACTTCAAGCTGCGTAAGAAGATGCCCATCGGCGTCATGGTGACACTGCGCCGCGAGCGTATGTACGAGTTCCTGGAGAAGCTCGTGAAGGTGGCTCTGCCACGTATCCGCGACTTCAAGGGCATCGAGAGCAAGCTCGACGGCCGTGGCAACTACACGCTCGGCATTCAGGAGCAGATCATCTTCCCCGAGATCAACATCGACGCCATCGACCGCATCGTTGGCATGAATATCACTTTTGTGACAACCGCTAAGACCGACGAGGAGGGCTTCGCGCTCCTCAAGGAGTTCGGCCTTCCCTTCAAGAACGCTAAAGACTAAGGAAATATGGCAAAAGAATCAATGAAGGCCCGCGAGGTTAAGCGCGCCAAGCTCGTTGCCAAGTATGCTGCCAAGCGTGCTGCCCTCAAGAAGATTGTCAACACGGGTGATCCCGTCGAGGCTTTCGAGGCCGCACAGAAGCTGCAGAGCATCCCTCGCAATGCCAACCCCATCCGCTTGCATAACCGCTGTAAGATCACAGGACGTCCGAAGGGCTATATCCGTCAGTTCGGCCTCTCCCGTATCCAGTTCCGCGAGATGGCTTCACAGGGTCTCATCCCCGGCGTGAAGAAGGCAAGCTGGTAATGTATTCACGCGACGCAAGTCCAATTTATTATTAACTTTTAATATTGTCGGCAGCGTGCCGATTAATTAAATCTTAAACAAATGACAGATCCTATTGCAGACTATTTGACGCGAGTGCGCAACGCCATCATGGCCAAGCACCGTGTGGTTGAGATCCCCGCGTCGAATCTGAAGAAGGAGATCACCAAGATCCTCTTCGAGAAGGGTTACGTCCTCAACTACAAGTTCGTTGAAGACGGCCCTCAGGGCACCATCAAGATCGCCCTGAAGTACGATGCTGTTAACAAGGTTAACGCCATCAAGAAACTGATCCGTGTCTCTAAACCCGGTATGCGTAAGTATACGGGCTACAAGGACATGCCCCGTGTTATCAATGGCCTTGGTATTGCCATCATCTCCACTTCTCAGGGTGTGATGACGAACAAGGAGGCCGCCGAGCGCAAGATTGGCGGCGAGGTACTTTGCTATGTCTATTAATTGAAGGAGGAATTAGCATGTCAAGAATTGGTAAATTGCCCATTAACATCCCCGCAGGTGTTGAGATTTCCATTGACGGCAACAAGGTTACCGTCAAAGGTAAGGAGGGTGTTTTAACCCAAGAGGTTAATCCTTCCATTAAGTTAAACTACGACAAGGAGAAGGCAGAGTTCACCTTCGACATCGATGAGGAGTACGATCCCATCAATGTCTCCATGAAGCAGAAGCAGGCCTATCACGGCCTCTACCGCTCGCTCATCCACAACATGGTGGTAGGCGTCAGCGAAGGCTACACCAAGCAGCTGGAGCTCGTCGGCGTCGGTTATCGTGTGAGCAACAAGGGTAACCTTCTGGAGTTCGCACTGGGCTACACCCATCCCATCCTCATCCAGCTTCCCGCTGAGATCAAGGTGGAGACGAAGTCCGAGCGTAACCAGAACCCCCAGATCATCTTGAAGTCTTGCGACAAACAGCTCCTCGGACAGGTTTGTGCCAAGATCCGTTCTTTCCGTAAGCCCGAACCTTACAAGGGCAAGGGTATCTTGTTCGTTGGCGAGCAGATTCGCAGAAAGTCTGGCAAGTCAGCAGGTGCTAAGTAATAGTAACTCTAAAATCGCGTAATCATGACAACGAAAATAGAAAGACGAATCAAGATCAAGTATAGAGTTCGCAACAAGATCTCGGGCACTGCCGAGCGCCCCCGTATGTCGGTGTTCCGCAGCAACAAGCAGATCTATGTTCAGGTCATCAACGACGAGAACGGCACGACGCTGTGCTCGGCTTCCTCCCTCGGGATGGCTGCTTGCCCCAAGAAGGAGCAGGCTGCCAAGGTTGGTGAGCTCATCGCAAAGAAAGCGCTCGAAGCAGGTATTACTACTGTCGTTTTCGACCGTAACGGTTATCTCTACCACGGTAGAGTCAAGGAAGTTGCAGATGCAGCACGTAACGGTGGACTTAAATTCTAATCATTATGGCAATCAAGAATGTAAAGATCAATAGCGATGTTGAATTGAAGGAC
>CAMOSA010000045.1 GCA_946624335.1 uncultured Prevotellaceae bacterium
ACCGCATCGCTATCCAACTCGAGCACAACCAGCAGACTGATCGCGCCGTAGAAACCTTCGGCGATTATATCAGTTCGCAGGTGCTGGCCGACAGCATCAAGGTTGTCGAGGCTGTTGAGGCTGACACAGAACTTGACTTCGAAGATTTCAAGCTGAAAGTCAGCATACGGAAGACGGCCCTCTGAGTATTCAGCATTCAACATCGGTTAGATGCGGGCATATAAGGCATACCTTATTATATAACGCAAACAAAAAATGTTTATCATCAATACTCCTGAACGATGGAAGAAAAAACACGCTACAGTGACGAGGAACTCGAGGAGTTTCGCGTCCTAATTAACGAGAAATTGGCCATTGCACAGAGCGATTATGAGAAGACAATGGACCGTATTATGGGACGCGACTCCAATGAGGTAGACGACACCGCGCCTACCTATCACGCTCTCGAAGAGGGCAGCGAAACGCAGTCCAAGGAACAACTGATGTCGATGGCTCAGCGCCAGCAGAAGTTCATCACAGGCCTCAAGGCCGCGCTCGTTCGCATCGACAATAAGACCTATGGCATCTGCCGTGAGACAGGTAAGTTGATACCTAAGGAACGGTTGCGTGCCGTGCCCCATGCTACTCTCAGCATAGAAGTGAAGAATGACCGTAAACGCACTCACTAAAGTCCGCTGGCAGCGCCTCACGGTGGCGCTCATCTTTATTGGTTTCATCCTTGTCGACCAGCTCCTGAAGATCTGGGTTAAGACCCATATGGCCATCGGCGAGAGTATCGAGATTACCTCGTGGTTCCGCCTAACCTTTGTCGAGAACAACGGCATGGCTTTCGGTATGGAACTCTTCGACAAGTACCTCCTGACAGGCTTTCGTATCGTGGCGACAGTGGGCTTGGCCTACTACATCCATCGCATGATCCGTCGTGGCGTCAGCTGGGGCTACCTTCTTTGTCTGGCTTTCATCATGACAGGCGCAGCAGGCAACATCATCGACTGTGTCTTCTATGGCCTCGTCTTTGATGCTCCCAGCTGGCCGCAGGTTGCCCATTTCGTGCCGTTTGGCGAGGGCTATTCCACATGGTTCCGCGGGCGTGTCGTTGATATGTTCTCTTTCCCTTTGGCCGAGTGGACGTGGCCGTCGTGGCTACCCTTCATCGGAGGCCAGCGCTACCTCTTCTTTTCCTATATCTTCAACATCGCTGATGCCTGCATCTCATGTGGTGTCGTTGCCCTGTTGCTCTTCTGTCGCCAAACGCTGAGCCTCGAACTCTCTGAGGACGAGGCGGCCGACGTCAAGGCTGCAGAAACAGAGGCTCAGGCCACCGAGGCTGAAGGCTGATTGCCCAATCTTCGTTAACCCTCTTACGCTCATACTCGCTCTCTACTCGCTTATGTGCATATCGACCCTCACCCGTGTTACCCGTCAATTGCTTGCCTTTGTCATAGCCCTCAGTTGCGTAGCAGCTTTTGACAGCTGCCGTCCGCAGCTGCCAAAGCATGTCATCGGCGAAGGCAAGATGGAGCGCATCCTCTACGATTATCACATGGCGCAGAGCATTGCTGATAACACACCGCCTGACAGCGGCACCATGGAGACCTATCGCTACGAGCTGCAGCAGGCCGTCTTCCGCAAACACGGCATCACGGCAGAGGAGTTTGAGCAGTCGATGAACTTCTATTGCAGCGATCTCCAGCGGCTCCACAAGATTTACCGCAATCTGGAACGTCGTTTCGAGCGTGAGGCGACAGCCTTTGGTCAGACCAATGTGCGTGACGTATTTGCCAACCTCAATGCAGACGGCGACACAGCCAACGTATGGGGTGGGCATCCACTCATCATCGTGCGTTCTGATATACGAGAGAATGTGCAGACGTGGCAGCAGCAGTGTGACTCCACATGGCAGGCAGGCGACGAGATTATGTGGCGCTTCCGTCCTTTGAATCTCTCGCAGCGCAGCATGAGGACTATCGTTGCTGACCTTGTGGTCTATTACACCAACGACTCTGTGCGCAGCACGTTCCGGCAGGTCATGTCGAATGGCGAAATCGATGTGCGCGTGGCCAATCCTGAGGGGTGGACGCCGGCTGCTGTGGCTGGACACCTCTATATGCCTTCCACGACAGAGCCCATGGATCTCACCACCGTTGCCGTTACGGAGATCATGCTGGTACGCTTCCATAAGGCCATCGCCCATCTCGCAGTCGCTGACAGCCTGACGGCCGATAGTGTGGCGGTTGACAGTCTTGCCGCTGACAGCGTCATGGTCGGACCTCAACTTGAGCCGGATGACCGGCGTCTCTCACCCGATGAGTTCCGCCGCCAGCAGCCCGTCGACCAGAAAATCGACATCGTGAAGGAGAAACCCTATACAAAGCCCTCTCGCCAGCAGGGACGTCGGCGACTGCAGCAGCCTCATCTCCTGCAACGACGCTGACCTTCTCTTTCCCATGAGCCATACCTCTTATTATAAGAAGCGCGCATACCATTCGCTATGCCTCGCTGATGGCACGCTGGTCAACGGCCCTGTCGTCTGTTGCTTCGATGCCGACGGCACCTTGGCAGAATGGCACCTTTTACTCGGCGAAGAGGCCTTCACTGAATGGGTGGGAGGCTGTCTTGACGTTAAAAATATGATAAAAAATGCCTCTTGACACAATTTTTCGCGTAAAAAGTTTGTCGTTTAAGATAAAAGCACTACTTTTGCTACCGCTAAGAGTGAAAATAACCCATTTGGGGCACTAATAATACAACAAATCGGTATGAAACAGACAATCCTTGTAACTGGCGGAACAGGCTTCATAGGTTCCCATACGACAGTCGAACTGCAAAACGCAGGCTATGATGTTGTCATTGTGGACAACCTTTCCAATTCACGTGAGGATGTCATCGACGGCATCGAGAAAATTACTGGAATACGTCCCGCTTTTGAGAAAGTCGACCTTCGTGACTTTGATGCCACCGAAGCTGTCTTCAAGAAATATCCGCAGATCAGTGGTATCATACACTTTGCCGCCAGCAAGGCCGTCGGTGAGAGCGTAGAGAAGCCGCTGCTCTACTACCGTAACAATATTGTCTCTCTCATCAACCTCCTGGAGCTCATGCCTAAGTACGATGTCAAGGGCATTATCTTCTCCAGCAGTTGCACCGTCTATGGTCAGCCGGACCAGCTGCCCGCCACCGAGGAAACACCCATCAAGAAGGCCGAGAGCCCCTATGGCAATACCAAGCAGATCAACGAGGAAATCATACAGGACACTGTGGCCAGTGGCTCGCCCATCAAGGCTATCCTCCTGCGTTATTTCAACCCCATCGGCTCTCATCCCAGCGCCCTCATCGGCGAGATGCCCAATGGCGTTCCTCAGAACCTCATCCCCTATCTCACGCAGACGGCGATTGGCATCCGTGAGAAGCTCAGCGTCTTCGGCGATGACTATGACACACCCGACGGCAGCTGCATACGTGACTACATCTATGTCGTTGACCTGGCCAAGGCTCACGTCTGTGCTATGACACGTATCATGGAAGACAAGACCGAGGAGCCCGTTGAGGTCTATAATATCGGCACTGGCAAGGGCACCAGCGTGCTCGAACTCATCCATGGCTTCGAGAAAGCTACCGGCGTCAAGCTCAACTATCAGATCGTTGGTCGTCGCGCAGGTGATATCGAGAAGGTGTGGGGCAATGTCGACAAAGCCAATCGCGTACTCGGATGGAAGGCCGACACACCGCTCGAAGAGGTACTTGCCAGCGCATGGAAATGGCAGCTGGCACTCCGTGAGCGTGGTATTATGTAAGAAGGAAATACGCAACGCTAGAACGTGTAGACAGACATACGTCTGATCGTCAACGTTTCCAGGCGTTTCATTAACGTCAGTCATTTAGTATACGTCATTAATTTCATTAACATCAGTCATTTCATTTTCATCATTCTCTGATTTTTGTGGTTCTTCCCACTATGCATTAGGGTAGTCGTTATCGTCGGTAAGAACAACGCGTGATGCATCCACTCACCCATACGGCTTCGACAGGGGGCCTATCCTCCCCAATATCCATTGCCCCCATACCTGTTTGAAATGCATAATGTCGTGTTTTATTTTGTGTTTGTGTTGTGCAGCCCTTTGACGTGAGTCAAGGGGCTGCTTCCGTTTCCCTTCCCTTTGTCCAACCCTTTTTGGAGATGTCACGATACCTTGTTTTATTCCTTGCTGCATCATTGATCTGCCCGTCCCGATCAGTACATTCCACGTCTTTTCGTTATTTTCTGGACCATTTCTTTTTGTTCAAATAGATTATTTCGTACTTTTGTGGCGTAAAACAGCGAAACAATAGTGATGAAAAAGCAGATATTATTCCTTATGTTGTCTTTTCTGCCGGCATGGATGTGGGCAGAGAAGCTGGAGGCTGAGCATGCAACGTATTCAGCATGTCGCCTCATTAGCAATGCCGGATATTCGGGTGGCAAGGCCCTGGAGGTCACTGAGAGCAATGCGCGCATCAGCTTCAGCTTCGAGGCCCCTCGGCGAGGCAAGTATACGATTCGCGTAGCGCACGATGCGCTCTATGGTGACAAGGTCGGGAATATCACCGTAGGGGGTAACACCACCTCGTTCAAGATGTCAGGTAAGGCTGAAACGACAGTGGGCACGTTCATCATGCTCGAAGGGCAGAACACCATCGTCATCACACCTAACTGGACTTGGTTTCGCATTGATTACATCGTGCTGGAGCTGGTGGATGACGAGTTGGCTTTCGACATCAGCCCGGATCCGGTGGACGAGGAGGCCACTCTTAGTGCCCGTGAGTTGTATGCTTTTCTCCATGACAACTTCGGCAAGAAGACCATCTCGGGCATCATGACGGGCGATATGGCCTCTGCCAACGGCAATGTTACGCAACACGCCGATATGCAGGCTGTCTACGAAGCCTCAGGTCGTTACCCCGCCCTCGTGGGCTTCGACTTCATGAATGCCACGGGACGCGACGAGGCCAACGACTGGTGCCGATCTTACACTCGCGCGGTCATTCTGCTGGCCAAGGACACCTGGCGACGTGGCGGTATCCCAGCTTTCACCTGGCACTGGCGTGACCCGAGCCGACAGACAGGTGAGTTTTATACAGACAACTCAAAGGCTCGCATAACAAATGCCCTGAACACCGACGGTAGTTGGAAGACATCGTCCACGCTGTACAAGTACATCCTTCGCGATATCCGCACCATCGGTAACCTCCTGCTGGAGCTACAACGAGCCGACGTCGCCTGCATCTTTCGCCCTCTGCATGAGGCCAGCGGAGGCTGGTTCTGGTGGGGCTGTGAGGGGGCGGAGCCCTGCGTGAAACTCTTCCGGCTTGTCGTCGACGAGCTGACCAAGATGGGAGTACACAACGTGATATGGGTGTGGAATGCAGGCGACAATGATGTTGAATGGAACCCCGGTGATGACTATTATGACGTCGTCTCGGCCGACATCTACAACCCCGATTTCGACTATTCGAGCAGCTACGTCTCTTTCGACAACCTGAAGGTGCTCACTCGCGGCAAGAAAATCATCGCGTTGTCGGAGAACGGCCCTCTGCCCGACATCAACAAGGAATTCGATGAGGATGCCGTGTGGTCATGGTGGATGCCATGGTATCAGACGTGGAATGGCAAGTTCGTCGACAAGACGAGCAACGAAGAGTGGCAGAAGTGTATGGGCGACGAGCGTGTCGTGACGCTCGAAGACCGTGTCGAGGGTTGGCAGTGGGCAACGTCGATATCCTCGACCTTGACTGCAGAAGCCGCCTCAACCGTCTACTACGATCTGCAGGGCCGTCGCCTGGCGTCACCTCCGCGTAGGGGAGTCTTTATCACGGGCAACAGAAAATGGCGCACACGCTAACGCTTTTGCTTAGCCCCCGTCGTGCATTAACGTCTTTTCACGCTTATTATTTGCTCACGTCTGAGAAAAGCATTATTTTTGTGCGCTTTTAAGAGCGTATAGGATTCACTTTGCCGAAAAATGCCCGTCATTTGCCCTCTGACGGCCTTTCGGGATAATGGTGCAAGGAAAAACATTGACATAACACCTTCCTTAAGTATTAAGCAATAAATACAAAATCTTAAATAAACTACGGCTCAGGCCGTGATAAAGAATGCAAGACTCAGAAGACAGAATCATTAAAGTGGACATTGAGCGCGAGATGCGAAGCTCGTTCCTCGACTACTCGATGTCCGTCATTGTTGCGCGTGCTTTACCTGATGCACGTGATGGCTTCAAGCCTGTTCACCGCCGCATCCTCTATGGTATGCGTGTTGACGGCAACACCCATGATCGCGACTACCGCAAATGTGCCCGCACGGTGGGTAACGTGCTCGGTCACTACCATCCCCATGGCGACTCCAGCGTCTACTTTGCCATGGTTCGCTTGGCTCAGGACTGGAATATGCGCTACACGCTGGTCGACGGTCAGGGTAACTTTGGCTCGGTCGACGGTGACTCACCGGCCGCCATGCGTTACACCGAGGCCCGTCTGGCTCCCATGGGTGAGGCCATGATGCAAGACCTGGAGAAGGATACGGTCGATATGGTCGACAACTTCGACGGCAAGGAGAAGGAACCCAGCGTCATGCCGACACTGATCCCCAACCTGCTCGTCAACGGAGCAACGGGTATCGCCGTAGGTATGGCCACGAATATCCCGACACACAATCTCGGCGAGTGCATCGACGGATGTATTGCCTACATCGACAACCCGGACATCGACGTGGCCGGACTGATGCAGTATATCCCGGCACCTGACTTCCCAACAGGAGCCTTTATATATGGTATGCAGGGCGTGCGTGATGCCTATGAGACAGGCCGCGGACGTGTCGTCATGCGTGCCAGGGCTGAGATAGAGCCGGGTGAGACCCACGACAAGATCGTCATCAGCGAGATTCCCTACGGCGTGAACAAGGCCGAGCTGATCAAATACATCGCCGACCTGGTGAACGAGCACAAGATAGAGGGTATCAGCAATGCTAACGACGAGAGTGACCGCGAGGGTATGCGCATCGTCATCGACGTGAAGCGTGACTTCAATGCTAATGTCGTGCTGAACAAGCTCTTCAAGATGACACAGCTGCAGACCTCCTTCTCGGTCAACTCCATTGCCCTCGTGGGCGGACGTCCTAAGTTGATGACGCTGCGCGACATGATCAAGTGCTTCGTAGACCATCGCCATGAGGTGGTGATCCGTCGCACAGAGTATGACAAGCGTAAGGCTGAGGAGCGTGCACATATCCTCGAAGGACTGATCATCGCTTCGGACAATATCGATGAGGTGGTACACATCATCAAGGAGAGCCGCTCACCCGAGCAGGCTCGTCAGCGACTGGAACAGCGCTTCAGCCTCGATGAGCTGCAGTCCAAGGCCATCGTCGATATGCGTCTGGCACAGCTCACCGGCCTGCAGCAAGAGAAGCTGCATGCCGAGTACGACGAGCTGATGAAGAAGATCGAGTACTACAACCAGATCCTCACCGACCCCGCCCTCTGCTGGAAAGTCATCAAGGACGAACTGCTCGAGGTGAAGGAACGCTTCGGCGACCCCCGCCGTTCGGAGATTGTATACTCGAGCGAGGAGTTCAACCCCGAAGACTTCTATGCTGACGACGAGATCGTCATCACCATCAGCCACCTGGGCTACATCAAGCGCACGCCGCTGGCTGAGTTCCGTGCTCAAGGGCGTGGCGGCGTAGGCTCCAAGGGCTCTTCGACACGTGATGCCGACTTCATCGAGTACATCTACCGTGCCACGATGCACAATACGATGCTCTTCTTCACGAAGAAAGGACGCTGCTACTGGCTCAAGGCCTATGATATCCCCGAGGGCAACAAGGCATCGAAGGGACGTGCCATACAGAACATGCTCAACATTGAGCCTGACGATGCCGTCAATGCCTGCCTCTACGTGAAGAAACTCAATGACCCCGAGTTCACCGCGTCGCACAACATCGTCTTCTGCACCAAGGAAGGCGTCATCAAGAAGACATCACTCTCCAACTACAGCCGTCCCCGCACCAACGGTGTCATCGCTATCAATATCAATGAGGGCGACCGTGTCGTCGACGTGGCACTGACCAACGGCGAGAACGAGATCATCATTGCCAGCCGCTTCGGACGTGCCGTGCGCTTCAACGAGAACACTGTGCGCACCATGGGACGTGTCTCCACTGGCGTTCGTGGCATCACCCTTGAGGGCGAAGGCAACGAGGTCGTTGGTATGGTCGTCGTCGATAAGCCCGAGGAGGAGAGCATACTTGTCGTCTCGGAGCGTGGCTATGGCAAGCGTTCCGATGTTCAGGACTACCGCATCACCAACCGTGGTGGCAAGGGCGTCAAGACCCTCGAGGTGACCGAGAAGACTGGCCAGCTCATGGCCATCAAGAGCGTCACCAACGACGAAGACCTGATGATCATCAACAAGAGCGGCGTCACCATACGTCTGCACCTTGAGGACATCAAGATTCAAGGACGTGCCACACAGGGCGTCAAGCTCATCGAGCTGCAGAAACGCAACGACACCATCGCCAACGTCTGTGTCGTCCCACGTGAGGATGACGATGAAGAACTGCCCGAGGAGGCACGCACCTCTGAGCTGCCTGATCCCACACAGCTCTCTGACGGACAGACCCTGACGCTCGACCGCGACGAACAACAGTAAACTTTTCAGCCCTCGCCCTGTCTAACACAACAGACGGGACGGGGGCTGCCCGCATTAACGATTATAAAAACAAATCTCAACAATCTAACTTAAGGTATTATGAAAAAGATTTTCTTTGCCTTCGCACTCTTTGCCGTAGCCGCATCGGCTACAGCTCAGGACAAGATCGTCCGCAAGGCACGTGAGCTCAAAGACGAGGTCCAGAACATGATGGCCAATCAGGAACGCAACGAGAAAGAAACGATGCAGATGAACCAGAAGCTGGCTCAATGCATGGAGATGGTGGAGCCGACACTCACCAGCCCCGAGACGAAGAAAGAGTTGGCCAACGCTTGGGACATCAAGGCTCAGCTGCATTCCTTCATCTTCTCACCGCTGCTCGACAACGCCATCAACAAGCAGCCTACCGACACGGCACAGCTCGCACAGAACATCTATGCCTGCCTCGACGCTATGGAGAAGTGCTACAAAGCAACACAGCAGCTCGGACTGAAAGGCGAAAAGGACCCATACACCATGCCCAATAAGCTCCGTGTGGTACAGTTCCGCCCCTATGTGGCTTTCTGCGGACAGATGTTCTTCCAGAACCAGCAGTTCGAAAAGGCCAAGGACGCCTTCATCCGCTGGATGGACTATCCTCAGACATACACCATCCTTGGCGCTGACGCCGAGGCTTTGTCACAGGACGAGCAGACGACACAGATCGCTTACTTCACCTGTCTTGCTGCTTACTTCGCCAAGGACTATGCCACGCTCTCCAAGTACATGCCTCAGGCACGTAAGTACACTCAGGAGAAGGAGCAGGTCAACCAGCTCTACCTGACCTCTATCATCGAGCAGGGCGACACTGTGGCTTGGCTTAAGGCTGCCAAGGAAGTGGTGCTCGACGACCCCGACGCCAACGACGCCGTGGCACAGAACGTCCTGGCTTACTACCTGCAGATGAGCGACTATGACAATGCTGGTAGTTTCGTCGACGAGCTGCTGACACTCGATGCTGACAGCAAGATTGGCAACTATGCCAAGGGCATCGTCCTCATGAACGCTCACAAGTATGTCGATGCCGTCAAGTACTTCGACAAGACCATCGAGATCGACCCCGCTTACTCCGATGCCTACTTCAACGCCGGCGTATGCTACAGCAACCACGGCTACGACATCAACGAGTCGCTCTCCGGCAAGAAGATGACCACCGAACAGTTCAAGGCTGCCGTCAAGCCCGTGCGTGAAGCCTACAAGAATGCAGAGCCCTACTTCCTCAAGGTCAAGGAACTCGAGCCCGACAACCCACACAAGTGGGCCAGCCGCCTCGCTACCGTCTACTATATCCTCGAGGACAAGGCCAAGCAGGCTGAGTATGAGAAGCTCGCGGGCTATTGATCCGCAGATTTCAACCCTAAGTAGAAAGGACTGTTTGACATCCGTCAGACAGTCCTTTCTTTTTAGGCTGAAACGTTGAAACGTTGAAGCGTTCTTCGCAGAGCGAAGCGAGCAGAGCTCGAGCGGAAAGGCTGAAACACCTTATTTAAACACAAAATAGACGGCGAGGACGAGGCAGACGAAGGCGGCCAGGTGGTTCCATTGCAGGCTCTGCCCGTGGAAGAGAAAGCCGACGATGGCGGTGAAGATGGTCAGCGAGATGACCTCCTGAATCACCTTCAGCTGCACCAGCGTGAACGGACCGCCATTGCCCTCGAAACCGATTCGATTGGCAGGAACGGCAAAGCAATACTCGATGAAGGCGATGCCCCATGAAAAGGCGATGACGGCGATCAGCGGCCAATGGGTGCTGATGCCGGCTTGTTGGAGGCGCAGGTGACCGTACCAGGCCAAGGTCATGAAGATATTGCTCGTAAGTAATAGCAGAATAGTCTGTAGTGCAGGCATGGTTGTAGGGGTTGGATTGGTGATGAAACAGATGAGTTTTGATGACTTTTTAAAGAAATCGGCCGCAAAGTTACGCATTTTCCATCAGAAAGTGTTATCTTTGCCGCGAGAATTGGCGAAAAGCACACTCTTTTCCTGACAAAGAGGAGCAGACATGCGTAACTCATCACTATGAAATGGAATGAACAGCAAGTCGTAGAACAGCTGCGCGACCCAGTACGTCGTGAGGCAGCCTTCACGATGATGGTGGAGCACTTCAAGGAGCAGCTCTACTGGCAGATACGTCGTATGGTGGTCTCCCACGACGATGCCGACGATGTCTTGCAGAACACTTTCATTAAGGCTTGGACGGGTATCGACAACTTCCGTGGCGAGGCGCGTCTGTCGACATGGCTGTTCCGCATCGCCAACAACGAGACCCTCAACTTCATCGAGCGACGTCGGCAGTCCATGAGCCTCGACGATGATGCCGCCGTAGGCGTTGCCGCACGCCTCGAGAGCGACCCTTATTTCGATGGCGACGAGACGGCACGTCAGCTGCAGGACGCTATCCAGAGGCTGCCGGCCAAGCAGAGACAGGTGTTTCTCATGAAATACTTCGATGACATGAAATATGAAGAGATGAGCAGCTTACTCGGCACCAGCGTCGGGGCCCTGAAAGCATCATACCATCATGCCGTGAAAAAAATCTCCGACTTTTTCCACGCGCTCGATTAAACCTATTGGCACTCTAAGGGTCGAATAATCAGATAAAACAAAATACTTCCATGAAAGAAGAAGATATTATACGTAAGTACGACACGCAGAAGAACCCGTTCCGCACGCCCGAAGGCTACTTCGAGGGCTTCACGGGCCGGCTCATGCAACGTATGCAGCAGGAGGGACTGCTCGACCAGCAGGCTCACGCCTCTCAAGAGGCCGTCTCCAGAACGCCGCATAAGGCGGAGGTCGTCACGATGAGTCCGGTCAGACGTGTCCTTCGTTATGCTGCCGCCGCCGTGGTAGCAGGCGTCTGTGTCGCAGCCGGCACTTACCTCTTCACCCAACGCAGCACGCCAGAGCAGATGCTGGCCGTCGAGGCTGCCGAGATGAATATCTCCGACGAGACGCTCTACGAAGCCCTCGACTACGAGATGGAGTATGGGCTGGTGAATAACAATCAGATCGCCTACTACTTGACAGAGGCTTATTGACACAAGCAAACAGAACAAACAAGTATATAATGAAAAAACTATTTATCCTCATCGTCGTTGCTTTTGCTTCGATAAACATATTTGCCCAGCAGCCTGACCCGCAGAAGGGGCAGCCTCCCTTCAATCCTGAGAAGTTTCAGAAGATGGTCGAGGAGTCGCTCACCAAGGCAGCATGCCTCACCGATGACGAGGCAAAGGCCTTCTTCCCCCTCTACAACGAGATGCGGGCCAAACAGCGCGACCTCGGCAAGCAGGTCTACGAGCTCAAGAAGAACTGTAAGGGCGACGCCAAGAGCTGTTCGGAGACGATCCTCAAGCTGAAACAGTTGCAGGTCGACATCGCTCAGGTCGAGGAAAACTACTATAAACGCATCCTGAAGGTCGTGCCCGCCGACAAGGTCTTCAAGGTCATCAAGGCTGAGGACGACTTCCATCGGCGTATGGTGCAACGGCAGCGCGGCGACCGTCGCGACGGCCGGAAGGGTAGAGGACACGACCATAATTAATCGCGTGCAACACCAAGGAGACAAGCTCCATAGCTGAATCCTCACACATTCAATCTTTAAAGGCATAACGGCCAAATCTTACGTCTGTAAGGTTTGGCCGTTATGTTTTGTGATGGTAGCACCTATGTGTGTCGGGCGATGTGCTTAGGTATGTCGGCCGACGAGCCTCGGTGTTGTTGGCGAAACGCTAATGAGTGTCGGGTGACGAGCCTCGGTGCGTCGGGCTAAGCGCTTAGGGGTAGTGGGCGAAGAACCTATGTGCATCGGGCGACGGGTATAAGTGTGTCGGCTTACACACTTAGGCGTATGAGGTGGATCACCCAGGTGGGCCACCTTGAGCACCTAAGTGCGTCGGCTTACACACATAGGTGTATGAGGTGGATCACCCAGGTGGGCCACTTAGAGCAGCTAAGTGTGTGGCGTTCCGTGCTTAGGTGTGTGGCGTTATTTACCTAAGTGTGTTGGCTTCAGCACTTAGGTGTATGGTTAACAAGGCTTGATGGTATCAGGCAATAGAGGTGGAAGGCTTAATCACATTATATAGCCTATTAGAACCGCGGATGATGCGGTGCTATTGGCGCCAATCGGTCGTGCCGAATGAGTTTCTGGGGATGTTTTCTTACTCAACTAAGGTGTTTGGACGCTATAAGCCCTCATATTCGTATCCAATGGATAACCCACGACGGTCGGCGCTACGTTTTTTAGCGCTTTTCAATGGCTGCTTGTTTCGTGACAGACGCTCGGTCGATCAGTCATTATCCTTCATCAGTTCGGCAAGAAAAGCATCGAGCTCTTCGTCCAGTCCGCTCAGCAACTCGGTGTCGAGAATGATGGCGTCGTCGTCGACGATATAGATATCGCTCATCGTCTCGCCGTCCTCACCCATCATGACAAAGGAGAAGGGGTGGAGGATGCTCATCTTCTCCACCGTGTCACGCAGCCCGCTGATACTCTGCTTGATGGCAATAGCTGCTGCGCTGTACATATCCTCGTCGGTGGGTTGCAACCATTGATCCACGACGATACGCGTGAGCTCCGTCATATCATCATCGAAAGCCATCAGCTCGCCGCTTTCGGGCTTCACCTGCAGATGGATGTCGGTGAGCACGGGGTCGGCAGAAGCTGGGAATTTCTCAGCCACTTTTCGGATGGCACGTTGGATTTGTTGAATGGTCTGTTGAGTCGCTTTCATTGAATAGATATCTATTTAATCGTTAATCTGACTATCGTTCGGTGCTTGCTCAGCTTATGCGTAAGTCTGTTTTCCTAAAAAAGGCCGGAACAGGAGTCCGACCTTTTTGATTCCTTCTTTGCAAGATGTGAGGAATGGATTTGATTATTGTTAGTTAGCTTAGTTTCAGCGTATGTTAATCTTACGGACTACTTTCCCAACTTTGACCATATAGCAGCCTTTCTGTAAGTTGAGGTTGAGCGTCTTGTCGTCACTGTCGATGCGTACTGTCGTAACGCGGACGCCGGCCAGGTTGTAGATCTCCAAAGTCTGTCCAGCCGCATTGGTGATGTGTAGCTGCGACCCATTGACGTTGATGCCTATGCCTGCAACCTCTGTCTCTATGCCATCTTGATCCTCCAGCAGACTGGCATCGGCGGGAACCTCGATCTCGGGTGCCGGTTCCATCTCTGGCTCTGTCTGTGTAGCGAAGACAGGTGCAGCAAAAGCTATTGCGATAATGGGAAGAATGATGTATTTATGCTTCATAAACGATATCTTTTCGTATTATTCGACTGCAAATATAGGCTTTTTTGTGATACGCCGCAAATTTTTGAAGGGAAAATACGTATTTTTTTGCAATTATAGGGTTATTTTAAGTCCTTCTTCGGCCAAAAGAGTGCTTTCGAAGGTCTCTTTAGCCTCGTCCAGCAGGATTTGGTCGCTGTCATACCGGGCGGAGTAGTGACCGAGCATCAAACGCTTGACACGGGCTGCCGCTGCGAGGGTGGCAGCTTGGCGTGCGGTGCAGTGCCCATAGCGCTCGGCGCGGTCGCGGTCGACATCGGCGTACGTCGCTTCGTGGTAGAGCAGGTCCACGCCCTCGACCCACTGGGCCAATTCTGCGAAATATAAGGTGTCGGTGCAGTAGGCGTAGCTGCGAACGGGGTCG
>CAMOSA010000046.1 GCA_946624335.1 uncultured Prevotellaceae bacterium
CATCAAGCAATTGCTGCATCATCATCAAGCAATTGCTGCATCATCATCAAGCAATGCTTTCACCCGTATTTGTCGGGCTACAAACCAACTAACATCAAAGGCTAAACATCCCTAAATCACGAAGAGCATGAACAAGAAGTCAATACGATTCTATAAAGACCATGAGGTCAGAGCAATCTGGAACGAGGAGAACAGCAAGTGGTGGTTCTCCATCGTGGATGTAGTGGCAGCAATCACAGAAAGCCCCAATCCACGGAAGTATTGGAGCGTCCTGAAAACCAGATTGAAGCAGGGAGGAAACGAGTTGACTACACGCTGTAGTCAACTGAAGATGACAGCTGCCGATGGAAAACGTTATGCCACCGACTGTTTTGCTCAGGATGACCTGCTGCAAGGAGCGCTGACCGACCGCATCGACGATCGCGAGATATTCATGAAGGGTATTGACTATTCCTATTATTACGAACAAGAAGATTGACAACACTATGATAGAAAACGACCTGAAGGAAAAGAACTTTGAATCGGCCATCGAGCAATGGCTGGTCAATGAAGGTGGATATGTCAAAGGGAATCAAGCGACCTATGACAAAGAGCGGGCCATCGACTTGCCCACGCTCATCCGATTCATCGACCAGACGCAGCATAAGAAATGGGAACTGTTCTGCCGCAAGCATGGGGCGAATGCTGAAAGCCGACTGTATAACGACTTCCAAGATGCGACTGGTGTTCCTGTGCCGTTTGAATGTAAGTTTGCGTGCAAGGTCAAGAAAAGTATCACAGATTCTAATAAATATGGATGTCAATTTAGCTAAAGGAACCATACATGAATTCAAGGTGAAAGGAGTTCGCTCTAACTATCCCAACTCCTTTTATATCATTGATGTAGATGGCAAAGAGTATGCGATAAGGATGTTTCCCTCACAAGTAAAGGAGCCTGTGCCTGAGAAAATCAGTTGCTTGGTGCAGGAGAATGACGGGACGCCGGTCATTGTGCAAGATACTACGGTCATCATCAAAGAACGCTATCCGATTGGTTCGGTTCACTCTTTCAAGGTAAGGAGCGAACTTCCAAATAATGACTTCTATGAGGTCGTGGATGATGATGGCATTCATGCGAGGCTAAAGAAACCGAAAGATCAGATTCTCTTTCCGGGCCAAGCTGTACGATGTAAGGTGGATAGCGTCAAGAGGATTATGGTCTTTCTCTCTTTGGACAAGCAAAAGGTAGAGCCTGTCTTCTACTCGTTTGACCGATTTACGGAACTGATTGATGCCACTCATGCTCAGAAGTTGTGGATGAAGCAGTTCCTGAGAGAAACGGATTTGTTTGAAGATGTGCTGCGACAGTTGCAGGACAAGAACCCGATGTGGATTCTCAACGCGGTATATATCGTCTCAAATCACTTGTCAGAATGGCTGCTACAGGCCTCACAGTCGGACATCAAACTTCTGAAGCTGTATCGATTCATCTGCCTGACGATGTTGGAACGGACTGATTTCCTCGTGAATTACGGCAACGAGAAGCCTGTTCATGAAGAGAAGCTATCACACATTATTAACACGCTGGATGACTACATCAAAGCTTTCAAGAAGATCGAGGACGGCAGCGCGGAAGAGTATATAGGAAACATCCTTGCTAACCTGCGCGCGTCGGGCTATATTTATGAGCCGGAGAGAAGGCTGCAGGTTCTGATCTATATTTATGCGCTGAAGCCTGACATGACCACCAAGTACATGGATGAGCTATTCGATGTGATTGTCAATAGCAACCACGAGAACTGGGTACAGGAACCGTTTAGGAGTGCTTTCATACGAATGCTGAGAATCTATATCCATAACCTTCAGGATAAAGCGGATCATATCTCTGATGTTAGTTTCCAGGACAACGAAAAGTTATTGACGAACATCATCAGGGCGCTTCTTGTCATTTTACTGCTTTCGGAGGACATGACGACTGTGAATCGGCCGCTTTACATTGCACGATTCTACCGCTACGCTTCTGTAATCACAAAGAATGAGCAGTTGTTGGAGACCGCCCTCCAAGCGCTGTTCTCGGATGGAAAGCTTGGCTTTGAACTGCGCTGGCAGGTCCTTGGCTCTATTCGTCAGCTTTGCTATTCACGTACTTCTGTTCCCGTTCGCCCGTTCCAGAATGACACAGCTATTTATGAAGGTGAAAAAGCCATGGTGAGCGTCCTGAAAGACACGATACTAATATCACCGAACATCAGGGCGAAGTCGTGTCAAAACAGACTGCCGGAATGGGTGCTACCTTGGCATCATTTTCAGCTGGCTACCAACGATGATGAGTTCCGACGCCAAGTTGCCAAACAATCGCAAGATACGAAAGAATGGAGAAAGATGTGGGTCGAGCTGGAACGTGACTTATTTAATACTCTGATAAGGCCAGTTGAAAAACATCCCAAGAAACTCTCTCCGGATTTGCAACAGGACGTTGAGATATACGTGACTGGCTGGCATACGGCTCTCGACAAAAGAGGCTATCCGCTATTCACGGCCAGAATATACTCTGAACAATATGAGGGCGATGGGCTGCTGTCGGCAAATGACTTTATAGCCTATGGGGTTCGCGATGTAAATCTTGATACGTTCACAGATCCTGATAGCAACAGACCGTTCTTATTCAAGGCAAAAGTTAAAACGTTTGATAAAAACGGATTGTTGCGTTTTGACTGTACTGGGTTGGTCAGTGATTGGGTGCGTGAGGTATATCGTATTGGAGATCGTTTACGTGCAAGTGTAACGAAGACAACGCCTGGCGGCTATCTGGCTATTACAGAAGATGGATTTGCTTGTCGTATCCTGACGACTGAAACGCTCAACGCAGACGAAGTCGTTGAAGTGGAAATCTCACAATTTGGTCGAGGCGCAAACATTGATGCAGAGTATGTAGGCAAGTCTGAAAATAAAGATGGCATGGATCAATTAAGCTGTTTCAATGAACTGATATATGCCTATGCAGATAAAAGAACACTGCCCGAAAAAATGTAAGCGACGAAGAGCAGGAGGATACGGCATTCCTTCAATCGAAGCTGCCTGAACGCAACGTCCAGGAACTTATTCACATTATAGACAGGAAATCCATGATAGTGAAGAGCCGCATCGATGCTTATAACCTATTGTCGTATGCCAGGATTCTTGCCCTGGTAATCGATGATAAGCGTATGGTGGCTCTTTTTGAGAAGCGCCTGCGTATCATAGATATGATGCAGCAGTACGCGATCAATAAGAAAATCGACATGGATGATTATCGCTTGTATTTCCGCGATAGCATTTCTGCTCTCGAAGCCTATCCGGAGATCTTCGACAAGGCCATGCAAATACATGCCTTATCTCTCGTCGGACAGACTGAAGCCAACAAAGAACTGATGGCGATGAGCAACAGGAAGGACTTGAAAACGGCGTCCAAGATTGCTGCTCTGGTCCTGGCTTATAACCTCCAGAAACCGTTTCACCTCACAGAAGCTGCTCATGAGATACGGACGAAGTTCGAATCGCTCCTTGACATTGAAGAAGAGAAACCGACCCTTCCGAATTTAGGGTTCGAAGAGGGAATGAGCATCGAGTTTAAACAATCGATGATCTATCCGCCTGACAATAATATGAAGCCCGACAAATTCGGGATGGGGAAACGCCTTATGAAAGTTGTGTGCAGTATGATGAATACGCAGGGAGGTACTCTATACATTGGGGTGGATGATGCCGGCAATGTTACTGGGCTTGAAGAAGATTTCTCTTTCCTCTGTGGCTCTCAAATACATGAGGAGCAAAAGGCCAAAGACATCATGCACAATGAGTTGAGCAATCTGCTGGAAAGGACTTTCCATACGCTTGCCTCTTCTGTCATTTGTTCCTTCAACACGAAGGAAGGACAGTTGTATATGACGGTTCAAATTCCGTCGGTTAATCAACTGGTGGACGTCGATGGCCAATACTATTACCGTGTAGGGCCGACTATTCATATTATGACCGCCAAGGAAGTCGTGAAGCGGAAGAGTTTGCTAAAAGTAAAGTGATAGTCAAAAGAAAAACTCAAATAATATAAAATGGAAGAAATTAGAATAGATCTTCGCCAGGCAACACCCGAAGAGGTGCAACAGGGCGTGAGAGAAGCGCAACTGTGCTTCAAGCTGAATCATACGATGCCATATACAGATGAATGGCAGGCGTTTGAAAAAGAGTTATTTGGCGAGCTGGGTGAAGGAAGCCGAGTGATGACCCCTACAACCGTTGTTCGAGGTAAGAACGTCAGGATTGGTCGAGACGTGGTGGTGATGAACAACTCGCTGTTCATGAGTGCCGGAGGTATCACCATCGAGGACAACGTGCTGGTGGCTGCTAACTGTCAGCTCATCAGTAATAATCACGACCCCGAGGAACACGCCATACTGACGTGCAAACCTGTTGTGCTGAAACGTAATTGCTGGATAGGTGCGGGAGCTACGATCCTTCCAGGTGTGACCGTCGGGGAAAACGCCATCGTGGCCGCTGGGGCTGTCGTCTCAAAGGATGTGGAGCCGAATACCGTCGTTGGTGGTATTCCAGCAAAACTAATCAAAAGACTATAAAAACAATGGATATTACAGTAAAATACAACGCCTTCGGCTCAGACGAAGAGGATGGACAGGAACTCGACATGGAGATCTCCGATAGTCAGTATGACCGTCCTCAGGCTTGTATATAAAAGTTTTTGGATATTAGTCGGATCATGTGCCGTCGGATTTGTAATAGCAATTATCGTTGATCTATCCAGCGAGAAGAAAGACAAAACCAAAGGAAAGAAGAAGTAACTATGGCACTACCAAAATTCATTATCACCATGGATGGCTACCTACGCCTGGGTATGGTCAATCAGCACAAGGATTTGCTGAAAGGAAATGACAGTTGCATAGGTGGGGGCTACTACCAGTTTGACTGGACCAGCAATCGCCTGATGCTTGACCGCGCATCGTATGACTTTGGTCGACCTCGATGGCACTTGCTCGAAACACTGAAGGTGCCGGAGGTGTATCGCGGACTGCGTATCGTATATTGCTACGATGATGGCCATGAGGACTTCATCGTGAGCGACGAATTGAACATTGAATACTATTAACCCTTTATTGTTTAACTCAAAATAGGAAACAATTATGAAGATTCTGATTCTACAATCCTCGCCCCGCGCTAAGGGAAACACTGCCTGGATGGCAGAAGTGTACAAGGACGCAGCTGAAGCTGCAGGCCATGAGGTAACGCTGGTGAATGTGGCCAAGAAAAAGATTGCAGGCTGTCTGGCCTGTGAGTATTGCCACGGCAAGGGAGAAGGCGCTTGCGTGCAGAAGGATGACATGCAGGAACTCTACCCGCTGCTGCAGGAGGCTGAGGTAATCGTGCTGGCCACACCTATCTACTACTTCACCTTCAACTCTCAGATGCAGGCTGCCATCCACCGCTGCTACAGCATCATGAAGCCCGCCAAAGTGAAGAAGATGGCACTGCTCATGTCCTCCTATTCGCCGGGCGTTTATGATGCTGCCATCCAGCAATTCAAGTATCTGTGCGGATTCTGGAAAGCCGAGGATGCCGGGGTCGTCACAGCAATGAACGACGAGCAGAAGACCGAGGAAACGAAGCAGAAGGTTGAGACGCTTATAAACAAGCTGTGAATAACTATCCATCAGGAACGGTCATCAGCCATGCTGTTAACCGTAAATGTTGAAGTATGCACGGTCGCACGTACATAGCCATTGACCTGAAGTCATTCTATGCCTCCGTGGAGTGCGTGGACAGAGGACTGGATCCGCTGTCCACGCACCTCGTGGTGGCCGACCGCAGCCGGACGGAGAAGACCATCTGCCTGGCCGTGTCGCCGTCGCTGAAGGCGTATGGCATCGGTGGCAGAGCACGCCTCTTCGAGGTGGTGCAGCGGGTGCGGGAGGTGAACTACGAACGCCGGCAGGCGGCTGGGGGGAGCTTCACGGGCAAGTCTGTGAACGACACCGAGCTGAAGGCGCATCCGGACTGGGAGCTGGACTACATCGCCGCACCACCACGGATGGCTCACTATATAGAGGTGAGTACGAAGGTGTATCAGACGTACCTGAAGTATGTGTCGTCTGAGGATATCCACGTCTATAGCATCGACGAGGTGTTCATGGATGTGACACAGTACCTTAATATATATAGGGTGTCAGCCCATGAGCTGGCCATGCGGATGATACGTGACGTGCTGGCCACAACGGGCATCACGGCCACGGCGGGCATCGGCACGAATATGTACTTAGCCAAGGTGGCCATGGACATCGTGGCGAAGCATGTGCCGGCAGACAAGGACGGCGTGCGCATAGCAGAGTTGGACGAGATGACGTACAGAAAGAAGCTGTGGAACCACCGACCGCTGACGGCGTTCTGGCGCGTGGGACGAGGCATCGCCACGAAGTTAGCGGAGTTTGGCATCACAACCATGGGACAGGTGGCGCGCAAATCCTTGCAGAATGAGGAGTTCTTCTATCGTCTGTTTGGCGTGAACGCAGAACTGCTCATCGATCATGCCTGGGGATGGGAACCATGCACCATAGATTACGTGAAGGCATACCGCCCGGAGGTGAATTCCTTCAGCAGTGGTCAGGTGCTGCAGGAGGCCTACTCATGGGAGAAGGCACGAGTGGTGGTGCAAGAGATGGCGGATGCCATGGCGCTGGATCTCTTTGCCCAGCGGTTGGTAACGGACCAGCTGATGCTGACCATCAACTACGACACGGAGAACCTGACTAACCCTGAACGCAAATCACGATATACGGGGCCAGTGACGACAGACTACTACGGACGCATGGTGCCGAAGCACGCACATGGAACGGAGAACCTGCTGCGGCAGACGTCCTCATCATCGTTGATTGGGGAGGCCGTGCTGCGACTTTATGATCGCATCACAGACCACCAGCTGCTGGTTCGTCGCATTACACTGGTGACGAACCATGTGGTGCCGGAGGAACAGGTGAAGCCGAAAATGACTCCCACACAGCTGGACTTGTTCACGGACTATGAAGCCCTGGAGCAAAAGCAGAAGGAGGAAGAGGAGGCGCTGGCCAAGGAACGGCGGCTGCAGGCTGCGCAACTGGCCATCAAGGAACGATTCGGAAAGAATGCCATCCTGCGAGGTATGAGCTACACCGAAGGGGCTACAGCCAAAGAAAGGAACGCACAGATAGGAGGACATCGCGCATAGTGCGAATGTAAAATGGATAATGGATATGGAAGACTATAGTGACATCATCAACCTGCCGCATCACGTATCAAAGACACATCCGCAGATGTCTATGATGCAACGGGCGGCACAGTTTGCTCCTTTTGCAGCTTTGACGGGCTATGATGCAGCCATCAAAGTTGCAGAAAAGGAGGCTAACATGGAGGGATCATCGTCTGAGAAAGATTTTTCTGAACTTTTTGAATAAGTTCATACATCAAAGCAAAAGCCGGAGCATCGTTATACGTAACTGGCTTCATTAAGGTGAAGAGCGACAACATCAAGGGTAAGGCTTCTCCACTGGAACTGCTCTATGTCTCTTGTGACATCATCACTAACACGTGGGGATATCACCTCAACAGATGCTCAGCCTGAATCTGATGGAACCGATTGCCCTGCATTGGTGCTGGTCGTGATGGCATCATAATAGGCTTGCTGATTAGCTTAGAACATTTTATCTGCAGGCAGGTGTCCGAACAGCGGATGCGCCGGAATCGTTATCATCTATCGGATCCGAGTATATCTCCATGCCCTCATCCATATATCACCTATTCAAAATGGGGGCGCATTATTGCAAGTCATTTTCAAACTATAGAAATGCAAAAAAATAAAGGTCACTTTGTCTACAAATAGATAATAACTACATTGATTTTAAACAGGTTAATATGATAGATATAATATTGAGATATTTATGATAAGTAGAGCTTTATATGATAAGACTGCAAATATTTGAAGTATTTTCATCATTTTCTCGCCAAAATATTTGCAGCAACGAAAAAAAGTGCTTATCTTTGCAGCGCAAAAGAGAGAAAGAGGCGAGAGACCGAGGTGACGGGCACGAAGTAGAAGAGACGTGCGAGGCGAGACGACCGAGGTCACGAGCTTAAGCAAAGAAGCTATGCAATGCACCCTATACACACAGACGATAAGGAGTAAGAAGATCAGGACCAGCATCTTGGATTTGGGCGAGCTAATGACTCGCATCCGTACTGACGAGAGGCGGAGACGCACGGTGGAAGCTTTCAGGAAAGAGCTGAAAGACCTTCCACCGTCGTTGCGTTCACAGACCCTGGAACGACTGCCCCGTATCTGTCCGGGCGAGGTGGTGCGCCGCCGTCGCGACGGCTCACAACGGACAGCCTACACCGGCATCGTCACCCTGGAACTGGACGATGTCACGCTCCCCGAGGAGAAACGACGCCTGAAAGCACTCGCCACCTCATGGCCGACGACCATCGCGGTAGTAGAAGGTGCCAACGGCAACAGCCTGCGCATCCTCGTGAGAGGTACCTACGATGACGGTTCGTTACCCGCCGACAGGGCCCAGAGCGAGCGTTTCCACCAGGAACTCTACAAACGATGTGCGGCGGTCTACGCCAGTGTCCTCGGCCGTGCTCCTAAATCTAAGGAAGCACACATCGACGACAGCTTCTTCTGGACCTACGACCCGACACCCTACTTCGACGACGCAGCGGCCGCCGTGAAAGTAAGCCGCAGCCTGGTCGGCGCCGGGCTCGACGGCTGTCAACCGGATGCCGATGCTTATGGACAAGGAAGCAGCCGACCGTCAGCGGACAACAAGAACTTGTGGCGACGACGTTTTGCGCTGGCCGTGAACACGGCGAGAGACAAGAGCAGCGGCGACGTCACAGCAGAAGCTGCACTGGAGGTCGTAGCGCTGGAGGCTCTCCGGCTGAACATTCCCCAGGAAGATGCCGTCAGGCAAGCAGCATGCAACGCCCAATGGCGTGACATCGACAGCGACAGACAGCGCGCAATCATCGAGAGTGTCTACCTTGAGCACAACGACCAGCGAGGCCGCAACCGCAGCCATGCCATGCAAGAGACGACCTATCGCCTGCAGACCTTCATGCAGCAACGCTACGATCTGCGTTACAATGTATTGACGAACGGCGTGGAATGGCGCTGCAACGATGCCGCGTCATTCGACTTCCTGCCCCTGGACAGCCGGGTAATGAATACTATGGTGCAGGAGTGCCATGAGAGCGGCCTTGAGGTCCTCGACCGAGATATGCGCCGCTTTCTCGGCTCGACACGTATCCGAGACTACAACGCGGCCCACGCCTACCTCAACGATCTCGACGTGACATGGGACGGCACGACTGACCACATCCGTGCCCTTGCCGAACGCATACCCTGCCGCAACCCTCACTGGCAACAGTGGTTTCACCAATGGTTCTTAAGCATGGTGGCCCGATGGAGCGGTGACGGCAGCACATACGGCTTCGACGCAATGCCGTTACTCATCGGACGGCCGGGCTGCGGCAAGGATTCCTTTGCACGCCTGTTGCTACCGCCAGAGCTGCGCAACATCGGATTCCGCGAGATGACGGACGTCAACGGCATCCAGGAGGCTGAGCGACTGTTGGCGACGAGCCTGCTCGTCAACATCGAAGAGATAGGTCGCGTCAACAAAAAAACGCAACAGATGGTCCTTCGGAACATGATACAGGGAAACACCATCAAGGGGCGTCGTCCTTACAGCAGCGCCCTGCAGGATATGCCCTGTTACGCTTCACTCATCGCCACGAGCGACACGGCCGACATCCTGAACGACGCACGGGGTGCACGGCGATTCATCGTGGCCGACATCCGTGACGGAGCCACCGTCGACAACGCCACACCTATCAATTACCCAGCTCTTTACGCCCAGGCATTGACCGAGCTGCGCCAGGGACGTCGCTACACGCTTGCCCCAGAAGAGGCACAAGCCATCGAAGCATACAACGCCACTTACAACGCCATGCGTCCTGAAGTCAGCCGCTTCTTGGACATATTCGAGTTGACGAACATCGCAGAAGCCGATACAAAGAAGATGAAAATATCCGACATCACACGCAGCATTACGCAACGAACGGGGTACACTTACGACGACAAAGCCCGCAACTGTCTCGGACGATGGCTGACCGCCGAGGCCCGAGCCGGACGTGTACGCCGGACGATGTCCAACGGTTGTCCCCACTATCTGCTGAAAGTCGTGTGAACGATTTTGAAAAAAGGTGTACGATTTATCCCAAAATGCAGGAATATTTGTAAAAAAGGTGAATAGAACACCAAAAAGTCGTATATAAAATAGGTAATCCGGCTTTTTTAAGGTATCTTTGCGCCCAATTTGAAATAGCAACAACGCAGAAATGGAATTTACAGCCTCACAAATCGCACAATATATCGGCGGCACAGTAGACGGAAATGCCGAAGCGTGCGTTCACACCTTCGCCAAGATCGAGGAAGGTGTTGCCGGCGCACTTTCGTTCTTCTACGACCCCAAGTTCGAGCCTTACGTCTACCAGACACTATCGACCGTCATCCTCGTGCCCTCGACGTTTCAGCCTACCCAACCCGTAAAGGCCACCCTGGTGCGCGTCGCCGACCCTCGCCTGGCCATCGGACAGCTGCTGAACCTGTATGAGAGCATGAAACCTCGCCGCACGGGCATCGACTCCCTGGCTTACGTAGCTCCGACAGCACGTGTCGGCAAGGATGTCTATCTGGCACCCTTCGCCTACGTCGGCGACAACGCTGAGATTGGCGACGGCACACAACTCCTCCCCCACGCCACCGTCGGCGACGGTGCCAAGGTGGGTAAAGAATGTATCCTCTATGCCAACACTACGGTCTACCACGACTGCGTCATCGGCGACCGTTGCATCCTGCATGCCGGCAGCGTCGTCGGCGCCGACGGCTTTGGCTTCGCTCCCAGTGCCGACGGCTACGAGAAGATTCCTCAGATCGGCATCGCCGTGCTCGAGGACGACGTGGAGCTCGGCGCCAATGCCTGCGTCGACCGTGCCACCATGGGTGCCACCATCATCCGCCATGGTGCTAAGATCGACAACCTCGTGCAGGTCGGCCACAACGTCGAGTTAGGCGCCAACACCGTACTCTGCGCACAAGTCGGCATCGCCGGATCGACGAAGATCGGCGAATGGTGCACCTTCACCGGACAGGTCGGCGTGGCCGGGCATATCAGCATCGCCGACCGCACCACCCTCGGCGCACAGAGCGGCGTGCCGGGCAATATCCGCAAGCCCGGACAGACGCTCATCGGCTACCCCGCCATCGAGCCAAAACAGTTCGCACGCTCTGCTGCCGTCTACAAGACGCTGCCTGACATGGCAGCCCAGCTGAGACAGTTGCAGAAGGAAGTAGAGGATCTGAAATCGAAAATCAAGGATTAACATGTTAAAACAGAATACACTCGGCGGCAGCTTCACGCTGCACGGCAAAGGCCTGCACACCGGCCTCAACCTCATCGTCACCTTCAACCCCGCCCCCGAGAACTACGGCTACAAGATTCAACGTATTGATCTCCCTGGAGAACCCATCATCGACGCCATCGCCGAGAACGTCATCGAGACGACACGAGGCACCGTTGTGGCACAAGGCGACGCACGCTGCAGCACCGTCGAACATGCCCTGGCAGCCCTCTACGCCCTCGGCGTCGACAACTGCCTACTGCAGGTCAACGGTCCCGAAGTGCCCATCCTCGACGGCTCGGCAGAGATCTATGTAGAGAACATACGCCACGTAGGCGTCGTCGAGCAGAACGCGCCCAAGGACTACTATGTCGTACACAAGAAAATCGAAGTGCGCGACGACGTGACAGGCAGCGTCATCACCATCCTGCCCGACGAGCAGTTCAGCATCACCGCGATGATCGCCTTCCAGTCGAAAGTCCTCAGCAGCCAGTTTGCCACGCTCGACGACATGGAGAAATTCGAATCCGAGATAGCTCCGGCCCGCACGTTCTGCTTCGTCCGTGAGATTGAGATGATGCTGGCAGCAGGCCTCATCAAAGGCGGTGACCTCGACAACGCCATCGTCATCTATGAGAACCAGAAGCCGCAGGAGGAACTCGACCAGCTGGCCGACCGCATCGGAGCGCCTCACCACGACGCCGCAGAGCTCGGCTTCCTGCAACCGAAGCCCCTGGTATGGGAAAACGAGCCCGCCCGCCACAAGCTGCTGGACATCATCGGCGACATGGCGCTCATCGGAAAGCCTATCAAGGGACGTATCATTGCCACCCGCCCCGGGCACACCGTCAACAACCGTTTCGCACGGCTCATGCGTCAAGAGATCCGTGCTCACAAGGTGCAGGCACCCTACTACGACCCTAACAAGGCACCCGTGATGGACATCACACGCATCCGTTCCTTGCTGCCCCACCGCTACCCCATGCTGTTCGTCGACAAGGTCATCGAGATGGATGCCAACAGCATCATAGGCGTGAAGAACGTCACCGGCAACGAGCCCTTCTTCCAAGGTCACTTCCCTGGGGAGCCCGTCGTGCCCGGCGTCATCCTCATCGAAGCCCTGGCTCAGACAGGCGGCTTGCTCGTGTTGAGCAACCTCGACGAGCCCGAGAAGCACAGCACCTATTTCCTGCGCATCGACAACGCCAAGTTTATGCAGAAGGTCGTGCCCGGCGACACCCTGCTCTTCAAGGCTTCCTTCACCGCACCCTTCCGCCACAACATAGCCCAGATGCACGGCTACGTCTTCGTCGGCGAGAACGTCGTCGCCGAGGCTAACCTCGTGGCGCAGGTCATCAAGAATGAGCCTAAAGTTTAAGGTGAAGAGATCAGGTGTATCCTCTCCCATAGATGTCAGGCCTAGTCTTTACTCACCGACTTTAAACGACAAACATCATTAAACGCTAATCATTAAACGCTAAACCCAATATGATCAGTCCCCTCGCATACATCCACCCTGAAGCCAAGATTGGCGAGAACGTAGAGATCGGTCCTTTCTGCTACATCGACCGTGGCGTCGAGATCGGCGACAACAACACGCTGATGAACAGCGTCACCATCCTCTACGGTTCGCGCATCGGGTCGGGTAACATATTCTTTCCCGGAGCCGTCATCGGTGCCGTACCTCAAGACCTGAAGTTCCGTGGCGAGGAGTCGCTGGCCATCATCGGCGACAACAATAAGATCCGCGAGAACGTCACCATCAACCGCGGCACAGCCGCCAAGGGCAAGACCGTCGTCGGCAGCGGCAACCTGCTGATGGAAGGCTGCCATATCGCTCACGATGACATCGTGGGCAACGACGTCATCATAGGCAACTGCACAAAGCTTGCCGGCGAGGTCACGGTGGACGACCACGCCATCCTCTCGGCCTGCGTCCTGGTACATCAATTCTGCCGCGTCGGAGGCTACACCATGGTAGGCGGTGGCACCGGCACATCCCAGAGCATACTGCCCTACACCATCTGTGCACGCCACCCGGCCACATACTGTGGCCTCAACATCGTCGGCCTTCGCCGTCGCGGCTTCGAGCGTGAGGTCATCAACACCATCCACGAAGCCTACCGCATCATCTACCAAGGAGGACTATCGCTGGCCGATGCCATCGAGACCATCCAGAAAGAACTGCCCGCTACGCCTGAGATAAAGTACATCCTCGACTTCATCGAAGACACACGTCAGCGCGGATTCGTACACTAATAAAAGTATGAATCGCTAAAGGCTAAACGTAAAACGAGACAAAGCCATGCTTTACACCATCACCGCCGCAAGCCCCGAAGCAGAAGATTTCGCTATCGAGCTACAGATAGAGTCCGACGCCACCTTTGCCGACCTGCACAAGCTGATACGACACACCTGCCAATGGGGGCCGCACAAGCCTTCGACATTCTATGTATGTGACGAACGCTGGCATCGCGAACGCACCATACCCGAGAGCGGCTTCGAGTACGACACCATGGACGAAGTGGAACTGGGCGACCTCCTCGAAGACGAAGGACAACACCTACAATATATCTTCGACCCCGACGAAGGGAGAGGACTGCTGCTCGAAGTGTCGCACATCAGCTATGGCAAGCACATCGACCAGCCGTCCTGCCGGCGACGCCATGGCACGCCACCCGCCCTTGTCATCCAGCGCGCCGAGCGCCAGGCGCCCAAGACGACAGAGGAACTCCTTGCGACACTCAACGCCGCAGCACTGGCTGACGACGAGGATATCGAGCCCACCGACGATGACCTCTTCGACATCGAGGAAATAGACCTCGAAGGATTCG
>CAMOSA010000047.1 GCA_946624335.1 uncultured Prevotellaceae bacterium
CCTTCTCCTTACCCGAGAGGTCGCGCATGAGCATCTGGTGCTTCTTCTCCTTGATACCGAGACCGCTGAGCAGGGCGCCCGCGTCGCTCTCGGCCGTATAACCTCCCATCTCGGCAAACTTCTCCTCGAGTTCGGCCACGCGTATGCCGTCGGCATCGCTGAAGTCCTCTTTCATATACAAGGCATCACGCTCATGCATGATATCCCAAAGCACGGTGTGCCCCATCAGCACGGTGTCGAGCACCGTCTGGTCGTCGTACTGGAAGTGGTCCTGCGAGAGCACGCTAAGGCGCTCACCCGGCCCCATCTCGATGGTGCCTTTGTTAGGCTCGAGTTCGCCGCTGATGGCCTTGAGCAGCGTGGATTTGCCAGCTCCGTTAGCGCCGATAACGCCGTAGATATTGCCGTTGGTGAACTTCATGTTGACGTCCTTGTACAGAACGCGTTTGCCGAATTGGATGGCGAGATTGGATACTGTGATCATTTATGTAGTTGAATTGTTGAAACGTTGAAAGGTTGATGTTATCTTGACATTTTGTTTTTTGCGGGCGCAAAGGTACAACAAAAAAACGACATTTCAGTCATAACATACAAAAGAAATTACATTTCAACGTATTATCTCCTAAAAAAGCAACGCGCGCTCCCCTTGTCGAAGGGAAGCGCGCGAGAAAGATGTATGAGGGCTGAGCAGCGACGGTATCAGAATCGATAGCCGAGCGTGACAGCAATATTGTGGCGGTCGAGATTGACTTCGGAGGGCTGCAGTGTCTTGCCTGACAGCTGGGGATTCTCGCCGATGAACGATTCGTTGAGCCGTGTGAACTGATCGTCGAAGCTGTAGTAGTCGCCACGCTGCACGCGGTACTTATAGGCGATGTCGGCGAAGAAATGTTTGCCCTGATAGCCCAGACCGAGGGTGAAAAGATTCGTCGCACCGAGATTGATATACTCTGTCGAGGTGCTCCAGTCGTAAGCCGGCGTGTTGCACGTCTGGTCGAGGCGGGCTCCCTTCTTGTAGGGCTTGCTGAAGAAGTTGTAGCCCACGCGTACGGCCATCTTGCTGAAGGGCTTGATCTCGAGGCCGGCACGTACGTTGTGCACGCCACGAATGTTGGCATGGGTCATCTCGTTCATGGCTTGGTCCTTGTCCATCGAGATGGTGGAACCTTCGCCGTAGTAGTAGTCATCGTAGTCGTCGGGGTAACCCATCTTGGTGTAGTTGTTCATCGAATACTCGTACTCCACATCCCAGGCGAGATAGTCTTCGACGGTCGAGCCGAGAGAGGCACGGAACTTCCAGGGTGAATAGACATTATAATCGAGGAGGTTTCTGTCGTCCATATAGGAGGCCTGAGAATAGCGGCCATCCACCAGTGTCGAGAGTGCGGCCTCGCCGGTGTGTTTGAGTGAGTACCACGTGGGCGTCTCGACCGTCAGGCCGAAGCGCAGCGGGCTGTCCTCAAGAGGGCGTATGATGGCGCCAGCCTTGAAGTTGAAGCCATTGCCCTTGAGCGTCTGATCCTGATAGAGGATATAGGAGTCGTCACCCAGTTCCTCGTAGGAAGCGCTGTGGCGGTAGACCATGTGGTCGACACCAAAGGTGAGGCCCCAGTACCAACGGTCGCTGACGCTACCGCTGAGGTTGAATTCATAGCCTTGCAGCGAACCCGATGAGTTGCGATAATAGATGCCCGTCTCGCCGGCATTGACGTTGCGGAAGTAGGTGTCGCCTGCAGGATTGGTGTACTCGCCGAAGAAGCCTGCCAGATAGAGATTGTCGTAGAAGGGCGAATCGAAGTAATACTGCCCCTCGGTATTGGTGCGATAGGTCGAATTGGCAATCCACGCAAACATATCGCCCTGCGAGAGTCCGCCCAACGGCTGCGACGTGTAGATGCCTTGATTGTAGTTGATCTTCTTCTGGTAGTTGAATGCGAAGTTGAGTCGTGTATCATCGCCTACGTCGCCGAAGGGGATGACCACGCCGATCTGATCGAACGTGAAGCTGCCACGGCTGTCGCCGAAAGCGGGCTTGGCATCGTTGATCTGACCGCCGAGGGTGAAGGAGAAAGTGCCACGACGCATCAGGCCGATGCCGGCTGGATTGCTGCTGATGGTAGAGATATCAGCGCCGAGAGCGCCCATTGCACCGCCCATGCCGACGTAACGCGCCGTGCCGATGACGTCCGACGTGTTGGTCGCACGGTCGTTGAGATAGGTGTCTTGTGCCTGCACAGCCACACAGGGCAAGGCAGCAAGGGCAAAAAGAAATATCTTTTTCATTGTATGTCGTATTTAATCAATTCTCAATAATACATTATTCAAATATTCTGTTTGAGCTTGCACGTCTTCTTGACGTGTCCGGCGTCACCCTTCGGGATGCCGAGCGCGCTCTGCGAAGAACTTTCTACGTTTCAACATTTCAACGTTACCATCATCTTCCACGGCCGCCGCCACGTGATCCGCCTCCGCTGAAGCCACCGCCACGCGATCCGCCACCGCTGAAGCCACCACCACGCGATCCGCCACCGCTGAAGCCGCCACCGCTGCCGCCACGGCTGACACCACCGAAGCCGCCACTGCTGCCACGCGATGAAGAGCTGCTGCTGACGCTACGCGACGAGGATGACGATCCTGAGTAGGAAGAATTGCTGCGCGTTACCGAGCTCGAGGAGCCGCGTGAAGCGGAGGAGACACGACCCGAGTTGCCACGGCTGGTGGTCACGCTGCTGCCCATGGAACGGCTTGAAGAAGTCGTGCCGCGGCTGATGTAGCTGCCGCCACGATCGCCCAGCGTGCCACGACGGTTGCCGGTGGAGCTGCCGCTGAAACCGCCACGACTGCGCGAACTGCCTTGGTTGCGGTTGGCCGTCCGAAGGTTGGAGTAGCGGCTGCTGTAAGCAGTGTTGCGATGGGGGCGATTGCCATAGTGGTAACCGCCACCATAGTAGTAGTGGTGACGAGGATAATAGTAGTAGCCACCGTACCAATAGGGATCATACCCCCAGTAGCCGTAGTAGCCGTAGCCCCAATAAGGACGATGCCAGCCGTAGTAGTAGCTGCCATACCAGTAGGGGTCATAGCCATACCAATAGGTGTCCCAGTACCAGGGATCGTTGTAGTAGCTGTAGTACCACGGCGACGTATAGCCACCGGCATAGCCGAAGCGGTTGAGGCGCTGTGTCATGGCATATTCCTCGCCATCGGCATAGCCGTCATAGTAGCCCTCGGAATAGGCGCCGCTGGAAGCATAGCTGCGCGTCATGGCCAGCGAATCGTTCATGTAGGCCAAGGTGTCGCCAGGCTGATAGGCGAAAGTGCCGTCGGGCTGCTGCACGAGCGATGCGCCGGCGCCGTGGCCGCGACGGTTGTACTCGTCGACGTCGCGGGTGGCACCTGACGTGACGTAATTGTCCTCCGTGCCGTCGGCATAGACAATCTGCACCGGTGTATAACGGTCGGAGGCGGTTGTCTGCGCCGCCTTGTCTGCCTTCTTCTTGGGAACGAAATAGACATCGTCCTGTGCCCAGGAGCTGAAGGGCAGGAGGACCATCATGATAGCGATCAGATTTCTCATGTTCTTCATTTTTATTCTCACTTTTAAATGTTAGACAATGTATTTTCTTGTTCTGCGCTGCAAAAGTAGCGCTTTACGCTGATGACAAGAAGGGAAAAGGCCTAAAGCGAGAGGGGAATTTCCCTATTCCTTGCTATGCGAGGGCAAAGGTACGTAAAAATATCGAAAAAAAGCGTGTTTGATGAAGATTAACAGATTATTTAACGTTTCAGTCTATATAATAGGTATTGCGCGCACGAAGAAAAAGCGCAGAGCCAGCGTGTGAAGAGATGGTAAGAAGTATGCGTCAGTGCCATAGAAGGGATAGACAAGAAAAAAGGACGGTTGTCTCACGACAACCGACCTTTCATTAACCTTAAATCTAATACCATGAAAAACACGTTGCAAAGGTACGGAATTCTGCATTATCTGCAAGAGTTCCCATATATTTTCGTCTGATATTTCAAACTATTTAACTATTCATACACAACGAGAGCTTGTCTTGTTAACAAAATTAACTTCTATTCCACAAATAACACGAATCCTTTCAGATATTCGCCCTCTGGGTGATAAATATTAACTGGATGGTCCGCCGGCTGATGCAATTGATGGAGTATGCGTACATTCCGACCGCTTTGTGCAGCAGCCGTGAAGACGGCCGTACGGAACTGATCCTTCGAGACGGCCTGCGAGCACGAGAAGGTGAAGACGATGCCGCCCGGACGTATCTTCTCGAAGGCGCGCAGGTTCAGACGCGTATAACCCTTCAGGGCGTTGTGCAGCGCATCCTTGTGCTTGGCGAACGCTGGTGGGTCGAGGACGATGAGGTCGTAAGCGCCATCGGCCATCTCCACCAGGTAGCGGAAGGCATCCTCGGCAAACGCCTCGTGGCGAGCGTCATTGGGGAAGTTGAGTGCTACATTGGCGTTGACGAGATCGACCGCCTTGGCTGAGCTGTCGACGGAGTGAACCAAGCGTGCCCCTCCACGCAGTGCGTAGACAGAGAAGCCGCCCGTGTAGCAGAACATATTCAGCACATCGCGCCCCTTGGCATAGCGCTCAAGCAGCGAACGATTGTCGCGCTGGTCGACGAAGAAGCCAGTCTTCTGTCCGCGCAACCAGTCGATGTGGAATCTCAGGCCATTCTCCATGGCTACATCGTCAGGGCTGCCGCCAAGCAGGAAGCCGTTTTCCTGCCCCAGTTCAGCCTTGAAGGGCAGCGTCGTCTCGCTCTTGTAGAAGATATTGTCGATGCGGTCGCCCATGACCGCCTTCAGCGCCTCGACAAGCTCGTAGCGGCACCGATGCATCCCCACGCTATGTGCCTGCATGACAGCCGTCTTGCCATAGATGTCTATGACCAGGCCGGGCAGGTTGTCGCCTTCGCCGTGGACAAGCCGAAAGGTGTCATTGGACACGTTGTCAGCAACGCCTATGGCTCGGCGCGCCTCCAAGGCCACCTGCAGCCGTCGTTGCCAGAAAGCGCCGTCCACGGGTTCGTCGGTGAACGTGAGCACGCGGACCGCGATGCTGCCGACCTGCCAGTGGCCGGTGGCTATATATGATCCGTCGCAGGTGAGCACTCGAGCCAGCGAGCCTTCGTCCTGAGGGCCGTCGATGTGCTGAATGGCGCCTGAGAATATCCAGGGGTGGAAACGGCGCAGCGATTCGTCCTTGCCGCGCTTGAGGGTGATTGTGAGCATAAATGGGAGTTATGTTGAACGATGGGGTAATATGACAACTGTGGCGTCTATGGAGACGATTACGTCATCAGCATCCATGAGGTACCTAAGGAAGCTTATGAAGAGCGCTGGGCTTCTTCTGTCTTTGGCTCTACGCGTACCAGCCGGAAGTCGCGCGTCGTGAGCAGACGGTTGATCTCATCAAACATCTGCAGGCATGTCCATGCGTCAGTCGCAGCATAACGCTTCTGCGGCTCGGTCAGCACGTCAGCCTCCCAGTTGGTGAGGCGCTGTGTCTTGGAGATCTTATAGCCGAAGAGGTTGGCATAAAGCTTCTGCAGGCTCATGTCTTCGATGCCGAGACGTTTCACGTAGTCCTGCAGCTCGACGTAGTTGACAGGCTCAAACTCGACACGGCGCCTGAGCTGCGCCCAGTCGTCGTGCAAAGAGAGCCCTATTTTCTGTGTCGACGTTGAGGTAAGCAGATCCACCAGACATTGCGGCAGACCGATGCTGTTGAGCCGGAAGAGGAAACACGTGTCAGGCGTCGACACTTGCAGCAGGGCCACAGGATGCATCGCACCCGGCTTGAAGTTGGGGCGCGTCTCCGTGTCGATGCCTAATCGGGGGAACCTCAGCAGATAGTCGACGGCACGGCGTGCCTCACCGACACTTTGTATGACGATGATACGCCCTGTGAACTCCACCTTCGGCAGCTCGACGAGCGCACGTTTATCGTATTTAGTATATAGAGTCTTCACTGCGCATAACGTGTTCTGTGCAAACGCTTTAATGTATCAACGAGATCGGCGCCCCAATAGAGCTCGAAGCTATCGTTGAGTGCCCACAGTGCCTCCTCGACGTTCTCTTCGACGCCAGCACGATAGCACTCGACAAAGTCGCGCACAGGCTGATAGATGTCTGCCAGGCCTTCGCTGACCCGGCGCCAGCGTACCTCATCGGTCTGTACGGCCTCATCGTAGACGAAGTCCTCATACTCGTCTTCCTCTGCCATGACCTCAGCGAGGATGGTGCGAAGCCAGTTGTAGTCCTCCTCCGTGACGAACATCTCAGGACTGTATTCATCGCTGCCATCGACACGAGGCAACAGCTGCGCCTTCACGTAGAGCAACGGCAGGAGTTTCAGCAACGTCGAGACGAACTCATCGCGCTCGCGACCCTCGCTCTGTTCGAGAAAGGCGCACACCTCTGCGGCCACCGTAACGAACTCAACAACAGGTTTTGAATAAGCAATTTGCATGATTATATTCCTTTTGGCGTGCAAAATTAGTGCTTTTTTCAAAAAAAACGGCAAACTTTGATGAAAAGTTGACGAAAAAGAAGTAAATTTGCAGCCAAATAAGGATTAGAAAAGGAATATGGAGAAGCAGACGAAGAAGAAGTCGGCACGGAATCGTGCCCCCAAACGTGTGGTCAGCACTAACGATAAAGTGCTGAACGACAACAGCCCACACCTTCATGAAGCCCTCATGGGCAACCGTGAGGACCCGATGAACCGTAGCGAAGCCATACGCATCGCCTGCGGTGTCGTTCTGCTGGCCGTCGCTGCCTTCACGCTGCTTAGTCTCGTGTCACACCTGCTCACGGGCGGCGAGGATCAGAAAGTGCTGCAGAGCGGCCTCTTCGGCAGCGCCAAGAACTGGGCCGGCTATGTCGGAGCCTGGTGGAGCGACTACTGGATCACACGCAACTTCGGCTTCGGGGCCTTCTTCATGCCCGTGTTCCTCTTCGCCGCATCACTCAAGTTGACCGGAGCCTACCACGTCAGGCTCTGGAAGTGGTTCATCAACTGCACCTTCCTGCTTTGCTGGTTCAGCGTGGCCGCAGCCTTCTTCCTCGGAGGAACCTTCGCCGGCAACCCCGACATCAGCTACATCAACCCGGGAGGCTACCATGGCCAACGCATCGTCGGGCTGCTGGAGGACATCGTCGGTGTAGTAGGAGCGTTCATCGTCATCTTGCTGGCCCTGCTGGCCTACCTGTGTTACCTCAGTGCCGAGACTATCCGCATCATCAAACGCCTGTTGCACCCCCAACAGCTGGCCCGCGAGCTACAGGAGCGCTATCCCGTGCTGAGCCGCATCGTGAACTTCTGCAAGCGCATCACGCACTACGATGAACGCCAGGCCGAAGCCGCTCTCTCTGCTTCCGACGGTCTCTCCAATGAACCCGATGAAGATAACCTGACAGACGAGAGCACCGACAGCCCGGCCGACAGACACGGGACCAAGGATACACTCACCGCCCTGCCCTCCGACGACCTCGGCCAGCACAATGGCCAAAGCGCTCAAGGACATGAGAGCAATACCATTGAGTTAGAGGTGAGCACGACGGACATCACCCCTACAGCCCCCACCGACGACATACCTTTCGCCACCGTCGCCCACGACGACGAAGAGGCTGCCGCCGTGCCATCGGCTGACACGCCGCTGACCATCGCCGCACCCGTCGAAGAGGAGAAAGCCGACGAGAAAACGCTCGAGCCCTACGACCCCAAACTCGACCTAGAGAACTACCGCTACCCTACCCTCGACCTCCTGAAGCACTACGATATCGACCCGCGTGCCAGCATCGACATGGCCGAACAGAACAAGAACAAAGATCAGATCATCTACGTCCTGCGCACCTTCGGTGTCGAGATTTCCAGCATCAAAGCCACCGTAGGCCCAACCATCACGCTCTACGAGATTACCCCGGCTCCCGGCGTGCGTATCTCCAAGATACGTAACCTCGAGGACGATATAGCGCTCTCGCTCGCCGCACTTGGCATACGTATCATCGCGCCCATCCCCGGCAAGGGAACTATCGGCATCGAAGTGCCCAACGCCAAGCCGCAGATCGTCTCGATGGAGAGCATCCTCAACAGCCGCAAGTTCCAGGAGACAACGATGGAGCTGCCCATGGCCATCGGCAAGACCATCACCAACGAAGTCTTCATGGCCGACCTGGCCAAAATGCCTCACCTGCTCGTGGCCGGTGCCACCGGACAAGGTAAGTCCGTCGGCCTTAACGCCATCATCACCTCTTTATTATATAAGAAGCATCCGGCCGAGCTCAAGTTCGTCATGGTGGACCCCAAGAAGGTGGAATTCCCCATCTACACGCCCATCGTCAACCACTTCCTCGCACAGATCGAAGATGACAACGACGAACCTATCATCACCGACGTGCAGAAGGTCATCAACACGCTCAAGAGCCTGTGCCTCGAGATGGACACACGTTATGACCTGCTCAAGCGAGCTCATGTGCGCAACATCAAAGAATACAACGAGAAGTTCAAGAACCGTCAGCTCAACCCCGAGAACGGCCACAAGTTCCTGCCCTACATCGTCGTCATCATCGACGAGTTCGGTGACCTCATCATGACTGCCGGCAAGGAGATCGAGCTGCCCATAGCACGCATCGCACAGCTGGCCCGTGCCGTCGGCATGCACATGATCATCGCCACCCAACGTCCCACGACAAACATCATCACCGGTACCATCAAAGCCAACTTCCCGGCCCGTATGGCCTTCAAGGTCAGCTCCATGATTGACTCACGCACCATTCTCGACCGTCCCGGTGCCAACCAGCTCATCGGCAAGGGCGATATGCTCTTCCTGGCCGGCTCGGAGCCTGTTCGCCTGCAATGCGCCTTCGTCGACACGCCCGAGGTGGAGCGCATCGCCTCCTTCATCGCCTGCCAGCAGAGCTACAACGCTCCCTTTGCACTGCCCCGTCCGCCCATGGAGGATTCCGGCACGGCCAACGATGTTGACATGCAACACCTCGACCCCATGTTCGCCGATGCCGCACGCCTCATCGTAGCTTCCCAGCAGGGCTCCACCAGCATGATTCAGCGCAAGTTCTCCATCGGCTTCAACCGCGCCGGACGCCTCATGGACCAGCTCGAGAAGGCTGGCATCGTCGGTCCTGCACAAGGCGCCAAGCCACGCGATGTGCTCATCCAAGATGAGAACACGCTCGACATGATACTCAACAACATGGGATGACAATACGGGCAAGGTGACTTGTATCACCCTTGTCTTTGAAAGCACAGATAGGTATTGGCTTTCACGTCCCGTCCTTAACGCGTTAACGTCCCGTCCTTACGGTTTGAAGGACGGGACGTTAACGTGTTAAGGACCCATACGTTCAGACGCTCATACAGAGGCGTCGCTGTCATGCGATTCGGAAGTTAATGATACCGACACAAGACGTGTCGGCCATAAGGCCTTAGTGCGTTGGACGGAGAGCCTACGTGTAGGGGATGATGGCGCTGTGAATGATCGTGTTAGTCTTCGCTGCCACCGTCGTGTCCACCGAAGAAGCGACGGCGGGCTTCCTGACGGGCAGCACGGTCGTTGCCCTTGGAACGATAGTCATCGCGACCTCCAAAGCCTTTGCGGCCTGTACCTTTGCCAAAGCCATGACGAGAGGAAAAACCGTCGCTTCGGGATTCGCCATCACGACGATGGTCACGGTGGTCGCCATCGCGGCGAGAGAATTTGTTGAAGCGGTGGTTGTCATCGCCATCGCGGTCGCCACGGAAGCGACGCTCACCGCCTCGGTCGAAGGAACGGCGGTCGCGGGGTTGGCCGAAGCTACGGCGATCATCGTCATCGTCGAAGCTGCGACGGAAGTCATTGCGATGCTGCTTGAAACGTCGTTTCTCAGCCATCTGACGGCGCTCGTCATCGGTCTTCACTGCACCGCCGGCAGCACGATGGTCGTTGAGTTTCCCGTCGAACAGCACGTACTTGCGCAGCTCACACTCAAGGGAGCCGTTGTAGAGAGGTGTCTTGAGCGAAGGCTTGAGGCCGATCTCCTCAAAACACTCTTCACGGTAGCTGAGGATCCACGCCTCGCCACCGGCGTGCTCGCGCTTGAGCTTCTGCCCGATGGTCTTGTAGAGGCCGAGCAAGTCGGGCGTCGAGATGCGCTCGCCATAAGGAGGATTAGTGACGATGAGAGCGGGTGCAGCGGGTGCCGTATCGGCGGCTTCATCCTGATCTTCGCGCTCGATGGCAGCCACGAAATCTGCCAGTGAAGTGGGCTTCGTGGCCAACTTGCATTTTGTGAAGTCGGCCTCCTCGATGGTGATATCCTTGGCCAGTCCGGCAGCACGTACGTTTCGCAGGGCGATGCCCACAGCCTTGGGGTCGTTGTCGCGCCCATAGATATGGTGGCTGAATTCGCGCTCCTGCGAGTCGTCATTGTAGATGCGTTCGAAGAGTTCGCGGTCAAAGTCGGGCCATTTCTCGAAGGCATAGCCATTACGGAAGACGCCCGGTGCTATTCCTCGTGCGATGAGCGCAGCCTCGATGCAGAGTGTTCCGCTGCCGCAGAAGGGATCGAGGAAATCTGTCTCGCCACGCCAACCCGTCATCATGATGATGGCAGCAGCAAGGACCTCGTTGAGGGGGGCTGCCACGGTCTCCTGTCGATAGCCTCGGCGGTGCAGGCTCTCGCCACTGGCGTCGAGGGCGAGGGTGGCATCGTAGTCGGAGATATGGATGTGAAGCTGTATGTCTGGGTTAGAGACGCTGACGTTGGGACGCTTGCCCGTCTGCTCACGGAACTGGTCGGCGATGGCGTCCTTGACCTTATAAGCCACGAACTTGGAGTGGTGGAACTCAGGCGAGAAGACGACGCTGTCGACAGCGAAGGTGGTATCGGTGGTGAGATACTGTGTCCAGTCGATGGCCTTGACGGCTGAATAGACATCATCGGCACTCTTGGCCTTGAAGTGTTTGATAGGTTTGAGGACACGGATGGCGGTGCGCAGGCAGAAATTGGCTCGATAGAGCATTTCCTTGTCGCCAGTGAAGGTGACCATACGTCGTCCGATCTGGATATCGCTGGCGCCCAGTTCGGTGAGCTCTTGTGCCAGCAGAGGTTCAAGGCCTTGAAAAGTCTTGGCGATGAGTTCGGTTGTCATATTAAAGTGATATGCGTGAAAAAAATGATGCTGTCGGGGGATAGAATACGAGCGGCATACTGCGCTCACATCAGGGCTTCCTCGCCCAGGCGTTTCAGGGGTTGACGCGGCAGACGCGTCCACGTCTCCCGCGGTTTGATGCTGTCGTCGAAGGCGTTGAGGACGATGCGCTGCCGACGGCAGGTAAGATAATTGTAGCTCAGGGTCTCGTCAACGCCTGTCATGCGCGACATCGTGTGGAGGTCCATGCCAATACACCGGAAATCGTTATCCTGGAAGCGGTACACATAGGTACGATCCTCGTTGTAGGCAGAGCCTGCTGAACAGAATGAGGAAAGCTGGAAGCGCAACACGCCTCGCTCGTTGATATTGATGCCAACCTCATAGAAGCTGATGTTGCTGCTCTGAGGGATGAGTTCTTCGTAGCGACGCCACAGCTTATACTTCCCGCCGTCCGTACCGAAATATATGGCAATGACGGGATATGGATCAAAGATTTCTTCGTACTCGGCAGTCTCGTCGCCTTCCGTCTCCTGTTCGTCCGTCTCAGGCTTCTCGGATGGAGGCGTAGCCACGATGACAAGGTCGGCCAAGCCGTCGCCGTTCAAATCGCCCTGCTCCTCCTGATGGTGCCATGTGTGAGGCACCAACTGACTGACGTTGCTGCCCGACGGTTTCAAATCCTGCGCCATGCTGGACATGGGCAGCAAGGCCATAAGCAGTAGTTGAATGTATTGCATGATGAATGAAGCTATGCCTGCGGAAGAGTAAGTGCGTGACGTATGCCCGCTTTCGGCGGCAAATTTAAGCATATTTTGTGAGATACGTGCTGATTGACCGAAAAAAATGAGCCATGAACGATAAAATGACGGTATTTGCCCTCGTTTCAATAGTACACAGATGCCTCAACGGACTCGAAAAGGTGTTTCCACTTCTGGCACCGTTCTTCAAAGGACTCCCGCTGCCAGCTGTAGTCCTTGGGGCAAGTCTTACCGGCATACTCTTGCTTGAACTTCTCTTGGGAACCGACAGCCCGGGTGCCTACCATGAAGCGGATGAGCTGGCCTTGGTCGTAATATAAGCGGAACTCGTGCTCGTCGTCATCAATAGATGGAGCCCATCGCGCATAGATGAAGCGGATGTGTCCTTCTCGGTCAAAGAAATATTCTTCGTAGAACTCTCGGGCGGCGAAGTTGTATTTCGCCGTGACCATCTGCATCCAATGGTAGGGATGAAGGGCATAGTCGCCTTCCTCTTCTTCTGGCCCCTCGTAGGGCACGTCGTCGTAGAAGATGTGTATGTTCTCTCGGTGCGGCCCTGTGCCGGGCAGGTTCTCGACAATCGTCAGTTCGTAGTAGCAAGGCGGCCATCCGTCCTGTTGCATCATCTCGTCGATGCCTCGCTTCGTTTCAGTATAGTCCTTACGGATTTGGGCGATGGGATCCTGTGCCGCTGCTCCTTGAGCGATGACAAGCATCAAAAAAAGTGAGATGAATAACTTTTTCATAGACTGGTAGTTGGTTAAGATGAGATTAGACCTTTCGAGAAGTATATGGATTCATCGTCGTGTGGTCAACGCATCAGCTTTTCGTCGAACCTACCGAAGGCATCGAAGGCCCGGCGTGAGGACAGCCAGAGGGCGAGGATGAGCGAGAGCATGGAAGCCGACATCGTGATGACCACGATCATCATCTGATACTTGACTGCCACATCTGGTGCCGATCCGCCGAGGATCTGGCCAATCATCGTGCCTGGCAGGGCCACGATACCCATGACAGCCATATTGGCGATACAGGGCGTGAAGCTCTTGATGACCGCATCACGCATGAAGGGCAGCCACGCCTCGAAACGGGTAGCTCCGTTACCTAATAAATAATAATAGGTGGCCTGCTCGCGTTCGATACCACTGTAGAAGGTACTGAGGGTAAGGACGTTGACGCCAAGCATATTGCCCATGAGTATACCCATGATGGGAATGAAATAGCGGGCGGTGAAAGGGTGGTCAAGGCACAGTACAAAGCAGAGGAAATAGAAGCCGACAACGAGGGCTGCCACAAAGAAACTGGCGAAGGCGGGCACGGCCACGATACGGCGTGGCAGGCGGGTGCGCTCGCCCAGTGTGTGCGTGGCGATTACGGCCATAATAATCACCCACAGTGTGTTGAGCCACGGGTTGTCCCACTCGAAAAGGTAACGCAGGTAGATGGCCACAAGGAACAGCTGCACGATCATGCGAATGGCAGCAATGAGGGTCGCGCGTACAAGCCCCGTCCGCAGTTTCCAAAGGAAAAAGAGCGGGATGAGCAGGAGCAGAAGGCCTATGGCAAGGGAAGCGTAACTGATGTCCACGGAGAATGAAAAATGATTAATGAGCTGTGTTAACCTATTAATGTGTTGACCTGTTAACGTGTCATCACGCCGACAGGGTATTGCATCGTCGAACAGTGGAGGGAGCCGTGCTGGCGGATGAGAACGCGGCAGTCGATGCCGATGATCTCATGCTTAGGGAAAGCCTTTTGAAGCTGGCGTCGTGCCAGCTCGTCGTTGTCAGGCTGCCCGTAGGTGGGCATGAGAACAGCTCCGTTGATAACGAGGAAGTTGGCGTAGGTAGCAGGCAGCCGATGGCCATCGTCAGGGTCGCAGATGGCTTCGGGCATAGGGAGTGGAAGTAATTGAAATGTGAACTGAGAAAATTGAAGAACGATTTCCTTCAGTTGCTGTTCCATTGCATGGAGGGCCTCATAGTGCTCGTCGGTGGTGTCGGTGCACTGGACGTAGGCTATCATGTTGTTGGGGCAGAAGCGTGCAAGGGTGTCGATGTGACTATCGGTGTCGTCACCTGCGAGATAACCATGGTCGATCCACAGGACGCGTTCGGCATGGAAATAACGGAGGAGCCGTTGCTCTATCTCGTCTCGAGTGAGGTCTGGATTACGGTTGGGCGAAAGCAGGCAGGCGCTGGTGGTCATGAGTGTGCCGCGGCCATCGCTCTCGATAGCTCCACCTTCGAAGACGAAGTCGAGGTGAGGCTCATAGGTGCCCTTTAATTTACAATTTGACGATTTACAATTTACGATTTTGCTATTGA
>CAMOSA010000048.1 GCA_946624335.1 uncultured Prevotellaceae bacterium
TTCCGTGAAGTATATCGAGCACATCCTCGACCTCTTCCCGCGTGAGATGTTCGAACACCACCGCCTGCGCCGATTCGACATAGCCTACAAAGCCGAGAGCTATATGGGCGATACGCTGTCGTTCGTCTGTGTGCCAGCCGAGGTCTTGCTGCCCGACGGCCAGCCCGCCGAGCACCAGATAGAAATACGCAAGAACATGGGGCTGCCCTCAAAGCCTGAGGGCGAGCCTATCGTGCAGGCCAAGCTGCTCTGGGAGTAGGCGCGTTGTACGCCGGCTCAGAACATCTTCTCGAAGAAGGCTAACGTGATGGCGACGGCTTGGGAGGGATCGGGACCGAAGCCGTGGTCGAAGCGTTCCATCTGGTGATACTCGCTGCCGCGCCATAGCTGGTGGAAACGTAAGCCATAGGTGTAGGGTACGACACGGTCTGCCGTGCCGTGGAGGATACACGCCCGGCCCTTGTAGCCCGCGGCCGTCTCGTAGATGGGCAGGCGGAACGCCGAGGTGATATACTCGCGCCCGAGGCGACGGCCCCACACCTCGACGTAGTCAGGAGGATCGAGCGGGTCGCCCTGGAAAGGCGGCTGACCGCCGATGGTGCCCCGGATGGCATCATCGCGCAGCACAGCGGCAGGTGCCAGCAGGACGACGCCGCCCTTCAGCGCTTTCTTGCCTAAACGACCGGCCAGCATGGCCGTGACGACACCGCCCTGCGAGTGGCCGCAGATGCCGATACGCCCGAAGCGGCCGTCGGCCTTCACCCAGTCGTAGACGCGACGGGCGTCCTCAATCTCGTTGGGGACGGTCATCTGCTCGAAGGAGCCCTCGCTCTCGCCGTGTCCGTTGAAGTCGAAGCGAATGGAGGCGACGCCACGGGCCTCAAGGCCGTCGGCAATACCGTTGAAGAGGGCGTTGTTGCGTGTGCCGCCGAAGCCGTGACACAGGATGACGATAGGGCAACGTGAGGGCAGGACATCGGGCGTCTGGAGCTCGGCTGCCAGAAGACCGTGGTCGCCCTGGAGCGTGATGCGCTCTGTCTTGGCGGAGGACGGAAGGGCGCACAGCACGCTCAGGAGGAGGGGGAATAGTCTTTGTCTCATCATAGGGGGTATGAAATAATGGAGTAATGTTGTCTTCGTGTATTTGCTGCCGCAAAGATACGTCACTTTCTGCGCTTCTCCAAGCTTTTTACTTCTTTTTTGCACTTTCACACGGCCAGTATAATATAATAAGGTGTACGTGCCGAGTGAGAACTGACAGAAATCAATAAATTTTGGCGTTTTGCCTAAAAATTTCAACTAATCTGCTTCGTTTAGCGATAATTTGTGTATCTTTGCACCCGTAAAGCAACAAAAACATTAAATCTGAGTATAAGAATCATGGCAAAAATGAATTTTGGCGGTGTCATTGAGGAAGTGATGACCCGCGAGGAGTTTCCACTGGAGAAGGCACGTGAAGTGCTGAAAAACGAGACTATTGCCGTGCTGGGCTACGGCGTGCAGGGACCGGGACAGGCCCAGAACCTGCGCGACAACGGCTTCAACGTCATCGTCGGACAGCGCGAAGGCAAGACTTTCGATAAGGCCGTCGCCGACGGATGGGTGCCCGGAGAGACACTGTTCTCCATCGAAAAGGCTGCTGAGCGTGGCACCATCGTATGCCTGCTGCTCTCGGACGCTGCGCAGATGCAGTTGTGGCCCAAGATTGCGCCCCACATCACGGCCGGCAAGACGCTCTACTTCTCTCACGGTTTTGCCATCACATGGAACGACCGCACGGGTGTCGTGCCGCCCAAGGACGTCGACGTCATCATGGTAGCGCCCAAGGGCAGCGGCACCAGCCTCCGCACGATGTTCCTCGAGGGCCGGGGCCTCAACAGCAGTTATGCCATCTATCAGGACGCCAGCGGGCACGCCCTCGACAAGGTGCTGGCCTTCGGCATCGGCATCGGATCGGGATACCTCTTCGAGACCACCTTCCAGCGCGAGGCTGTGTCGGACCTCACCGGCGAGCGCGGATCACTCATGGGAGCCATACAGGGACTGTTGCTGGCACAGTACGAGGTGCTGCGCGAGAACGGCCACACACCCTCCGAGGCCTTCAACGAGACCGTAGAGGAGCTCACACAGTCGCTCATGCCGCTGTTCGCACAGAAGGGGATGGACTGGATGTACGCCAACTGCTCGACGACTGCTCAGCGAGGAGCGCTCGACTGGATGGGGCCGTTCCACGACGCCATCAAGCCGGTCGTGCAGAAACTCTACACCAGCGTCAAGAACGGCGAGGAGGCACAGATATCCATCGACAGCAACTCAAAGCCCGGCTATCGCGAAGGACTCGAGCAGGAGCTCAAGGCGCTGCGTGAGAGCGAGATGTGGCGCACTGCTGCCGTCGTGCGTCAGCTACGCCCCGAGAACAACTGATTACAGCAAATACAAATAAGACACGAGTTTCCATTTTTTCTTAGTTGGGCTACACTGGATTCCGCTTCCAGTGTAGCTTCTTTTTTTGCCGAAAAGCATCGTCGTAAGCAAAAGATTTGTATCTTTGTGCCCGAAAACAGAACATAACGCTAATGACAATGCCCTATTTTAGCACTTTCACCCAGTCCGAGGAGTTCCGGCGTGACGAGCTCCTCCACAAGATCGAGCACGCACTGCAGCGGCTGACACTTCAGGAGTTGGAGGCTATGTACTACGATATGACCACCAAGAGCTACGTCAACGATGACTGACAGCACGTCCACAGCCTACACCTTTCTTCACCCCCTGTCGCGAGGCGACGAGGCCTTGCCCGAGGCTTTCACGTTCCCCTTCCGCTACACGCCCCATCCGCTGTGCCGACGCGCAGCCGAGGTGGTGGAGCAACGGCTGTGCGCGATGGGCATCGCCGAGGGTAAGATGTACGGCGTGATGCTCGTCGCCGACGGCGATGCGCTGTACTTCATGGCGGCCTATTCCGGGCAGTTGCTCGGCAGCTACGATCACCCGTGGTGGGTGCCGCCCGTGGTCGACTACCTCGACCCGAACGGTCATTTCCAGCAAGAGCAACGGGCGATAGTGGCTATCGGCGAACAGATGGCTGCCCTGCGTAACAGTACAGAGCGCTCGGAGGCCCAGGCTCGCGTGGCAGCTTTGCGCGCGGCGCAGCATGCAGCCATCGACGAGGCTCGACGTGTCTATGCCGAGGGCAAGGCACGGCGCGAGGTTCTCAGGGCTGAGGGCGCTGACAAGGCGCTGCTCATCCGCGAGAGTCAGCGCCAGAAAGCCGACATCCATCGTGCCAGGCTGATGCACGCTGACGAGATAGCACGGCTGGAACGGAAGCTGGCAACCGTCAATGCCGAGGTGTCGGCCCTCACCGAAGAACGCAAGCGGCGCAGCGAGGCGCTGCAACAATGGCTCTTCAGGCAGTTTGACTTCCTCAATGCGCGACACGAGCACAAGAACCTCATCGACATTTTCGGCGACGCACGCCGCATACCGTCCGGGGCAGGGGAGTGTTGTGCTCCTAAGCTGCTGCAGACGGCTTACCGCCTGGGACTGAAGCCCCTGGCGATGGCTGAGTTCTGGTGGGGCGCATCGAGCACCGATCACTATCGCGAGCCGGGCGCTTTCTTCCCGGCATGTCGCAGCAAGTGCTATCCGATCCTGGGTCACATGCTGCAGGGCTTGAACGTAGAGCCTGATCCCGCCCTACACTATGACCAAAAGGTTCTCGCGCCCGTGCGCGTGCTGTGGGAGGACGAAGAGATGGCTGTCGTCGTGAAACCAGAGGGGTGGGTGAGCATACCTGGCAAGAGCCATCAGCCGTGCCTCATGGACGAGTGCTACCGCCGCTGGCCCGACATCAGCGGACCGGTCATCGTTCACCGCCTCGATATGGACACATCGGGCGTCATGGTCATCGCCAAGAACACACGGGCTCATCGCGCCCTGTCGCAGCAGTTCGAGCGTCGTGAGGTGGAGAAGCGCTATATCGCCCTCGTGGAGGGTGATCTGTCAGGACGCGGCGATGGGGTTCACACGATCTCGCTGCCGATAGCCCCCGACGTGGACAACCTGCCTCGGCGGCGCGTCGACCGTGCCGGCGGCAAGGAGGCGGTCACGCGCTTCGAGGTCCTCGGGGTAGAGAGACGGCCGTCGGCCGTCGACACCTCGGCGCCCGTTCCCGACGTCTGCTCGCGCATAGCTTTCTACCCGCAGACGGGACGCACCCATCAGCTACGCGTCCATGCTGCTGCGCCCCTTGGCTTGGCAGCACCGATCCTCGGCGACCGCCTCTACGGGCATCCCGACCAGCGCCTCTACCTGCACGCCGAAGCCATCACGCTGAAGCACCCGCTCACCCTCGAACGGCTCCATTTCGAGGCTCCGTGCCCCTTCTGAGGTCACGGATGCTTAAAAATTGTTTCGCAAAGGTTCGCTGATGTCTCTTTTTTGTCGCAACATCGAAAAAAAAGACATAAACAGATACGGGTAATCATGAAAAACGCTATCTTTGTCGGCGAAATGCTAACACGCAAATACAACCTTAACTGAATAATCACACGTAAGAAAGATGGAAAAAGATTATCTCCTCGGCTACGATATCGGCAGCTCCAGCGTCAAGGCCTCGCTTGTGGAAGTCGCCAGCGGCGACTGTGTGGCTTCCGCCTTCTATCCCAAGACAGAGGCTCCGATCAAGGCGCTGCGTCCGGGTTGGGCCGAACAGGCACCCGAAGGCTGGTGGAACGACCTCAGGTCGGCCACGGCAGACGTCTTGCGACAGGCGCAGGTCAACGCCACGCACATCAAGGCCATAGGCATCAGCTATCAGATGCATGGCCTCGTATGTCTCGACCGCGAAGGAAAGCCGCTACGCGATGCCATCATCTGGTGCGACTCGCGTGCCGTGCCCTACGGACAGCAGGCCTTCAAGACCCTCGGACAGGAGCAGTGCCTCACGCATCTGTTGAACTCACCCGGCAATTTCACCGCCTCGAAGCTGGCGTGGGTGCGCGCCAACGAGCCCGAGGTCTTTGAACGCATCGACAAGGGGATGCTGCCCGGCGACTATATCGCCTATCGTCTCACGGGGCAGGAGGCAACGACAGTCAGCGGCCTCTCCGAGGGGATGATGTGGGATTTCCGGGAGAACCGTCCGGCACAGTTCCTGCTCGACTACTATGGTATTCCGGCGTCGATGCTGGCAGACCTCGTGCCGACGTTCGGCCCGCAGGGCGTGCTCACAACGGAGGCTGCCGCTGAGCTGGGACTGGCGCCCGGGACACCCGTCACCTACCGCGCCGGCGACCAGCCGAACAATGCCCTGTCGCTCAACGTGTTCGAACCAGGAGAAGCCGCCACGACGGCCGGCACATCGGGCGTGGTATATGGCGTCCTGGGGCAGATAGCCTACGACACACAGAGCCGTGTCAACACCTTTGCCCATGTGAATCATAGCGCAGGCAACCCGCGTCTCGGCGTACTGCTGTGTATTAACGGCACCGGCATACTCAACTCGTGGATGCGCCGTCATGTGGCTCCGGCCGGTAGCAGCTATGCCGCGATGAACGACCTGGCAGCGCAGGCTCCCATCGGTGCCGACGGTCTGTCCATACTGCCCTTCGGCAACGGAGCCGAGCGCGTGCTCTGCGACCGCGAGACGGGGGCAAGCATCCATGGCATTAACTTCAACCGTCACACTCATAGCCACCTGCTGCGTGCCGCTCAGGAAGGCATCGTCTTCAGCTTTGCCTACGGCATGGGCATCATGAAAGAGATGGGCATGACGCTGACGACCATACGTGCCGGGCACGCTAATATGTTCCTCAGCCCGATCTTCCGCGAGACGCTGGCGAGCGTCACGGGGGCTACCATCGAGCTCTGCGATACGGATGGTAGCATAGGTGCAGCGCGTGGTGCGGGCATCGGCGTCGGTATCTATGCCGACCATAATGAGGCGTTTGCTACGCTCCGAAAACTACAGGTCATCGAACCGGACATCAAGAACCAGTCTGCCTACTGCGAGGCTTTCGAGCGGTGGAAAGGGTGGTTGGGAAGTTGAGAGTTGAAAGTTGAAAGTTGAGAGTTGAGAGTTGAAAGTTGAAAGTTGAAACGTTGAAAGTTGAAACGTGGAGACTTGGAAACGTCATCGATAAGAATAGTTAATTAAATCAAGTTACAAATAAATCTCTAATCCTCTTAAAATATTGAATCTATGAAACAGTATTTCCCGAACATCTCCGCCATCAAGTTCGAGGGCGTCGAGAGCAAGAATCCCCTGGCTTACCGCTACTACGACCGCGACCGCGTCGTCATGGGTAAGAAGATGAGCGAATGGTTTAAGTTCGCCATGTGCTGGTGGCACACCCTCTGCGCCGAGGGATCCGATCAGTTCGGCCCCGGCACGAAGACCTTCCCCTGGAACGCCGCCGCCGACCCCGTGCAGGCTGCCAAGGACAAGGCCGACGCTGGCTTCGAGATCATGCAGAAACTCGGCATCGAGTACTACTGCTTCCACGACGTTGACCTCGTGGCCGAGGCACCCGACGTGGAGACCTACGAGAAGAACCTCAAGGAGATCGTGGCCTATCTCAAGCAGAAACAGGCTGAGACGGGCATCAAACTGCTCTGGGGCACTGCCAACGTCTTCGGACACAAGCGCTACATGAACGGAGCCTCCACGAACCCCGACTTCGATGTCGTGGCACGCGCTATCGTGCAGATCAAGAACGCCATCGATGCTACCATCGAGCTGGGCGGCACCAACTACGTCTTCTGGGGCGGCCGCGAAGGCTACATGAGCCTGCTCAACACCGATATGAAGCGCGAGAAGGAGCACATGGCTACGATGTTGACGATGGCACGCGACTATGCCCGCTCTAAGGGATTCAAGGGCACGTTCCTCATCGAACCCAAGCCCATGGAACCCACGAAGCATCAGTACGATGTGGACACCGAGACGGTCATCGGATTCCTCCGTGCTCATGGTCTCGACAAGGATTTCAAGGTCAACATCGAGGTCAACCACGCCACGCTGGCCGGACACACGTTCGAGCATGAGCTGGCCTGCGCCGTAGACGCCGATATGCTCGGCAGCATCGATGCCAATCGCGGCGACTATCAGAACGGATGGGACACCGACCAGTTCCCCATCGACCACTACGAACTCACGCAGGCTATGCTGCAGATCATCCGCAACGGTGGTTTCAAGGACGGTGGCACCAATTTCGACGCTAAGACGCGCCGCAACAGCACCGATCTCGAGGATATCTTCATCGCTCACGTAGCAGCCATGGACGCCATGGCCCACGCCCTGTTGTCGGCTGCCGACATCATCGAGAAGTCGCCCATCTGCACGATGGTCAAGGAGCGTTACGCCAGCTTCGATGCCGGCGAAGGCAAGCGCTTCGAAGAAGGCAAGATGACCCTCGAGGAAGCCTACGAGTATGGCAAGAAGGTCGGGGAGCCCAAGCAGACCAGCGGAAAGCAGGAGCTCTACGAAGCCATTGTCAATATGTATTGATTGACTTAAGCTTCGAAGCTCGAAGCTTAAGTGAGGAGTTAAGGAGGTAAGGAGTTCTTCGCGCGAAGAACTCCTTACCTCTTTGACTTCCGTGGTCGTGGCCGCGATGCCCTCATCGCCATGGCGATCCCGACGTCGACGGGCCGAAGCCAACGATTCGTCATTTCGCCTTTGGCGACTATTCGTCACTCGTCACTCGTCACTAGAAGGCGAAGCCAACGATTCCTCATTCATCATTCCTCATTCCTCATTCCTCATTCGTCCTTCGTACCTCGTCCTTCGTCCTTCGTCATTTAAACAGGTAACTCTTATTTTTCACTTTTCACTCTATCACTTTTCACTTTTATTCGTCCTTCGTCCTTCGTCATTTCGCCTTTGGCGACTATTCGCCATTTGAAGGCGAAGCCTTGCTCGCTCGGTTAAAAAAGTTAAAAAACACGAGCCTTGTCAAAATATTCGCGAAACTTTCTCGGTCATACCCTCTTTTTTTCCTATCTTCGCGCCATCAATTGCAGAAAATAGGGAAATAAAGAAGTTATGGGACGACTATTGGCATTCTGGAACAGTGTGCGCCGTTACAAATATGCGGCGGCATTGCTCATCTTCTTGCTGATCATAGGCGTTTTGGACGAGAACAGCCTCTACACACGCTTCCAGAGGCGGGTGGAAATCAGCAACCTGAAACGAGAGATAAAGAAATATCAGTCGCAGTACGAGACAGAGACGGCCCAGCTGGAAGCGTTACGCAACGACCCGGCAGCCGTCGAACGCTTGGCACGTGAGCGCTACCTCATGAAACGCCCCGACGAGGATGTCTTCGTCTTTGTGACTGATTCAGACGAAGTGAGGTAAGACCTCTCAGATATGATGAAAGAGTTAGATAAGAGACTACAGGTCATACAAATCATCGGCATACTGCTCATGGTGCTCGGCGCGGCGGCTTTCATGTGGAAACCCGTTGCGGCCACGGTGCTGTACACGGCGGGCGCTCTGATGTTCTGCCCCCTACAGATGATGCAACGCTACGAAGGGTCGAATTTCATCCTGCGACGCTTGCGGCGGCAGCAGCTGCTGGGGCTACTCGCCTTCCTGTGCACCGCCTGCTGCATGATCATGCAGGTGGGGCGCTTCGGCTTCGCCCACCGCAACGAATGGGTGGTGTGCCTGGCCGTAGGCTGTGTGCTGGAGCTGTATACGGCCTTCCGCATCCCCGCCGAGCTCGAGAAAGAGGGACGGCAGAAATAAACAATAACGCTCATCAATAGCTGTCAGAGATCAACGTGAGACTGCTCTATAGAACCTATCAGTTATTCATCGCAGCGCCTATCTTGTTGCTGCTGACATTGCTGGCATCGCTCTGTGCCATCATCGGATGTGCAGCCTTCAGCGCATCGTGGTGGAGCTACTATCCCGGCAAGATATGGTCGCGCATCTTCATACGCCTCCTGCTGCTGCCCGTCAAGGTCGAGGGACGCGAGAACATGGACAGCCAGCAGAGCTATGTCATCATCCCTAACCACCAGGGGGCTTTCGACATCTTCCTCATCTACGGGTTCCTCAACCGCCATTTCAAATGGATGATGAAGGAGGAGCTGCGACAGATTCCCTTCGTCGGCAAGGCCTGCGAGAGCTCTGGCTATATCTTCGTCGACCAGAAGGGAGGCCCTAAGAAGATGAAAGAGATGCACGACCGTGCCCGTGCCATACTGCAGGACGGCATATCGCTCGTCGTTTTCCCCGAGGGAGCACGCACGTGGGACGGACGTATGCGGCCGTTCAAGCGCGGCGCGTTCCAGCTGGCCGACGAGCTGCAGCTGCCACTGTTGCCCATCACGATCAACGGCTCTTTCGACGTGCTGCCACGCTCACGGGGCTTCAACTTCGTCACGTGGCACCCTCTGTCGATGACCATCCACCCCGCTATCATGCCCAACGGTCAGGGAGCCGAGGCCGAGCACGCGGTGATGCAACAGGCTCATGATGTCATAGAGAGCGCCTTGCGAACAAAACCTAACCCGCCTAAAGAAGGGACCTACGATCCCGAAGACTAAACAAAAAGCAAAGATGATGAGACACCTCTGTTATAGGCTCACCCTCGCGGCTGTCATCGCCGTGTTGACCTCGTGCCAGGAGCGTATGGACATCCAGGGCTCGACATCCATCCCCGAGCTCGAGGAGAGGATGGCGTACCTACGCGTATATAAGGACGGAGATATGGTTGCCATCGATTCCGCACGGATCATCCATGGCAAGTTCCATTTCACGGGACCTAAGCAGGACACCACCGTCATGGCAAGCCTCTTCCTGGGCGACGAGAGCATCATGCCTGTCGTCGTAGAGAGGGATTATCCACTGACCATCGTCCTCGACATGAACGAGCGGCGTGTCAAGGGCTCTGCGCTCAACGACTCGCTCTTCGCTTTCATCAAGCGTAAGACGGCCATCGATCAGCAGCTGGCCGATTTCCCGCACCGCGAGAGCCAGATGATCCTCGAGGGCATGGAGCATGACCTCATCATCGAACAGCTGAACCAGGAGGCGGCGGTGCTCGGAGCACAGGAGGACGACCTCGTGATGGGATTCATCAAGGCCAATATGGACAATGTCCTCGGGCCGGGAGTCTTCATGATCGTCACATCAGGACTGCCATATCCCATACTGAACCCGCGCATCGAGGAACTCATCACGCTGGCATCCCCCTATTTCCTCGCCGACCCCTACGTCAGGGAATATATCAGGCTGGCCCGCGAGAATATGGAGAAGATGAACGAATAGACTTGTAGGAGAACACACCGAAATATAATAAGAGCTATGATGAAAAGAAATTTACCGAGACTAATCCTGACGGCTACACTGATGCTCTCTGCCACATCGCTCGCAGCCACTGAGTGGCAGACGACGGCCGACATCGTATGGGCCGGGCGCCACTATCGTGAAATAGGTAAGCTGGCAACGGGCTTCTCTGAGAGCGACAATGCCATCACCTGGAACTTCGACCCCGAGACCGTCGTCGTCTTCGCCGTGCACCTCCCGGCCGGACACGTACGCGCTGACGTCGTGCTCGTTCCTCTGCAGGGGAAGGTCGTCACGATGAATGTGCGTGTGCTTTATCCTAAAGACGATGTGGTCATTGCCGAGCAGACGATCACCAGCGCCGTCGGTCGCAACAACAAGCAGGAGATAGAATTCCTGCCCGACACGGAGCTGCCCGAGGACGGATGGTACCGCATCGAGTTCACCAGCCCCGACGCACGCCAGACCCTCGACAAGATGCACTACCTCAGCTTCCAGCGCGAGTCCACCAAACAGGCCACGGCGGCCAATTCGATGATGGCGCCGGCAGTGCATCTGTGGTGGAGCAGCACCGACCCTGAGCTGCCCGCTGGCGACTCGTTTGACTGGATATACACCGAGGCGCTGATACCCGAGGCCGTGAAGCAGTCCTGCACCTACCAGATGACCATAGGCTCCAACGGCCTCTACTCGGGCATACAGACCAATCATATCCTCAGCGATGACTCATGGACGCACGCCGTCATCTTCTCGGCTTGGGACGCCGGCGACACGGATGTCAACAAGACGCTGCCCGACTATATGCGCTCCGGTGCCCTCGACGTGGGCGAGGGGGCTTACGCCGTACGCTTCGGCGGTGAGGGAACGGGGGCCAGCCTGCGTTACCCCGAGGGACAACGGTGGCAGACCGACCACTGGGTGCAGATGCTCATGTACGAACGCCCGGACTATGTCGAGACCGTCGTCGACGGCGAAGTGAAACCGTTCCGAAGCACCTTGTTATCCTATTGGTACAAGCAGGCCGAGGAGACCGAGTGGCACTATTTCGGCACGCTGCGGGCGGCGAACACCTATCGCATGGAGGGTAACAATTCTGGCCTCTACAGCTTCCTCGAGAACTGGAGCGGGTTCGGTGGCGACCTCTACAGACGCGTATATTATCGCAACGGTTGTATGCGTTCCACGGCCAGCGGCAAGTGGTACAGCCTCAATCACGCGGGCTTCAGCAGCACACAGCACTGGGACACGCAGCGCAACTCGCGCAACGACTACGGACACGGCGTCACAGCGCTCTACGACAACAGCTTCTATCTCGAGTCGGGAGGACTGCTCGGCGTCAGGGACAGTGCAAGCACCTATGACCCCGTGCCGCAGGGACAGATGCCATGGGTCGACACGATCAACATTCAGGCCTTGAAGGACCGCGTCGAGAAAGCGGTGCTCAGAGGCAGCAATAAGGATATACGTATGCGCATCGAGGCGACAAGCGTCGTCTCCGACCCCGCTACATGGAAGCTCACGGCGTTCAGCGACGAAGAGACGACAGGGGAGGGCGACTACGGACGAGCAGCACAGATCATGGACGGCAACACGTCCAGCTACTATCGCCAGAAGGCGTACTCCACCTTCCCGCACACCTTCACCTTCGATGCCGGCGAGCCGACAACGATTGCCGCCATAGGACTCTATCAGGGCATGGACCTCAACTACCGGGCCAAGCAGATGCAGCTCTACATCTCCGACGACGGCTCCTCGTTTACCTCCGTCGGACGCTTCACCTTCCCCGAGGATGATGCGCCGTCCATCCGCCTCTCGGAGCCCATCACGGCACGTTATTTCCGCTGCCGCTTCCTCTCGAGCTACGGCAATGGACGCGACCTGGCAATCAACGAGATCTATTTCAAGAACGAGTACCGACTCGAGGACCTCAAGACGTTGGCGGTCGAGGTGCTGGCGCAGGAGGATCGTTTCGGGGGCTATAGGCCCGAGGCGCTGCAGGCGCTGAAAGAGGTATACAGCGATGGACAGGTCACCGATGGCGATGCTTTGCGCGAGGCCATAGCGGCCGTTGGCGAGACGGCGCAACCGTTCTCCTCAGGTAATGTCGACAGGGCCAGCCATATCACCTCCTTCACGGCCTACCAGCTGCATAATCCCTACGGCTATGGCGACCTTGTGGTCGATGCCGAGGGGCAGCTCGCCTTGGCCGGAGCTACCGTCGAGGCGGCAAAAGAGGAGGAACGACGCCCCACACGCCTGTCATTGCCGTCCGACAACTGGCTCATCCTCCGTTCCGAGACCTACGGCGAGTATTATGTGTATAACATAGGGGCGAAGAAGTACCTCGATGTGAGCAGCGAGGGCGTAGGCTTAAGCGCGACGCCTGTTGCGCTGGACATCACGACACGCTCCGATGGCTTCACCTTAGGTGCACGACGGGCCAGGCTGCAGCTGACGCCTGGCGCTGCAGAGGTCGTCAATCGTACCTCGCGTGTCGATGAGGCATGTGTGCTGGAGTTCCGCAACAACTACGCCTTGTCGCCGGCCGATGAGGACGTGCGGGCGCTGCTGGCCGAGAGCGAGGAACTGGCACATGGCGGCACGGGCGACGGCATCGTGGAGATGACGCAGGACAGCACGGCGCTGACACCGGCGTCGGAGGTCGTCGTCATCAACGTGCAAGGCATGGAGGTCTTCAGGGGACGCTATGATGCACTGCCCCAGCTGCCTTCCGGCGTATATGTCCTGAAGTGCGGCAGCGTCGTCGTCAAGAAGATGGTGCACCTCTAACCCCTATCGTCTCTTACTCACAAATTTACCGCTAAGAAAGGGCGCATCTCTTCGGGGGTGCGCCCTCGTCGTCGGGCATAGTCGAGGAGCTGATCCTCACCGATGGGACCGACGTCGAAATAACGAGCCTCGGGGTGCGAGAGCATCAGGCCGCTGACGCTGGCATGGGGGAGCATGGCGCCATGCTCGGTCAGGCGGATGCCGATGGCTGAGAAGTCGATGAGACGGTCGAGGTCGAAGTTGAGACTCTGGTCGGGAAGACTCGGATAGCCTACGGCAGGACGTATGCCCTGGAAACGCTCGGCGTGGAGGTCGTCGATGGACAGCGACTCGTCGGGGGCATAGCCCCAGTAGTATCTCCTGATGGCTTGGTGGGCGCGCTCCGTGGCAGCTTCGGCCAGACGGTCGGCCAGCGTCTGGCAGAGCAGGTGACGGTAGGCGTCGCCATCAGGTGTGCCCTCAGCATAGAGATGCTCGATGGCGCTGTCCGCACAGGCGGCAAAGATACCGATACGGTCCTGGAGACCTTCGGCATTGACGGGCCGCAGGAAGTCGGACAGGCACAGGCACTCGCGGCCCTGCTGGCGCAGGAAGGAGAGGCGCGACAGAGACGTGTGAGCGTGATCGGCGATGATGACATCGTCGCCGTCGCTGTTACAGTCAAAGAGACCGAAGCGGACATACGTGCGGAAGCCTTGAGCCGCCAGCGACGTCAGCATAAGCATGGCTTCCTTGTGCAGCTGCATAGCCTCAGAGGCCTTGGCACGCTCCTCCGCGGCAAAGGAGGACAGCCACAGGCCACGGCAACTGTCGCAGTCATGGATCTGGGCAATACCGGAAAAACGTGACGGGAGGCGCCAGACATGAAAGAAATAGTGCCAGTTGATAAACGGCACAACCTCATTGATAGTGTAATGCAGTGTCTGTATCACCTTAACCTTAATCTTTAATCCTAAAACTCTCCACTCTCAACTTTCCGCTCGGCTTTGCCGCTTCGCTCTGCGAAGAACTTTCACCTCTCCGCTCGGCTTTGCCGCTTCGCTCAACTTTCAACTCTCACCTCTCACCTCTCAATTTTCAATTTTCAACTCTCCGCTCGAGCTCTGCTCGCTTCGCTCTGCGAAGAACTTTCAACTCTCCACTCTCCGCTCG
>CAMOSA010000049.1 GCA_946624335.1 uncultured Prevotellaceae bacterium
CGATGAATGCGCCGTAGTCGGCCATGACGACAACCTTGCCCTTGACGTGGTCGCCGACCTTGAGGTTGGCGTCGAGAGCGTCCCAGGGATGCGGCGTGAGCTGCTTCAGGCCGAGGGCGATACGCTTCTTCTCCTCGTCGAAGTCGAGGATGACGACGTTGAGCTTCTGGTCGAGCTCCACGACCTCATGCGGATCGCTGACACGTCCCCAGCTGAGGTCGGTGATGTGTACGAGACCGTCTACGCCACCCAGGTCGATGAATACGCCGTAGGAGGTGATGTTCTTGACGGTACCCTCGAGCACCTGACCCTTCTCGAGCTTGGAGATGATCTCCTTCTTCTGTGCTTCGAGCTCTGCCTCGATGAGTGCCTTGTGGCTGACGACGACGTTGCGGTAGTCCTGGTTGATCTTGACAATCTTGAACTCCATGGTCTTACCGACGAAGACGTCGTAGTCGCGGATGGGCTTGACGTCGATCTGGCTGCCGGGCAGGAATGCCTCGATGCCGAAGACGTCTACGATCATACCGCCCTTCGTGCGGCACTTGACGAAGCCCTTGACGATTTCCTCGTTCTCGAGAGCGGCGTTGACGCGTTCCCACGACTTCGTGGCGCGTGCCTTCTTGTGAGAGAGGATGAGTTGACCTTTCTTGTCTTCCTGATTTTCGATGTAGACCTCCACGGTGTCGCCCACTTTGAGGTCGGGGTTGTAACGGAACTCGTTGGCCGAGATGATACCGTCACTCTTGTAGCCGATGTTGACGACTACCTCGCGCTTGTTGATCGAGATGACTGTGCCGTCCACGACGTCGTGGTCACCGACGTTGTTGAGACTCTTTTCGTAGGCAGCAGCCTGATCTTCGCGACTTTGCTCTGTCTGAGCTTTGCCCTGTTCGTAGCCTTCCCAATCGAAGTCTTCGAGGGGCTGAATGTTTGTTAAGTTTGACATAGGGTTAATTAATAAAAAAGTTGTTGTTTTGATAGGGTTAGACTTTATGTTGTTTGAAAGTCGGGCGCAAAGGTACGATTTTTAAGCGAATTATGAGCTATGAATGATGAAAAATTTCTTTCTCTGCCACCTTTTTTTATGTTTTTCGGCTCGAAAAGCTCAGTAAGCGTTGTCTTTGTCCTCGCTTAAGTGGCTGTTAAGACGAAAAATGGCCGCAGCGTTGTGCGGCCATTCTGTTGTCTCTCGTTTAGGATTATGCGTTCTCGTCGTCCTTCTTCTCGGCGGTCTTGCGGCGACGGCGCTTGGGCTTTTCCTCGACGGGCTTGTTGAGTTGTACGCCAGCCAGTTCGGGGTCGATCATGATGCGACCACAGTACTCGCATACGATGATTTTCTTGCGCATACGGATGTCCAGCTGCCGCTGAGGCGGTATCTTGTTGAAGCATCCTCCACAGGCGTCACGCTGTACGTAGACGATACCGAGTCCGTTGCGTGAGTTCTTACGGATACGCTTGAAGGAGGAGAGCAGGCGTGGCTCGATGGTGAGCTCGAGGTTCTTGGAACGTTCGCGCAGCTTCTCCTCTTCGGCACGCGTCTCTGAGATGATCTCGTCGAGCTCACTCTTCTTCACGTCGAGGTCGTCGCGGCGCTCGGTGACGTTGTCCGAGCAGCGGCGTATCTCTTCCTGCTTGCCTTCGAGGGCGTTCTGTGCCTCACGTATTTTCTTTTCGTTGAGCTGGTTGTCGAGCTGCAGGTATTCGATTTCCTTCGTCAGGTTCTCGTATTCGCGGTTGTTGCGTACGTTGTCGAGCTGCTGGGTGTAGCGCTCGATGTTGGCGAGGTTGTCCTGGATGGCGACGCGGCGGTGCGAAACCTCCTCCTGGAGTCCTGCCATGTCAGCCTGAATGCGGTCGATGCGGGTGGTGAGGCCTTCGATCTCGTCTTCGAGGTCTTGCACTTCGAGTGGCAGCTCTCCGCGCAGGGTCTTGATCTTGTCGATCTCGGAGAGCATGGTTTGCAGTTGATAGAGGTTCTTCAGCTTCTCTTCGATGCTGAGGTCCTGGGGGTCTTTCTTTTCTCTTGCCATATTTATAAGATGAAATGTTGAAACGTTCTTTGCAAAGCGATGCGAGCAAAGCTCGGGCGGAAAGGATGTGATGTCGGGTCTGTTGGTTGGCCTGTTTATAGGATATGAATGGGATTGGTGCAGACGTCGGTGTCGTAGAGAGGCAGTTGCGGCGCAGCTTCCTCGATGATCTTACGGAATATCTCGCGGGTGTACTGTTCGCTCTCGTAGTGCCCGAGCACAGCTATCTGTATCTGTTGCTCGTGCCCGAACCATGTGTGGTAGTGCATCTCGCCGGTGATGAAGGCATCGGCATCGGCGCTGATGGCGTCGTCGAGCATGAAGTCGCCCGCACCGCCGCAGATGACGACACTCTGTACGGGCCGCTCGAGCAGGGCGTTGTGCTGCAGCGCCTCGACGCCGAAGGCCTGCTTGACACGTTGCAGGAAGGCCAGGGAGTCCTCGGCTTGCGGGAGATAGCCGACGACGGCGCTGCCGGCTCTCAGTGTACGCGTGCCGACCTCCACGTTCCTGGCTTTTAGGAAGTCGACGTCGATGAGTCCGAGTTTCTCGGCGATACGGTAGTTGACGCCGTCGAGCGCGTTGTCCAGATTGGTGTGTGCCGAGTAGATGCAGATGTCATTCTGCAAGGCCATCCTGATGCATCGCTGCACGAGGTCGGCGTCGCACACCTGCCTCAACGGGTGGAAGAGCAGCGGATGGTGGCTGACGACGAGGTTGCACCCCAGGTCGGCAGCTTCGGCCAGGACGTCCTCAGTCACGTCGAGACACAATAATGCCCCTGAAGCCTCCGCCTCTGTCAATCCACATTGCAAGCCAGCATTGTCGTAGCTTTCCTGCAAGGGCAGAGGCGCGAATCGTTCAAGGGCAGCGATGATTTCCTTGATTTTCACGTTGTCTTTGCTGAATAGCGGTGATTGGTTTCCGCTTTGCGCTGCAAAGGTACGCTTTTTTTTTCATACGTCAGCAATGATGTGGCATTTTTTTTGCTCATCCGTCATTTCGAGCGATAAAATGATGAGATAAAGAGGAAAAGCACGGTATTTTCCTGTCTCTGAATTGCCAAAAACCGTAGCTCAAACATGAACGGCAGTGTCCACAACCACGATTCTCCGGCTTGATGCCTTTGCATTGATGCAACGTCAGCTGGGTGACAGGACAAAGTCAGCTGGGTGACAAAAGCAAGTTACCTTGGTGAGTGAGCAAAAAGGGTTGAGGGTTTAGGCAAAAAGGCTTAAGGGTTTCGGCGAAAAGGCTTAAGGGTTTCGGCGAAAAGGCTTAAGGGTTTGGACGAATAGTCATAGGGGTTTGGACGTATGGTCGTAGGGGCTTGAGCGAATAGACGTGTGACGTGATGCGACTAAAGGCGTCTGGGCGCTAAAGGGGATACTGTTAAATAATGTGTATTTCGCAGCAGGCTAATTGTCGGTTGGGAAAAAATGGTTATATTTGCAACGTGATAGATGACATTATTTGATATAGTATATGCTAACACGTTCTATTCTACGGGCGTTATGCGCGCTGCTCGTAGGCTTTTTGCTTGTGAGTAATCCTACGGACATGACCGTGCTGCTGGTGCAGATCATCGGTGGCCTGTTTGCCTTGTCGGGCGTTTTGTCGATCGTCAGTTATTTCATCCGTCAGCAGTCTCAGCGTCGTGCAGAGCGCAAGGCCGCACGTAAGGCAGCCTTGGCTGCCGAGGGCAATGCCGCCGGTGGAGCCGGTGCCGTCGCTGCTGATGCCGACAATGCAGCTGCTGCCCCCGTGCGTCCCACGCCGCTGGCACCTCTGTTCCCCGTCGTCGGCGTTGGTTCATTGGCCTTCGGAGCCTTCCTGCTGTGCTTCCCCGTGCAGTTCGTCAGCTATCTGATGTATGTCCTGGGCGGCTTGTTGGTGCTCATCGGCGTATGGCAGGTGGTGGCGCTGATCCGTTATCGCGACGTGGCGCCGATAGGTTGGACGTTGTTCGTGCTGCCCCTGCTGATTGTTGCCGCGGGTGTCGTCGTCATCTGTTTCCCGATGCAGACGGCCTCCGTGCCCTTCACGCTGCTCGGCATCGGTTATATCCTCTACGGCGTGGCGGAGTTCTTCTATGGCGTGCGGTTCTACCACTTCCGCCGTTTGGTCATGGCCGAGCAACAGCGTCTCGAAGAGATCGCGCAAGCCGAGGAGGCGCACGAGGCTGATGCCGTCGAGATTACCGAGGCAACCGCAGACGCCGGTGCTGACACCAGTGCCGACACCGAGGCCGGCAATCGCGTTGACACCAGTGCCGACGCGCCCCTCAACTCCCCCGGTCTTTAACTCAACAATTCTTTAACTCCTCATATCATTCTTATGGCAAAAATCAAGTGTATTGGCATACTGACCAGCGGCGGCGATGCTCCGGGCATGAACGCTGCTATTCGTGCGGTGACGCGTGCCGGCATCGCCAACGGCTTCACCGTCAAAGGCATTTATCGCGGCTATGAAGGTCTCATCTCCGGCGAGGTCAAGGAATTCACGACGGAGAGCGTCTCCGGCATCATCGGTCGCGGAGGCACCATCCTGAAGACGGCTCGCTCCAAGGATTTTATGACCGAGGAGGGCCGTCGCCGTGCCCACGAGACGATGGTCGCCCACGGCATCGATGCCCTCGTCGTCATCGGCGGCAACGGCTCGCTGACGGGCGCTCGGCTCTTTGCTTCAGAGTACGACGTGCCCTGCATCGGCCTCCCCGGCACCATCGACAATGACCTCAACGGCACCGACCTGACCATCGGCTACGACACGTCGCTCAACACCATCATGGAGTGCGTCGACAAGATACGCGACACGGCCAACTCCCACGAGCGCATCTTCTTCGTCGAGGTCATGGGACGTGATGCCGGCTTCCTGGCTCAGAACTCAGCCATCGCCGCCGGCGCTGAGGCCGCTATCATCCCCGAAGACAACACCGCCGTCGACCAGTTGGCGCAGTTCATCGGTCGCGGCATACGCAAGTCCAAGTCCTCGTCGATCGTCATCGTCTCCGAGAGTCCCAAGTGCGGTGCCATGTACTACGCAGAACGTGTGCGCAACGAATATCCGCAATACGATGTCCGCGTCAGTATCCTGGGACACCTGCAGCGCGGCGGTTCGCCATCGGCTCAGGACCGCATCCTTGCCTCGCGCCTCGGCGTAGGAGCCATCCATGCGCTGCTCGACGGCCAGCGCAACGTCATGTTGGGCATCAAGAACGACGAGGTCGTCTACGTGCCCTTCTCCAATGCCGTCAAGAGCGACAAGCCCCTGAAGCGCGAGCTCATCGAGGCCCTCGAAATGCTGAGCCTCTGAGGATGGATATCAGCCAGCTACTGACGCTCTATGCCCGTCATCCACAGGTGAAAGCCCTGGCGCGACGACTGGCCGAAGACACCTCGCGTGACATTCGTGTGGGCGGCCTTCAGGCGAGTGCTGCACCTTTGGCTTTTGCCGCTTCGACATGTGTGGGTGCCGATGCCCTGCCCCCTTTGCTGTTCATCCTCGACGATGCTGACGAGGCGGGCTATTTCTATCATGACCTGGTGCAGCTGATGGGGCAGCAGGACGTGCTCTTCTTCCCCTCATCGTTTCGGCGGGCTGTGAAGTACGGGCAGCGAGATGCCGCCAGCGAGATCTTGCGCACCGAGGTGCTGACACGAATGACCAATCTCGCTGCACACAGGTCGAACCACGACGAAGACGCGTTGCCGGACAGCTCCGATGGCCCATCGGATGCATCCGACGTGCCTGAAGGATCCGGCGAGCAACCCCGGACGCGACCATCATCATTGTTCATCGTCAGCTATCCCGAGGCTGTGGCCGAGAAGGTCGTCTCGCGGCGGCTGCTGGACGAACGCACGCTGCAGCTGCGTGTCGGCGAACGTGTGGATATTCCCTTCGTCGAGCAGACGCTCCTGGACTTTGGCTTTCAGCGCACCGACTATGTCTACGAACCCGGCCAGTTTGCTGTGCGAGGCTCGCTGGTCGACGTCTTCTCGTTTTCCAACGAATATCCTTTCCGCATCGATTTCTTTGGCGACGAGGTGGATTCCATACGCACCTTCGAGGTCGAGAGCCAGCTTAGCCGAGGGCGGCAGGAACTCATCACGCTGGTGCCGGAGCTGGGGCGCGAGCAGCGTGATATGATGCCACTCTCCGAGTTCCTGCCAGAGCAGACGATTCTGGTGGCCAAACGCTTGACCTACGTTACGGAACGTATCGGACAGATCTGGCAGGAGGGCTTCTCCCAGCAGGCGTTGCTCGAGGAAGCCGCCACCAGCGAGCGCGAGGAGGCCGAGCAGCGGCAACGCTTGCGCAAGGATATGCTGCTGATCGATGCTCCCGACTTCGAGCGCTGTTTCGCCGGCTTCCGCCATGTCGAGATCAGCGCGTCGTCACCCGCTCAGGCCGACTCGACACCGAAGGCTACCAAGGGCCGACGAGGGGTGACCATAGCCTTTGACACTTCGGCGCAGCCGATTTTCCACAAGAACTTCGACCTCGTCACCACCACCTGCCAGGATTATCTCCTTCGGGGATATACCTTATATATATTAGCCGACTCGGCTAAGCAGACCGATCGGTTGAAGGCCATCTTCGAGGCCGACGCGGCCAACCATATACCCTTCACGCCTGTCTCCAAGACCCTCCACGCAGGCTTTGCCGACAACACGCTTCACGTCTGCCTCTTCACCGACCATCAGATCTTCGACCGTTTCCACAAGTTCAACCTACGCAGCGAACGGGCACGCTCCGGCAAGGTGGCGCTCTCGCTGAAAGAGCTGCGTGAGTTCGAGGTCGGCGACTACGTCGTGCACGTCGATCATGGTATCGGACGCTTCGGCGGACTCATTCTCGTGCCGCAGCAAGACGGCCACATGCAGGAGATGATCAAGATCACCTACGACCACGGCGATGTCGTGTACGTCTCCATACATGCTCTGCATAAGGTGTCGAAGTACAAAGGCAAGGAGGGTGAACCGCCACGCATCAGCCGCTTGGGCACTGGGGCTTGGGAGCGCATGAAGGAGCGTACCAAGTCGAAGATCAAGGATATCGCTCGCGACCTCATTCGCCTCTACAGCCGACGTCGCGAGGAGAAGGGATTCAAGTTCTCGCCCGACACCTACCTCCAGCACGAGCTCGAAGCCAGCTTCCTCTACGAAGACACGCCCGACCAGCTCAAGGCCACCAATGATGTCAAAGCCGATATGGAGCGTGCACGCCCCATGGACCGTCTCGTCTGCGGCGATGTGGGCTTCGGCAAGACCGAGGTGGCCGTGCGTGCCGCCTTCAAGGCTGCTGTCGACGGCAAGCAGGTGGCCGTGATGGTGCCCACGACGGTGCTGGCCTATCAGCATTACCACACCTTCTCCGACCGCTTGCATGATCTGCCCGTGCGAGTCGACTATCTCACCCGTGCCCGGACGGCCAAGCAGACCAAGGAGCTTCTTGCCGACCTCGAGGCCGGCAAGATAGACATCCTCGTCGGCACGCATAAGCTCATCGGCAAGAACGTGAAGTTCAAGGACCTCGGGCTGCTCATCATCGACGAAGAGCAGAAGTTCGGCGTTGCCACCAAGGAGCGCCTGCGACAGATGAAGGTCAATGTCGACACGCTGACACTCACCGCAACGCCCATACCCCGCACGTTGCAGTTCTCCCTCATGGGAGCCCGTGACCTCAGCGTCATTCAGACACCCCCGCCCAACCGCTATCCCATACAGACCGAGGTGCACACCTTCTCGCCCGAGGTCATCGCAGAGGCCATCGGCTTCGAGATGAGCCGCAACGGACAGGTGTTCATCGTCAACAATCGCATCTCCGGGCTGCCCGAGCTGGAGCAGATCGTACATAAGTACGTGCCCGATGCACGTGTCGCCGTGGGGCATGGGCAGATGCCGCCCGACCAGCTGGAGAACATTATGATGTCCTTCGCCGCCTACGACTACGATGTGCTCATCTCGACCACCATCATCGAGAGCGGGCTGGACATCCCCAACGCCAACACCATCATCATCTGCGGAGCCCACAACTTCGGACTCTCGGACCTCCATCAGATGCGAGGCCGTGTGGGACGCAGCAACAAGAAAGCCTTCTGCTACCTTCTGGCACCGCCCCTGGCCGCCCTGCCACAGGAGTCGCGACGCCGTCTGCAGGCCATCGAGAACTTCTCCGACCTGGGCTCCGGCATCAACATCGCCATGCAGGATCTCGACATCCGTGGCGCCGGCAACCTCCTGGGCGCCGAACAGAGCGGATTCATCGCCGACCTCGGCTATGAGACGTATCAGAAGATCCTCTCCGAGGCCGTGAAGGAGCTGAAGAACGATGAGTTCCGAGAGCTTTATGCCGAGCAGGTGGCATCGGGCGAAGTGACCAGTGGCGACGCCTTCGTCGACGAGTGTCAGCTCGAGAGCGATATGTCGATGTCTTTCCCCGAATCGTTCGTGCCAGGCTCGACGGAGCGTATGCTGCTTTATCGTGAGCTTGACGGCTTGGAGACGGAAGAAGCCATCGAGGCCTTCCGTCGGCGGCTCGTCGACCGCTTCGGACCAATACCCGAAACGGCTCAGGAACTCATACGTGTCGTAGGCCTGCGGCGCCTGGGCAAGTATTTCGGCGCTGAGCGCGTCATGCTTAAGAACGGGCGGATGCGACTCTATTTCATCCACGACGACGATTCGCCCTTCTTCCAGTCGCCCGCGTTCGGGCAGTGTATCACATACTTCTCACTCCATGCGGCCGACTGCCAGCTCGACGAGGTCAAGGGGCGTCGATCCATGCTCATCCGGGGCATCACCTCGGTCAAGGAGGCTTGTGCCGTGCTCGAGGAGATGCAGGCGATGTCCACAGACAACCCGCCGCCGTCATCGTAGCAGAGGAACGCCTGACCGAGGCTGACTGCCTACTAAGACTAAGGAAATACCTATAATAACCATTACAGCTATGAAACAGATTAGATTATTACTCTTTATGTATGTCGTGCTGATAGCTACGGCACTGTCCGCTCAGACCCATTGGCAAGCCAGGACCGACACCATCTGGCCTGCGCGCCATTACCGCGAGTTGAACGGCGTGGCGACGGGCGACCAGATGCAGAAGGCGTGGATCGACTGGAACCATGACGAAGGCACCGTGCTCGTCTATGGCGTTCACTTCCCGACGGGACATGTGCGGGCCGACGCTGTCTTCAAGGCGAAGAGCGGTCAGCATGTGACCTTTGGCGTCCGCATCGTGCATCCCGCCACGGGAACCATCGTGCTGGAGCATACGGCCACCAGTGATGTGACCACGACGGCAGAGCAGACGATGGAAATCATACCGGACACCGAGATGCCCTATGATGGTTGGTATCGGCTTGAACTTACCTGTCCCGATGGCCGACGGACGCTGGACCGCCTCAATGTGATGACCTTCCAGCGCACATCAAGGCTCTCCATCACCGACTCAGAGATCTTCATGGCTCCCTCCGTACATCTCTGGTGGGGCACCGATGTCGCCGGGCACCCTGACGGGCAGGCCTACGACTGGACCTATCTTGAGGCCCTCTATCCCAGCAGCTACCGTCAACCGGCTACCTATCAGATGGTCATCGGCACCGATGGCATGTACTCTGGCATCCAGATGCCAACGCATGACGACGGGTCGTATGGTCACAGCGTACTCTTCTCGGTATGGGACAACGGCGATGTGGAGCAAGACCGCAACCTGCCCGATTATATGCGTTCAGCCGCTGTAGACCTCGGGCCCGGCGCTTATGCCACCCGTTTCGGAGGCGAGGGCACGGGCTCAAGCATACGTTATGATGAGGACAACCTGTGGGAGTTCGACCGATGGATACAGTTCCTCTACAATGTCCGGCCGGATAACACCGTCGTCACGGTCGCCAATGATGATGGGACGACAACCACGAAGGAATATGAAAGTACGCTCCAAAGCGTGTGGTACAAGATGGCCGACGAACCCGCCTGGCGGTATATCGGGACCTTGCGTATGGCGGGCGCCAACCGTCTGACATCCGGCATCTATTCCTTCCTCGAGAACTTCGGCAATAGGGGCGGCAACCTCATGCGCCGCTGTTATTATCGCAATGGCGCCATGCGTTCGGCTGCCACTGGGCAGTGGTATGCCCTCAACAAGGCTGGCTTCGGGAATACCCAGAACAATGGGCAGCGTCACTCACGCTACGACTTTGGCCACGGTGTCAGTGACGTCAGCGACAACACCTTCTACCTCGAGACCGGAGGCTATATGGGAACACGCGACAGTGCCGACCGCTATGAGCCACCGACCGATATGCCGTGGGTCGACACCATCGATGTCGACCGTCTCAGTAGGCGTGTCGACCTGGCCATGACGCACGCCAAGGCCACAGATATCGCATCGCTCATCGAGGCCACACGGACGGTGTCCGATCCCGTCACCTGGCGTCTCATCAACTATTCCGATGAGGAGACCGTAGGTGAGGGCGATTACGGACGGGCAGCACAGATCCTTGACGGAAACACGGTCACGTATTATCATAACAAATGGAAGAACGGCAGCGCGGCCTTCCCTCACACCTTCACCTTCGATGCCGGCGCCGAGACTACCGTCAACTCCATTGGCCTCTATCAAGGCCGTGACCGCAGCTATCGTGCCAGCCAGCTGACGGTCAGCTGTTCTGACGATGGCTCATCGTGGAGCACCGTCGCTTCACGCCTCAGCATAGAGGATAGCGAGCACCCCACGATCGAGCTGCCTCAACCCGTCACCGCACGCTATTTCCGGCTGCGCTTTACGGCAGGCTACGGTCCCAATCTGGTCATCAACGAGCTCTATTTCAAGCACGAATACCGCTTGGATGACCTGTTGACATTGGCACAGCGTCTGATTGTCGAGTCCGATCATTTCGGTGGGTACGCACCCGCTGACATTGATGCCTACCTGCGAACAGTCTATGCCGACGGCACCTGCACCGATGCCGATGCCCTCCGTCAGGCCATCATGCAACTCGGGCAGACAGCCATGCCCCTGACCTTCGGCGTCGTGGGGCGTGCCGAACACCTCACCCCCCTCGATGTCTATCAACTGCACAACGCAGACGGTCGTGGCGACCTCATTGCCCTCGCCGACGGTAAGCCTGCCATTGCCGGTGCCGTCGTCAGCGGTGCCCTCGATGCCTATCGTGTGCCGACGAGCGTCACCGACCCGCTGTGCAACTGGCTCCTGCTGTTCTCCGAGTCGTACAACGAATACTACCTCTATAACTTAGGTGCTCAGAAATACCTCAGTGTAGGCGCTACGACCGAGGAGGTGAGGCTCTCCGATGTCCCCACGGCCCTTCAGCTGAAAGCGACGGGTGGTGGCTTTGCCTTCGTTGCCGGTGGCAAATACCTGGGTCTCAACGCGACAGCCGAACAGCCCTTCACGCTGGGCCGCGGTGCCAGTGCCGCGAGTATCTTCCAGCTGCGGAGAAACTACAGCCTGAAAGCCGACCCTGCTGCCATCGCGGCCCTCGCCGACGAAGGCAGTCACGCCTTGCACGAAGGCAATAACGTCGAATATCTCTTCCAGCAAGGCACCCAGACCTATGCCAAAGCCTTTGTCGCCGTGCCGCAGACGACGTCACGCCTCGTACGTTCGGCCGCAAGCCTCACGGCCAACTGCAACACCACACAGCAGGAGGTACACAACCTGGCCAAACTCATCGACCGCAACACCAACACCTACTACGAGAGCTGGTATAGCGGCATCGAATGGCCCCAGGAGATGCCTTATATTCAGGCCAAGTTCACATCAGGCATCCAAGCGTTCTCGTTCGAGTTCACGCCCTCGCAGCATGAAGAGTGGGGACAGACGGACATACCCGCCGACATCATTGTGAGTGCTTCGCCCGGCACACGTAATTTCCTGCCCATAGCGCGCATCACCGAGGGATTACCGGCCACCGTCAGCGAGAGCTTCACGTCGCCGGTACTCTTCACCGACGGCGACACGCGCAGCCTGCGCTTTCAGGTCATGAAGACCTTGGGCCGACGTGCTGAGAGCCGCGTGTTTGCGATGAGCGAGTTCCAGATTCATTCGGTCGAGATTGACGAACAGCTGTCGCCCTATTACAACAACACCGTTGTCCGCGAAGCCTTTGATGCGCTGCTGCAGCAGTTGCAGGCCACCCGTCAGCATATAGACGACGGTACGGCAGATGCCACGACGGCGAACGAACTCAAGCTGGCCATCGAGCGGGCTGAACAGGCGTTGCTCACCGACGGCATCGGCGAGGTGGAAAACGTACAGACGAAGACGGAAAGCGTCGGTGCTGTGTACGACCTCAGCGGAAGGGTCATTGCCCGAGGTAAAGCCTTATCAGGGCAGGCCATAGGAGGCCAGTTGCCGCGGGGCGTTTATATCCTCCGTAGCGGTCGGCAGACCCGTATGGTCGTCCGGTAGTCAGCGTCAAGGGCTGCTTGGAGCTTGGTGGCTGCAGGCAAAGGGTTACTTTTTTTCGTGGTGAGACGTCGTTTCTCGTATGTTTTTGCTACCTTTGCAGCCGCAAAAGTAACAAACACACAAAGCAAGAACATGGTTCATCTCGAAAGTGACTACAATAACGGCGCTCATCCAGCGGTGCTGCGCCATCTGCTCGACACCAACGACGAGCGCTCCCAGAGCTATGGCGATGACTGCTATAGCGAGCACGCTCGGCAGCTCATCCGTGAGGCCTGCCAGGCTCCTGACGCCCAGATCTATCTCCTCGCTGGCGGCACACAGACCAACGCCACCATCATCGACTGCGTCCTGCAGCCCTACGAGGGCGTCCTCTGCTGCGACACGGCTCACATCAATGTCCACGAGGCCGGAGCCGTAGAGTTCACGGGGCATAAGGTCATCGCCTTGCCGCATCACGATGGCAAGCTCCGCAACGAGGACTTGCGACGCTGGCTCCAAGCTTATTTCGCCGACGAGACGGCTGAGCACATGGTGCGTCCGGGAATGGTTTACATCACGTTTCCCACCGAACTCGGCACGCTCTACACGGCTGATGAACTGCATGCCTTGCACGACACGTGTCGCGAATATGAGCTTCTGCTCTATGTCGACGGTGCCCGTCTGGCCTACGGCCTAGCTGCCAGTGCCGACATCGACCTGCCGCTCCTTGCCCGTTTGTCCGACATCTTCTATGTCGGTGGGACGAAATGCGGTGCGCTCTGTGGCGAGGCCGTCGTGTTCCCGCACGGCGATGCACCGGCTCACATGCTCAGTCGTATCAAGCGCCATGGCGCTTTGCTGGCCAAGAGTAGGGTAGTGGGCGTGCAGTTTGAGGCGCTGTTCACCGATGGCCTGTACTTCGACATCGGCCGTGGAGCCATCGCGGGCGCCATGCGCCTCCGCCACCTCTTCGTCGACCGTCTCGGCTATAAGCCTTTCATCGATTCGCCCACCAACCAGCAGTTCTACGTCATCCCCAACGACGCTCTCGAAGGCTTGCGCCGGCACATCGGATTCGAAGTGTGGTGCCCCGTGGACGAGCACCACACCGCCTGTCGCTTTGTCACCAGCTGGGCAACGACGGAGGAGGAAATCGCTGAGCTCGAAGCCAAGCTGCACCCATAAGCAAAATCCTCCACTTCGACTCGGGCAACGCGAACTGGTACTACAACGACCGCTACTACGGGTTCACGGTCCGCCCCGTCCGTTAGAACTGACCGTGCATCCTTCGCGAACAAGAAACCCGCGACTCGCACTCATGAAGGCAGACCCAGAGGCGGGGCCGGGCCCTTCAGGGCCAAAGGCGGCCCCGTCCGAGGGACTGTCGGCATAAGTGCGGCGACACAATAATGAAACACCTTAAAAATGAGATTTATGTCTGTAACGAAAGATCTTATTGAACAGGAGCGTCAGTAGGTGCAAGCCGGACAGCTGGGTAACGTACACCTGTGGAAAGAGGGCTCATTCCTGTGGGCTTACGACTGGAGTGCCTGGCTCTGCTGCCGTCTGCTGCACGACTTCAAGGTGACGAAACGCCAGTTCAAGGGCATCGAAGCCCCAGTGGCCTACATCGGCTGCCAATGGAAATAAATAATTTTATGATTATCCTCAATCGTACCACCAAGACGCTGCGCTCGACCTCTGGTCGCTTCGAAACTTCGAAGAAAGCGTCATCGCTCAATAACCGAGGGTACGAGCGTAGCGAGCACCCCCGGTTGACATACAATCGTGTAACA
>CAMOSA010000050.1 GCA_946624335.1 uncultured Prevotellaceae bacterium
CCTTCTCGGCAGCCTCCTTCAGGCGCTGCAGGGCCATGGGGTCTTGCTTCAGGTCTACGCCTTCCTGCGAGCGGAACTCATTAGCCATCCAGTCGATGATGACCTGGTCGAAGTCGTCGCCACCGAGGTGTGTGTCGCCGTTGGTAGAGAGCACCTCGAATACGCCGCCACCGAACTCAAGGATGGAGATATCGAACGTACCGCCACCGAGGTCGAAGACGGCAATCTTCATATCCTTGTTAGCCTTATCTACGCCGTAAGCCAGAGCTGCAGCCGTAGGCTCGTTGACGATACGCTGCACGTTGAGACCTGCAATCTGTCCGGCCTCCTTCGTAGCCTGACGCTGAGAGTCGGAGAAGTAAGCAGGCACGGTGATGACGGCGTCCGTGACTTCCTGTCCGAGGTAATCCTCGGCGGTCTTCTTCATCTTCTGCAGGATCATGGCGCTGATCTCCTGCGGCGTGTACTTGCGGCCTTCGATGTCCACACGGGGATAGCCATTCTCGTTGGCCACGGTGTAGGGCACGCGGCTGATTTCCTTCTGCACCTGCTCATAAGTCTCGCCCATGAAACGCTTGATGGAGAAGATGGTGTTCTTCGGGTTGGTGATGGCCTGACGCTTGGCGGGGTCGCCGACCTTGCGCTCGCCGTCCTTCATGAAGGCGACGATGGAAGGCGTGGTGCGCTTGCCCTCGCTGTTAGCAATCACGACGGGCTCGGAGCCCTCGAAAACAGATACGCACGAGTTTGTGGTACCTAAGTCAATTCCAATAATCTTTCCCATAGTTGTATGATTTAAATAAGTTATTATTCGTTTAGCGTTTAACGTTTAGCGTTTACTAATGTCATCACGCAGTTTTACTTTGCCAATATCGAAGCAAACAGTGTGCCAAAACCCTTACGCGCGTATGCGTTCCTTATTATTTATTAAAAGATGGTTGATTTTTCCCTTTTCATTCTTTTGCTCTTCACTTTTTTCGTACCTTTGTCGGCATGAAAACTGCCAAAATGGCGTAAAGTATGCATAAACTTCGTTTTTACTTCATTGAAATCATCCTTTCGGTCGTCGTCATTGCCGGGGTCATGAGCTGTTCGGATCTAAGCCGGGAACAACGTCGGGTGCGTAAGGCTGCCGAAAAGTGTTATGAGTACCTCAAGAACGAGAAGTACGACAAGTTCGTTGATGAAATCGCTTATGCCGATTCCATGTCCGAGGAGTATCGTGAGCAGATGGTGGACTTGTTGCGCGATTATGCCGCCTCGGAGACACAACGTCATGGCAAACTGAGCGACGTGAAGGTCACAGGCGACACTATCATCGGCAATCAGGCACACGTCTATCTTCAGGTCGTCTATGCCGACAGTACCTCTGAAGAAATAGGGCTGCCGATGGTGAAGGTCGGTAAGCGGTGGAAGATGCAATGAGCGTGAGCTGTGGCTGTCTGTCTTGAAGCAAGATCTGCTCGAGAACTGTCGAAGAGCAATCCAAAGCTAATTTATAGACCCCACCATTGTTAAACTTAAAGGTTTCCAGTTATGAACAAGCGTAGTAAGCAAGTCAAGAGGTTGCCGTGGATGATCGCGTCGGTCGTCCTCTGCACGGCGTTGGCCGCAGCATCGTGCAACTCAGGGAATGGCAAGAATGATCAGGCTTCGGACACAGCTGATTCGACGGCAGCTGCCATGGATAGCGTTGCCTCTGTGGTGACGGAAAGTACGATGGCGAAGTTGTCGGCTGCGCTTGAAGGCTACTCTTCGGTGGGCAGTTTCCATGAAGGGCTGGCCAGTGTTATGAAGAATGGTAAATACGGATTTATCAACAAAGAGGGAAAGCTCGTCATCCCGTGTCGGTACGATAATACGGGCGAGGGCTTCTGTGATGGTTTGGTATGTGCCGTCCTCGACGACAAGACCGTCTTCATCGATCATGAGGGGACAGTGGTGTTCGAGAACCCTTATACCTTATGCTCAGGCTACTACTCTGAAGGCCTGATGGCTGTGGGCGTGGTCAATGAAATGTCGGATTCCGAAGATGTCGACTTTCTCCATTACGGTAAGATGGGTTTTCTTGATACGACGGGTAAGCTGGTCATCCCAGCCAACAAATATGAACTGCCCATCATGGAAGGCCCTGTCTATTATTCCTTCAGCGAGGGCTTGTGCCGCCAGTCGGCAGATAGCTGCACAGTGTTCATCAATAAGCGAGGACGTGTGGTTGTCCGTTGTAAGGGCTATGCCGGTGACTTCCATGAGGATATGGCCTGGTTCTTTGATGACAGCGGGCAATATGGCTTCATCGACAGGAGTGGAGATGTGGTGATTCCCTGTCAGTTTGACGCTGTAGGCGATTTCAGCGAAGGGCTGTGCTGGGTGCAGAGAGGTGATAAGTGTGGATATATCGACAAGACCGGTCGTGCTGTCATTCCTCTGGTCTATGATGTCATCGCGCTCTATGAGGATACCGAGGCTATGGAGACGCTCGGCAGTCAGTTCAGGGAGGGCCGCTGTTGGCTGGCTAAGGGCGGGCGCTTCGGTTGTCTCGACGCGCAGGGTAATGTCATCATCCCCTTCCGTTATGCTCCAGGATATAACCCAGACAGCGAATGGTTTGAGCAGGCGCCTGTCTTCGACTTTCATGAAGGCTTGGCGCGTGTCTGGAAGGATGGTAAGTACGGCTTCGTCAACCGCGACGGCGAAGAGGTGTTTAGCTGCCAGTTTGATCAGGCTCAGGATATGAGCGAAGGTCTTGCTGCTGTGTGTCGCAATGACAAATGGGGCTACATTGATGCTCAGGGGCAGTGTACAATGGATAATTGACAATTGACAATTGACAATTGACAATGGACAATTGACAATGGACAATGGACAATTGACAATGGACAATTGATAATGGATAATTGATAATGGACAATTGACAATGGACAATTGACAATGGACAATTGACAATGGACAATTGATAATGGACAATGGACAATGGATAATTGACAATGGACAATTGACAATGGACAATGTACAATGGATAATGGACAATTGATAATGGACAATTGACAATGGACAATTGATAATGGACAATTGACAATGGACAATGTGTAATGGATAATGCATTGTCCATTGTCCATTATACATTGTCCATTCGTGCCGATAGTGCCGATAGTGCCGTGTGGGTTATCCTCGTTCAGCCCAATCGTCGCGGTCGAGGTTACGATAGCCTACGGCTTCGGCCAGATGGTGTGTCTGAATGGTCTCGCTGTCATCGAGATCGGCGATGGTGCGTGCCAGACGCAGGATGCGGTCGTAGGCTCGTGCGCTGAGCTTCAGGCGGTTGATGACCTCGCGCAGCATGGCCATGTCCTGTGGGGCCGGCGTAGCGTATTGGCGCATCAGCGCCGGGGTCATCTGGGCATTACAATGGATGCCAGGACTATCCTTGAAGCGTTCTTCCTGACGAAGACGGGCACGGATGACACGCTCTCGCATGGTAGCAGATGACTCACCTGGTTGTGTACGGCTGAGCTGCTCAAAGGAGAGCGGTGCAATCTCGATCTGAATGTCGATACGGTCGAGTAGGGGACCGCTGATCTTATTCAAGTACTTATGGATTTGTCCTGGCGTACACTGACAGGGCTTTGTCGGGTGGTTGTAGTAGCCGCAAGGGCAAGGATTCATCGAGGCAACGAACATGAAGTTGCAGGGATACTCGATGCTGTACTTGGCGCGGGTGACGGTGATTTTACGATCTTCGAGTGGCTGACGCAGTACCTCAAGCGTAGCTCGCTGGAACTCAGTGAGTTCGTCGAGGAAAAGGACGCCGTTGTGCGCCAGGCTTATCTCACCTGGCATGGGATTAGACCCACCGCCTACGAGGGCCACCTGCGATACGGTGTGGTGAGGAGATCGGAAGGGGCGTTCGGTTATCAGCCCTGTGCCTCCCTTGAGCTTGCCGGCGACGGAGTGGATGCGTGTCGTCTCGAGGCTCTCGGTCAAAGATAGCGGAGGCAGGATGGACGGCAGTCGACGTGCCATCATGCTCTTGCCCGCACCGGGAGGACCTATCATAATGAGATTGTGACCGCCGGCAGCCGCCACCTCGAAGGCGCGCTTGACGTTCTCTTGGCCTTTGACGTCGGCAAAATCGAGGTCGTAGGTTCCACGATGGGCGAAGAACTCGGCCCTGGTGTCGATGACCGTAGGGCGAAGCGCCTCATTATCTCCGCTGAGGAAATGGATGACCTGAGTGATCGTTGTGGCGCCGTAGACCTGCAGCTTGTTGACGACGGCCGCTTCGTGGACATTCTGTTGTGGTACGATGAGACCATCGTAGCCTAACTCACGTGCTTTGATGGCAATGGGCAGTGCGCCACGGATGGGTTGAAGGCTGCCGTCAAGGCTTAGCTCGCCGACCATCATGAAACGCGCGGAAGAGTCGGTGCCCACATAGCCGTTGGCCATAAGAATGCCTATGGCAATGGGCAGGTCGAAGCCTGTTCCTTCCTTACGGATATCGCCGGGAGCCAAGTTGACGGTGATATTCTCGCGAGGCGTCTGGTAGCCGCTGTTGAGCAAGGCTGCTTCGATTCGGCTGTGGCTCTCTTTGACGCTGTTGTCCGGCAGTCCTACGATAGTCATGCGCGTCCCGCCTTCGGAGCGAAGTGGCACGACGTTGACCTCGATAGTGACAGGAATCGCTATGATGCCGTCGACGGTTGAACTGTTGGTCTTGGCGAGCATTGTGGCTGAATCAAAGAGAGAAATTCCTGTCGTTTGTCAGGATGCTCAAAAGCTCCGATGGCGTGCATCGTCACGGTCTCGGCGTTCTGCTTGGCTACGCCACGCATCTGCATGCAAAGATGACGCCCTTCAACGACAACCATGACTCCCAGAGGATGCAGGGCCTCCTGGATGCATGCGGCAATCTGCTCTGTCATACGTTCCTGCACTTGCAGGCGATGGCTGAAGGTGTTGACGATACGTGCCAGTTTGGACAGACCAGTGATCTCTCCATTGGGAATATAGGCAATGTGTACTTTGCCGAAGAAAGGCAGCATATGGTGTTCGCAGAGGGAATAGAACTCGATGTCCTTCACGACGACCATATTGTGGTAAGTCTCCTTGAAGAGGGCCGACCGTATGATGGCGACGGGGTCTTCGTGGTAGCCCCGCATGAGCTCGAGCCATGCCCTGGCGACGCGAATAGGTGTCTTTTGCAGTCCTTCGCGTGATGGGTCTTCGCCCAGGAGCTTAAGAATCTCGAGATAATGGGCGGCGAGCTCTTCCTGTAATGTCTCCATGCTATTGATAAGTGTTGATCTGGCTCTTAACGATGCTTGCCTCGCGGAACTTCTGTGTCTGCCTCATCCTGCGAAGCATCTCGCGGGCTTCTTCGTTGGTCTTGAAATCGCCGGCGCGGCAGATCCACCGTGGGCTGATGAAATGGGTATAGACGGTCAGTTCCGGAAACTCGGAGCGCACGAGATTGGCCATGCGATAGGCTTCGGCCTTGGACGTACGATTGTTGCCTCCGGCGTAGACCTGAATGCGGTAGCCTATGGTGCGTACACGGCGTGTTGGGGTGAACAGCGTCGAGTCGGCAGTTGCCGTGCTGTCAACAAATTGACTGGTGAGCTGTCCGTTGCTCCTGGGCTGCCGGCTTGGAGGTGTAATCCCGTTGACGAGTGCATCAATCTCGGCATCGTGATGCAGTGTCACCACGCCCTCACCCACGGCGAGGCGGGTGAGGCGCGAGGTGAAGGATTGTGCGATGGCGCTCATCGGGCATAACATGAAGGCCAGGGTACAGACGAGGCTCAAGCCTATCAAGGCTCTCGAAAAACGGTGTCGGTAGATTGTCTTCATGCTAATCGTGGGTTTCGCCATTGAATATTCTTATCAGACTCACTTCCAAGCGTCGATGATACCCTTGAAGTCGGCGCACTTGAGGGCAGCGCCACCGATGAGGCCGCCGTCGACGTCGGGCTTGGAGAATATCTCACGGGCATTGCTGGGCTTGCAGCTTCCGCCATAGAGGATGCTGACGTTCTCGGCAGCAGCCTCACCGAAGCGACCGGCGATGACACCACGGATGAAGGCGTGCATGTCCTCAGCCTGTTCAGCTGTAGCTGTCTTGCCTGTGCCGATGGCCCATACGGGTTCGTAAGCCAGGATGATGTTAGCGAACTGCTCGTCGGTGAGGTCGAAAAGGCTGTCGGCGAGCTGTCCACCGACGACTTCGTTTTGCTTGCCAGCTTCGCGCTCTTCGAGCACTTCGCCGATGCAGAAGATGACCTTCAGCCCGTTGGCCAGAGCCAGATTGACTTTCTCCTTCAGTATCTCGGGCGTCTCGCCGTAGTAAGCGCGGCGCTCGCTGTGGCCAAGGATGACATATTGTGCACCCGTGCTCTTGACTTGAGCGGCACTGACTTCGCCCGTATAGGCACCCTTCTCCTTGTCGGCGCAGTTCTCAGCACCGAGACCGATGACGGTACCGGCGACCACGTCGGCGACTTTAGCCAGATGGATGAATGGTGTGCAGATGACGACGTCGCAGTTAGGCTGGTCTGCGGCAAGGGCTTCCTTGAGCTCGGTGGCCAGTGCGAGGCCTTCCTGCAGGTTCAGGTTCATTTTCCAGTTTCCTGCTACAATTTTCTTTCTCATGAGTGTGATGAAATTTAATATGAGTATGACAAATGAGCGAGTATAATAGGGGTATACTATCTTTTCGGGTGCAAAGGTAGTAAAAAGATTAGAGATTAGAGTTTAGAGATTCGTTTTTTTTTGTTTTTGGGCTGTTTTCTTCTTGTGCCACCACCTGATGCTGGCGACGAGGCGGTCGAAGAAGGTCAGGACGAGCAGTGGCACGATGTACCAGAGCAGCAAATTCAGCAACAGGCGCCGATAGCTCCTTGGCTGTGGCTTAGCCCACGGCTGTGTTTGCAGCGCCCCGCTGAGGGTCTTGATGTCCGGCAACTGGCGATGTCCCATCTTAGCGACGATGGTGCCGTTGTGCAGCAGTATGATGGCGGGGTTGCTGCGAGCCATGGTCTTCAGCGTCAGCTCGTCGACGAAGCCGAAACCATACTCGGCACCGGTCAAGTCCTGCCAGCGGCTGATGGCTTCGCTGCCTGAGGCTGTCAGGCACCAGAAGGAGTAGCCACCTGAGCGGGCATAGTCATAGAGCGCATTGATCCGTTCCATGTTAGCGTCGTCGGCCGTCTCCAGGCGTGGGGCGATGAGCAGGAAGGTGTAGGACGTATCGGCCAAGAGCGTCTCAGTGTCGGGACAGGGTGATGGGATGCCGGAGGAGGGGTGTGACAGGTCAGCATCGGTCGTCAGCGGCTCGATATAGAAGTCAATGATTTCCGGCACTTGCTCGGGGTCGTCGGGCCATACCATGGCGGCCGGGATATTCTGCCCGATATGGAAGGGGCGGAAGTCGATGATGGGCTCGCCATAGAGACAAAGGGCGGTCAGGAAGCCTGAATAGATGACCGAGTAAAGCGAGATGAGCCATTGCACCGGCTCGGAGATAAAGCGTGTCAGCAAGTTTCCATGGCGGAAGAGTACCAAGGCCGCCAACAGCAGGAACGCGTTCTTCCAGAAGGTCTGCCAATTGGTCAGCACCACGGCGTCGCCGAAGCAGCCACAGTCGGCTACCGCATTGCTTATGGCCAGCCATAAGGTCAACGGCGTGTAGACGAGCATGAGGCCCAGGATGGTATAGGTCGTGATGCGGCGCCGGATGCCGAAAAAGAGATAGACGCCTAAGCAAAACTCTGCGATGGCCAGGATGACGGCCAGGGCCAATGGGGTAGGCGAGGACAGCACGCCGTCCAAGGACATCGCAACAGCGTAGTCTTCAATCTTGTACTGTGTGCCGACGGGGTCGATGAGCTTGACGAGCCCCGAGAAGATAAAGGTGGCGGACACCGCCAGACGGCACAGGTTGACGAAGATGTATCTGATGTCTTTAACAATGTTCACGGGCGTAGGATTTTCTTGTCGTCAACGTATCCGATGGGGTTATACAGATGACCGTCAGTCCATGCAGGACTGATTTGTGAGGTTCGGATGAGGGGGGGGTGATTGGTGCGGCGTAGCCTTAGAACGCCGTGAGCTTGATGAGACCGAAGACGGCGTAATTCATCATGTCCATGTAGTTGGCGTCGATGCCTTCGCTGACCAGGGTAGCTCCGCCGAGCTCTTCGATCTGTTTCGTGCGGAAGATCTTCTGAAGGATAATGTCGGTGTAGCTGCTCACCCGCATACCGCGCCATGCCTCGTCGTAGTCGTGGTTCTTGCGCAACATGAGCTGCAGCGAGTCCTCCGCCAGACGGTCGTATTCGCTGATGGCCTCTTCGGCCGACATGTCATTGGGCTTCTCGGCGATGCCGTGTTCGAGCTGGATCAGGCCTATGATGGCATAGTTGACGATCCCGATAAATTCTGGGCGTATGCCCTCGTCGACCATGGCTTGGCCTTTCATCTCCAGTGACCGGATCCTGTTGGCCTTGATATATAGCTGATCGGTGAGCGAGGGTATTCGCAATATGCGCCATGCGGCACCATAGTCGTGCAGCTTCTTGACGAAGACCTCACGACATTCGCGCATGACTGTCCTGAACTGCTCTTCTGTCGTCATGCCAGTCGCCTACGAGTATTTGATGATTTGTCCGATGCGCACCTTCGACGTGCGTTTCAGGCCGTTGAGGCGGCATAGCGTCTTGACATTGGTGCCGTGTTTGCGGGCGATGCTGTACAGGGTCTCACCTTTCTTGACCTTATGCATCCTGACGCGTGGTGCGTCCTTCTTTGCCTGAGCCTTTGCGGCCTCGCTCTCCGAGCTGACGTATCTTACCTCTTCGTCGGCCGAGTCGTCATCGTCCGTCTCGGCTTCGTGCTTGGCCAGCAACGTGCCACGTCCACGTCCCTTGAAGATGTAGAAGTCGCCCGTAACGTCCTGATTGGCAAAGTCGAAGAGCTTGGCAGGGTCGATGTACTCGCCCAGGAGACGGGTCTCAAAATGCAGGTGCGTTCCCGTGCTTCTTCCCGTGCTGCCCGCCAGACCGATGGGATCGCCGGCCTTCAGCGTGGCGCCTTTCTTAGTCAGGTGGCGCGAGAGGTGACCGTATACCGTCTCCAGTCCATTGGGGTGACGAATGACGACGACGTTTCCGTAGCCGCTCTTCTGGAAATCCACGACGCGCACTTTACCGTCGAAAGCCGCACGGATGGTGTCGCCGGGATAGGCGTTGATGTCAATGCCTTTGTGCTGGCGGCGGAAGCGCGGACGGTAACCGTAGTTCGAGGTGACGATACGGTTCGTCGTGGGCATGCAGAAGTCGCGGAGGTCGATCTTGTAGTTGTTGGGCAGCTGCACGTTGCCATAGAGGTTGATGCCCGAGTCTTCCCAGTTGGGGTACAACTCTGCAGCGGGATCCTCAAGGTCAAGTAGCTGCTGCTCCTCGCGTTCTTGTTGAAAGAGATGTTGGATGGCTATGCTGTCCATGGCGCGCATCTTCTTGTCCACAGGAGCCTGACGGGCTATGAGGTCTTGGCTCATGGCAGGCAGTGCCAGTGCTGCGACAAAAAGCGTTGCGGCGGTTCGTCTGATGATGCTTGGAATCATTATGATGCTTTAGGTTGAATAGTCGTTATACGATTTAGTTTTTTTTAGCACTCGTCGACGGCATACAGGAAGTCCATGACGGCGCTACGGTAGTCGAAGATCTCCTCGGGACGGAAGAAACGGCTGAGCTCAATGGCAGCGTTCTCCACGGAGTCTGAGGCGTGCACGATGTTCTGTTGATTGCTCATCGCGTAGTCGCCACGGATCGTGCCAGGGTCGGCCTTGCGGCCATTGGTGAAGCCCGTCATGGCACGCACCACGGCTACGGCCTCGACGCCGGAAATGGCCATGGCCACCACGGGCGACGCTTTCATGGACGCTGCCAGCAGCGGGAAGAAGGGGCGGTCGACAAGATGAGCGTAGTGCTCACGAAGGATGGCGTCGTCAAGTTGCATCATTTTCATTCCGGAGATGCGCAGGCCGCGACGCTCGAAGCGATGGACAATCTCGCCAATCAGCTGACGTTGAACGCAACTGGGCTTTAGCAGGACGAGGGTTGTTTCCATTATATATTTATAAGGGTTTTCGGTTCAGGAAAGGAGCATACACTCCACAATTTGGGGGCAAAAATAGGCAAAAAGTTCTAAACCACCATCATCTGTTAACCTTTTTTTGCATTATAGCCTGCCTCACTTTCTTTGTCATTCCTCAGATTTTATCTACTTTTGCGGCCGAAAACATCATTTGTTCTTTTAACACTTATGATAAAAGCCATGATCCCCCAGCGCCCCGAGGGGCAATGCCCGGTGCGTGGGATGAGTGCAGCGCCGTTGCCCGAGGTGCGCGTCGGCATCGTCGGTCTCGGAGCACGAGGACTGACGGTGCTGAGGCTGTTGCTGCTGGTGCCCGGTGCCCGGGTGACGGCGCTCTGCTGCAGCCAGGCCTCATCCGTCGCCGCCGCCTGCGAAACCTTCTCTATTGACGGCAGTGACGTCGGCCTCTATAGTGGCGACGAGGGCTACAGACAGCTGTGCGAGAGTGATGACGTCGACCTCGTCGTCATCTGCACCGACTGGAGCTCACACGCCAAGATCGCCGTCGCCGCCATGCTGGCGGGCAAGCATGTGGCTGTCGAGGTGCCTGCAGCGCTGACGATGGACGACCTGTGGCTGCTCGTCGACACTTCGGAGCAGACTCGGCGCCATTGCACGCTGCTCGAGAACTGCTGCTACGACGACGAGGTGCTGACGGCCCTGCGCCAGATACGGCAAGGTGACATAGGCGACGTCGTGCATGCCGAGGGTCGCTACTACCACCATCTCGCCGACCGCTGGTCGACCTGGCGCCTCGACATCAACCGCAGCCAGCGTGGCGACCTCTATCCGACACACGAGCTGGGGCCGCTGTGCATGGCCATGGACATCAACCGCTCCGACCGGCTGCTCACGTTGGTCAGTATGGATACCCAAGCTTTCTCTGGCCCTGAGACCTACCGTCAGGTGACTGGCGAGGCCGCCCCCGACTACCTCAATGGTGATCATACGACGACGCTGCTTCGTACGGCACGGGGCCGGACAATCCTTCTTCAGCACGACGTCGTCACCCCCCAGCCCTACAGCCGCAGCCTGCACATCATCGGCACCCGAGGGGATATCGTCACGAGCAGCGACAATGGCGCCGACCCCGAGCTCGTCTGCTCCTCATTCCGGTCGGTTCACGATCCTATGACCTATGAGATGCTGCGCCGCCTCGTCGAATGTCTCAACCGGGGCTTACCCGTGGACATTGACGTCTACGACCTCGCCACGTGGTGTGCCGTCATCCCCCTCTCGCGGCTCTCTCTCGAAGCCGGCTCCGAGCCTGTCGCCGTCCCGGATTTCATGAGGTAATAGAAAAAAACAACCTTCTGGCCGGCCAGAAGGTTGTTTGAATGTATGAGGGCATGGCGTCAGTAGCGGTCCTCAATCTCGTCTTCCTTGTCCTCGATGTATTCTACGAACTGGTCACGCAGCCATTCGGGGATGGACTTGTCGTTCTTGATGCGTTTCTCGATGGCCCATAGCTGGTCCTCGACGCGCTTGGCGGCTTTGCCGTTGTCGTTGCGAAGGTGTCTGTCGTACTGCGAGAGCAACCCGTAGACACCATGCTTACGGCACAGACCGTCCAGTGTCATCGGATATTCCTTGGGCTTGCTCGGCGCAGCGGGGGCGGCAGCAGGGGCTGCCGGGGCCGTGACGCCCTGCGGAGTCAAGAGTGCAGCCTGTGTCGGGGCAGCAGCGGCCGGCGCAGCGATGCCACCTTCGTTGAACGCCGTGGCGGGGATGTTGAAGTCCATGCGTACGCCTTTGGTGCTCTCCAGAAGGCGTGTCGCCTCGCTGCCGGAGAGGTATTTGCGCTCGTGGTCGGCTATGGAGAAGACGATGGCGCGCTCGACATTCACCCCGGCATTGAAGACGGGTATGAGGTTGGGCAGGTCCTCGCCGTGGAGCACCAAGCCGTCGCGGACGCGGACGCCTCGGTCGTCCAGCGGCACAAGGTCGATGGTCAGGTCGTTGAGGAGACCTTCAGCTTCCTTGCGGACGGGCACGACGGCCTGTATCGTCCATTCGGAATCGTCGTCGGGATTCTGTACGGTGTACAGCTTGACATCAGCGCCGAGGCTGAAGGCCGTGAAGATGTTGCCGGCGAATTCCACGGTGTTCTTAGGGATGTAGATCTCGGACGGCTTGTCGGAGGAGCAGGCGCAGAAGAGTAGTGCGGCCACTGCTGAGAGGATGAGGGCTTTTTTCATGTTTATTAAAAATGATGATTTCACTTGTAAATTATTGTCTTGGAACGTCCTTTCTGTGGCTTTCCGCCGCAAAAATACATATTCCTTTTGAAATGACCAATTAAAAAGGTAATAAAAATGATAAATTCGTGTACCCATTCATGAAGTGTCAAGCGTCCCTTTGGGCCGAGCGGGTGGATATTCTTGAAGTGGCATACCGTGATGCCATACTTTCTAAACACCATTATGTATGACTGCGGATAATCATATTTTAGGGTCATAAAGGGTTAGCGAGTGCCAGCGAAGCAGAGCATACAAATAATTTTTTCCGGATTCATCCTACACTCCTACACCTTTTACCCTTCATCGCTTGATTATCTGCAATCTACGGGGTGTAGGATGGGGTGTAGGATGGGTGTAGGAGGTGTAGGATAAAGGCCGATTTAACGGTTTTTCACAGAATAGCCTGCCCTTTTTTGACCGTCTACCAGATCGGTTGGCGATGCTACGCAGAGCGTGCCGGAGCGTTAGGTCTTCAAGCTTTGACACCTAGGTTAATCAGCGAGTCCCACTAATGGGACTCGGATTTCCCATTAATGGGACTCGCGCATATCGTCATGAATATCTGCGGGAACACGCAGTACGATCACGTCAAGCGATCTGGCTGTCGGGAAAAAAAAGCGGGTCAATCTGTGTGAAAGGCCAGTTTTCGGCCTTCATCCTACACCCCTACACCCATCCTACACCCCATCCTACACCCATTTATGCCTCTGGTATTCAGTCAATAAGGCGTAAAAGGTGTAGGAGTGTAGGATGTTTTATGAAAAAACGTATAGTATAACGCATAGTACATAGTAAAGATCCATCTAACCTATCATGGATGCTTTGTCGAGGCATCTCGCTGAATAACCTCCCCAGGTTATTTGTGTGAATGTCATTCAACGATCTTTTCAGCATATACATTCTTCAGGATATCGTGTGTAAAGCTGTCTTTTCACGTTTCAAGGTGGAGTCAGTAATAAAAATCAAAAAAGCCCCCGGCTCCCCTCGGGGAAGAGGGAGGAGCCGGGGGCCGTTAGGTGCCGTTAGGGGTCGAATCAGGCGAACGTCAGGTGGTCACTGTCAGCATCGACGCTAATGGTGCGGTCTCGACTGACGGTGCCTGCGAGGATGGCCTTCGAGAGGTCGTTGAGCAGCAGGCGTTGGATGGCGCGCTTGACAGGCCGTGCGCCGAACTCCGGGTCGTAGCCTTCGCGTGTGAGCAGGTCGATGGCGGCGTCGGTCAGCGAGAGCGTGATGCCGTTGCCTTCGAGCATCTTCTGCACAGAGGCTATCTGCAGCTTCACCACCTCGCGTATCTCGGTCTGCGTCAGCGGCTCAAACATGATCGTCTCGTCGATACGGTTGAGGAACTCCGGACGTATCGTCCGCTTGAGTTGTTCCAAAACAGTACGTTTCGTCTCCTCGATGACAGCTTCACGACGACGTGCAAGGTCCGTGGCATTAGGGGCTGTGACGGTGGTGTCGGGAGCATCGAGCTTTGAGAATTGTTCCCTGATATACTCGCTGCCGAGGTTCGAGGTGAGGATGATGATGGTGTTCTTGAAGTTGACGGTGCGACCCTTATTGTCGGTCAGACGGCCGTCGTCGAGCACCTGCAACAGCGTGTTGAACACGTCGGGGTGGGCTTTCTCGATCTCGTCGAAGAGCACTACGCTGTAAGGCTTGCGCCGCACGGCTTCGGTGAGCTGCCCGCCCTCATCGTAACCTACGTATCCCGGAGGTGCACCGATGAGTCGGCTCACGCT
>CAMOSA010000051.1 GCA_946624335.1 uncultured Prevotellaceae bacterium
CGAGGTACTCGCCGTTGAAGAGGTTCTCGCCGTTGGCGGCATCGCGGCTGAAGCAAACACCCGTTGCTGAGGTGTCGCCCATGTTGCCGAATACCATGGCCATGACGCTGACAGCGGTTCCCCACTCGTCAGGTATGCCTTCCATCTTACGATAGAGGATGGCACGCTCGTTCATCCAGCTGCGGAAGACTGCGCAGATGGCACCCCAGAGCTGCTCGATAGGATCGTTGGGGAAGTCCTTGCCCGTGCGTTCTTTAATAGCTTTCTTGAAGCGGACGACGAGTTCCTTGAGTTCTTCGACGCTGAGGTCCTTGTCGAGCTTCACGCCGCGGATGGCCTTGACCTGCTCGATAATCTCCTCGAAGGGGTCGATGTCGGTCTTGTTGGCGGGCTTGAGTTCGAGCACTACGTCGCCGTACATCTGCACGAAGCGGCGGTAGCTGTCATATACGAAGTGGGGGTTGCCGGTCTTCTTGACCATGCCCTCAGCCACCTCGTCGTTCAGACCCAGGTTCAGGATGGTGTCCATCATACCGGGCATGGAAGCGCGTGCGCCAGAACGTACGCTGACGAGCAGCGGGTTCTGGGCATCGCCGAACTTGGAGTTCATGAGGGTCTCGATGTGCTTGACGGCTGCCATGACATCGTCGTTGAGGAGCTCCATGATCTTCTCCTGACCTACCTCGTAGTACTCGTTGCACACGTCGGTGGTGATGGTGAAGCCCGGAGGCACGGGAACGCCGATGAGGTTCATCTCGGCCAGGTTGGCGCCCTTGCCACCCAGCTGTTCGCGCATCTGCGCATTACCTTCAGCCTTACCGTTGCCGAAGGTATAAACACGTTTTTGACTCATTAGTTATAAAAGATATTAATGATGAAAAAATGAAATATTAGTGATGAATAAATGACGTTGTCGTTTCGCTTTAGGGGTCAATATATGTGTAAAATATCCCTTTTTGGTGCGCAAAAGTAATCTTTTTCTTGCACATTACCAAAAGAAATGAGTAAAACATGACGAGAATTAGCCTTTTTTCTTTTGCGTCTATTGCGTTGACATTATTTTCCGTGGTTTCGATGCGTGGCGGTTCACGGTGTGTGGTGCTTATCCGGCCATTGCCTCGACGACGGCTTCGAGGCCGCAACGGTCGTCGTCGTCGAAGGCGTACAGCCGTTCGCTGTCGATGTCGAGTACGCCGTAGATGTGTCCATGTCTGTCGCGCAGTGGAACGACAATCTCGGACCGTGATGCAGAACTGCAAGCGATGTGTCCGGGGAATCGGTCTACGTCGGGCACGATGATGGTTCGTTCTTCGGCCCATGCCGTGCCACATACGCCACGTCCTCTGCGTATTCGGGTGCAGGCGACCGGTCCTTGGAAGGGCCCTAAGTGTAGCCACTCGGCATCTGCGGTGAGGTAGAAGCCGACCCAGAAGAAGCCAAAGGCCTCATGCAGCGCTGCTGCCGTGTTGGCCAGCAGGCTGATGCGGTCGTCCTCGTCGCTGATCATGAGCCGGTAGTCTTCGAGGAAAGCTGCGTAGCGCTCCGCCTTAGTCAGGCTAGGCGCATAAGTAAATGACTGCTCCATAGTGCTTGAGTTAGCATGAGTAATGTGTCCGGTGCTTGGCCTTTTCCGGGTCAGGGTGCCACATATCGGTCACCGGTGGCGTCGACGATGGCTCGTTTGTAACGTTCGGGGTAGCCCGGTCGTATCACCGGCACATGGTCGCCTCCCAGTGTTCGCTTGTACTGCCCGTCTTCCGTCTCCGGTTTCTCTGTCATGTCGTTGTACTTGACAATCAGCCGCTCGAAGAGTGTGCGCCAGCGGTCCATCATCATCCCGGCAGCGCGTGAGGTGTAGCCAGTCAGATGGCGCACGGCTTCTTCGTCGCTCATCGCAGCCGCTTCCTTTTCTACTTGTGCCTGCATACGCTCGAAGTCCTTGTCGAGGGCATCGCGGTGGCGTTGTAATTCGGGGAAGAGCTGGCAGTAGCGCGGGTAGACGAAGTTAGACAGTGCGTTTTGCATCCAGTAGGCGCTCTTCGTCGAGAAGGTGAAGGGGTCTGCCGTCCGCTCGGCATAGGGCTCTGGGCAAATGGTAGTCGAGCAATAAACGGGTGCGTAGGGCACCATGTTTCCGTCGTCGAAGCCCACCCATAGCACACCTCCGATGTGGTTGGGCAGCCATGAGCGCAGCTGTGCCAGGTAGGTTACTGCTGTCTGCTGTGTCGAGATGGGTCTTTCGTTGAAATACTTCTTGCCGTCGACTTCATAATAAAGAGGTGTCGGGCGGTAGGGCGCCTCGTAAGGTCCGGCGCCTATGTCGGAAGTCATTTCGAGGGGTGTGCCTTCGAAATGGTCGCGCATGGCTTGCTTCAGGTCGTTGAGGCTCACCTTTCGGTCGGGGCGTATGCACCATGGCATCTCCTCGGTGTCGGCATCCTTGCCCAGCACATAGGGTAGATAGCGGTCCATGCCTGCCGCCATACGGTTGAAGAAGCTCCATACACGAGCCTCGCAGATGCGCCGGGCACCGAAGTCGTTCGGTGCATAAGCGTCACGGAATGAGAAGTCTCTGTCCTTACCGCTGAAGTAACCCTTCTCTCGTGCGAAAGAGATGACATCCTTCGAGTAGAGGCAGTTCTTCTTGTCCTTGAGGGGGAAGGTGGTGATGCGTGCCTGATTGGCGTGCCCCGTGATGCAGTCGTCGGGCAGTCGTCGTGCCACCCACACGGCCCCCTTTCGTCCGGGTCCCTTGCCGATCATCTCGAGCACCCATACCTCATTGGGGTCGGCGATGGTGATGCTCTCGCCCTCGGAGCGGTAGCCATAGGTCTCCACCAGCTGTGTCCACACGTCGATGGCCTCGCGTGCCGTCTTGGCGCGCTGCAGCGTTACGTACATCAGGCTGCCGTAGTCGAGCAGTCCGGTCGAGTCGGCCAGCTCCTCGCGACCGCCAAAGGTCGTCTCCATAATGCTCACCTGCTGGTCGTTGACTTGTCCGATGACGCCGTAGGTGTAGGGCGCCTCGGGTATTTCACCGAGGTAGTTGTTCGTCTCGTAGTCGTAGAGCGCCCGCATCTCGCCGGCCTTATGGGTGCCGGCAGGGTAGAAGTGTAGGTAGCCATAAGAGCCGTAGTCGTCGGCGGCATAAGTGATCATCACGGAACCGTCGGCCGAAGCTCCCTTGCCGACGATGAGGTTGGTACAGGCCGTGCCGCGCAGTGCGGCGACGGTCATGAGCAGTAGCAATGCGTATTTCTTCATACTTCTTTTGATGGTGAATGGTTGTCGTTTTCGGTGGTGCGGCGGTGCTTCCCGTCGTATTTCGCCTGCAAAGATACAATATTTTTTTGTACGCTGAAGTGATTTTATTGCTAAAGTGTGAAAAAGTTGAGTATTCGTTTTGCCCGTTCGCCAAAAAGGAGTAACTTTGCCGTCGCGAAATCAGGAAATGAGCTCTTCAACGAGCCTTTTCTCCACATTATTACTTAACACCAAACAAGTACAAAGCAAACAATTATGAAAATCTCTAAGATTGAACATCTGGGCATCGCCGTGCAGAGCATCGACGAAGTGCTGCCTTATTTCGAGAACGTGCTGGGTCTGAAGTGCTACAAGACCGAGGTCGTAGAGGATCAGAAAGTGAAGACCGCTTTCCTCCGTGTCGGTGAGGTGAAGCTGGAGCTGCTGGAACCCACGAGCCCGGACAGCACTGTTCAGAAGTGGCTCGACAAGGGCAACAAGGGCATCCATCACATGGCATTCTGCATCGAGGACGGTGTGGCTAACGCTTTGGCCGAGGTCAGCGAGAAGGGCATCCGCCTCATCGACGAGAAGCCCCGCAAGGGTGCCGATGGTCTCAATATCGCTTTCCTGCATCCGAAGAGCACCGTGGGCGTGCTGACCGAGCTCTGCGAAGACCCCAACAAGTAAGATCCTTTTCGCCCTTACAGTAGAACAAGAATGTGATGCCATCCGCTCCGAGCGTGACGGCATCACATTTTTTGGGGGGGCGTGCTCCAACGCTTTCCTACCTCTCCGGCAATCATGCCTATGCTCTCCGGCGATAGCCATCATTCTCTTACGGGAGAGCTTATTCTGCCACTTATTCAAGCTTCGGATGTCCTTAAAAACAACGAATCGCACAAATTAAACGAATTTCTTTCCTCCTAACACCTCTAGTGAAATAGCCCCGTCGTTCGTCATTCCATTTTAGACGATTTTCCAAAAAAGGCTTCACCCTTCACCACGGCCTCTAACAGAAAGACTATCAATACGTTCCACGGTGAACCTTTATTGCGCAAAGCTTCACCAAGGTTCACCCCTCTTGAAGTCATGAAGGCAGATCTTGCATTGGTTAATCCGCTGAGAATGTGGAATATGAGTGACTCTATCAAACGGCACCCGAGAGCGTCATCACCCCTGGTCCGCAATCGGACGGTGAAACCTGGTGAAACTTCACGAGATATAGGTTCACCGCAGAACCGCCTCATCTACTGTGTGTTAACTACCCATGGTGAAGGGTGAAGCCTATTTTGGCAATTTCCTTTTTTTTGCCCCGACGCCTATCGTCACCTAACCTCACACGTTCATTCGTATACGGCCCTACGTCCATTCGTATACGGCCCTACGTCCATTCGTCCACACCCCTATGTCCATTCGTCCACACCCCTAAGGCTTTTCGCCAAAACCCTTAGGCGTTGAGCGTCCCTTTTCCGTAGCCCTTGTTCACTCAGACTTCTCGTCCTCATCCTCCTTCATGACAAACTCATAGCATCCGGCGTCGGGAGCATCGTCGAGGCTGCGGTTTCGTCCGAGGCGGTCGAGAGGGTAGGGCTGGGCATAGGTGGAGTCGGCACAACCTCGTATTGGGGACGTTTCGATGGGTGTGAAGTCATAGAGGAAGGCATGAGTGTCGATGAGCTGGAAATGCTTTTCGCGGTTGATGTCGGCGTCGATGGAGTCGATGCGGCAGTCGATGAAGCGCGGTGCGTAGAGCTCATCGTCGGGCACTATGGTGGTGAGGAAGCAGTGGATGAACTGGTAGTTGATGGGGAGGTCGGCGACGTCGGTTGGCATATCCTCGCGGTTGAGTGCTGGCATGAGAATGACGTCCTCGGCATAGCCCGTGATGACACAGTTGATGAAGTCGGCGCGATGGAGGGGATAGTAGCCCAGCGAGTCCTTATTGGTGATGTTGACGGCATCGCCCCTTGCGGCGCTGAGGGCGTAGAACTGTGCCAGGGTGCAATGCGTGAAGAGGACGTCGCCGCCGTTGATGTATGCGCAGTGGCCGAGCGTGTTGGAGATTTCGCTGTTGACGACTTCTGCGCGGCAGTGGTTGAGCTCGAGTCCGTGTCCGCCGAGGTTGTGGATACGCGAGTTGACGAGCTGCAGTTTCATGTCATCGACGCCAGTGCTGTCGCAGCGTATGCCGTAAAGCCCGCTGTGCAGGTCGAGATATTCGAGACGGTTGTCATGGCTCTCGGCGGTCAGCGTGAGCCCCTCCCACCGGCTGGGCAGACGGTCGTAGGGCAGGTAGTCGAACATATGGTCGGTGCGGTCGCCGCGCATGACGACGGGCTGGTCAAGTGTGCCGTCGGCGATGAGTGTGCCGTGGACGACGATGCCAGCTTTCTCGTGGAAGAGCAACTGTGTGCCGGCCTCGAGCGTCAGTGTGACGCCGGGTGCAACGACGAGACTGTCGTAGACGACGATGGGCCGTCGGGCGGTGAAGGTGGTGTCGGCATCGATGGTGCGTGCGCTGATGAAGAAGGCGTCGCGGCCGCTGGCGATGAGCTGCACTTGTTGTCGCAAGCCGCTCTCGAGGGTGAAGTCGAGCGTGTCGGCGAAGGTTATTACGCTGTCGGCATCCTGCTGGGGCACCGTCACCTCGATGCGCACCAGGATGCTGTCGCGTCGACGCACCTCGAAGTCGGTGACGAGGTTGTCGGCGGACCGGCTCATGTCCTGCCCGTCGATGTTGACGCGGAAGGGGCTTGCCTTGCCCCGGAGGAGCTGCACCTGGCTGATGCGCAGACCCTCGTCGCCACGGTTGTAGACGGTCAGCGTGCGTGTACTGGAGGGGACGGTGGAGATGAGCGTGTCGAAGCGCACCGTGTCGGCACTGAAGCGCAGTGTGGCCGTGCGGTCGGTGGTGAAGGCGTCATAGTCGTCGCAGGCGATGAGCAGGAGAACGGCGAAGAGAACAAGGAGAGACGGCCTCACCCTCAACCCCTCTCTTAATGGAGAGGGGCGAAGAGAACAGTGGAGGCGGTTGTGTAGGTGGTTATGGATGATTCTTGCTATCGTTCTCAGATGCTTTGCCATGCGACTTGTATTTGCCATCAATTCTTGAAATGTATTTACTCCCCTCTCCTTGCGGAGAGGGGGTGGGGGTGAGGCTTAAACATTCTCCAAAATGGCCAGCAGATGGCGCCATACCATGTCGACGGTGGGGATGAGCAGTCGTTCGTCGGGCGAGTGTACACCGCGCAGCGTGGGACCGAAGCTGACCATGTCGAGACCCGGGTATTTCTCCGAGAAGAGGCCACATTCGAGTCCGGCGTGTATGCCTCGCACGACGGGCTCCTTGTGGAACAGCCGTACGTACTGCTCTCGTGCAATGCGTAGAATCTCGCTCTTGGGATTCATGGCCCATCCGGGGTAGCCCTCGCCGATCTCCACTTCAGCGCCGGCGAGCTCGAAGGTGGCAGCAATGGTGTGGCTCATGTTGTGACGGTTGCTGAGCAGCGAGCTGCGCTGGCTGCTGTTGACGACGATGACGCCGGGTTCTACCTGGCGTATGCTGGCCAGATTGCTGCTGGTCTCGACGAGCTCAATGTCCTGACTCATGGCGTAGACGCCATTGTCGACGGCCTGCAGCGCCGTGATCAGTCGGCAGCTGACGTCGGCGGGCAGTACGGTGGGAGCGGGCTCGGCGCTCTCGAGCAGGAACTCCATGGCCGGCTCGGTGAGGCTGAATTCTTCCTGCACTTCGGCGGCAAAGAGATTCCATCTTACGCGCGCCTGTTCCTTATATTCTATAGGAAGTGCAACGAGGGCCTGTGCCTCGCGTGGTATGGCGTTGTGCAGTCCGCCGGCTTGGATATCGCTCAGTCGGAGTCCCCACTGCTTCATGCCGTCGTAGAGGTAGCGTGCGAGCAGCTTGTTGGCGTTGGCACGTTTCTTGTCGATGTCGTCGCCGCTGTGTCCTCCGGTGAGACCTTTTATGGTGAGCTGAAGGAAGAACCATCCCTGTGGCGCTGCCTCGGGCGTGAAGCGGAAGGTGGCTGTCGTGCGGCATCCGCCGGCGCAGCTGACGAAGAGCTCGCCCTCGTCCTCGGAGTCGAGGTTGATGAGCATCTGTCCCGTCATGAAGCCCGGCTGCATCCCTTCGGCGCCAGTGAGCCCTGTCTCCTCGTCGCGGGTGAAGACACACTCAAGCGGACCGTGGCGCAGTGTGTCGTCAGCCAGTATGGCCATCTCCATGGCACATCCGATGCCGTCGTCGGCGCCGAGAGTAGTGCCCTTGGCCTTCATCCATTCGCCGTCGACGTAGGTCTGGATGGCATCGTGGTCGAAGTCGAACTCGACATCGTTGTTCTTCTCGCATACCATGTCCATGTGGCTCTGCAGGATGACGGTGGGGCGTCCTTCCATACCTTTCGAGGCCTGCTTGCGTATGAGCACGTTGCCGGTGGCGTCGACGACCGTCTCGAGGCCGAGGTCCTGACCGAAGCGTCGAAGGAAGTCTATCATCTGTTGCTCACGCTTTGAGGGACGTGGCACGGCGTTGATGCGAGCAAACATCTCGAACACGCTGGCTGGTTTCAGTTCAATCTTTTCCATTTGAATATTGCTAATTTAGGTTAAAGTCTGTTGCGAAGAATGCTTAGCTAATCTTTTTGACGTATCTTTGCATCGTTTTTGCAGCTGCAAAGATACAAGAAACGCTGTTTCTGACAAAAGAATCTTTAATAAAAGAACGAAAACGATGGTGAAATTATTGCTCATGACACTCGGAATCGTTGCGTTGGCCGTCATTTTGCTGGCCGTAAAGCTCATCGTGAAGGGTGATGCCCGTGGCCCGATGACACACATCGGTGCGTCGAAGGCGATGCGCGACCGTGGCATCCACTGTGTTGAGAGCATGGATGCCATCGAGCGCTTTGAGCAGGCGCATCGGCCTCATGCGCATGAAACAGATAAGTAGATAAATAACCACATAGAAGACAATGAAGAAAATCCTACTCCTTGCGCTCAGTTGCTCGATAGCACTGACCGCCTGCAACAATCAGAAAGAAGAGCCTGCTGCCGAAGGCGCTGCAACAGCCGATCCTACAGGCCTCAAGATTGCCTATGTCGAGGTCGACAGCCTCATGAGTCAGTATCAGTTCTGCAAAGACTACAACCTACTGCTCAACAAGAAAGGCGAGAACGCAGCCAACACGTTAGCCCAGAAACAGCGCGCCCTGCAACAGCACGCCAATGCCCTGCAGAAGAAGTACGAGAGCAACGGCTTCACGACCCGCGACGAGCTGGAGCGTGCGCAGAACCAGCTGGCCAAGGAGCAGCAGGACCTGGCCGAACTGGATCAGCGTCTGACCAACGAGCTGGCCATGGAGAACGCCAAGCTCAATGAGGAACTGCGCGACTCCATTCAGGCCTTCCTCAAGGTCTACAATAAGACGAAGAAGTATGACTACATCTTCTCTCGACAGGGCGACAACATCCTGATGGCCAACAAGAAATACGACATCACTGACGAGGTCGTGGCAGGTCTGAACAAGCGCTACAAGGCCAAACCTGACGTCAAGGGCGTGTCATCGGCTGATAAGGGCAAGGCCAAGGATGCCGAGTGACAGCATGTAAGCTATGAAGTACAGGAAACTCTCTTTCGATATCACCCCCTACAACGAGGCGACCGCAGATGTGCTGGCCGCCTTGTTGGCTGACGGAGGTGCCGACACGTTCGAGCCCACAGAGGGCGGCCTGACGGCTTACGTCGCCGCCGACATCTTCGACGAGGATGCCGTGCGTAGCGCCGTAGACGCTACCCTGGCGACGTTTGGCGTGGCCGACGAGGATGCCCCGTCCATGGCGATCACCTACACCGTCGCCGACGTGGCCGATGAGAACTGGAACGCCACATGGGAGGCAGAGCATCACTTCGAACCCATCAGCCTGCCCAACGGCAAGTCCTTCCAGATCATCCCTCGGCAGGCCTTCGGCAGTGGCGAACATGCCACGACGCGGATGATGATCTCGATGCTGGCATCGTTGGACCTAAGGAATAACCGGGTCATCGATGCCGGCTGTGGCACGGGCGTCCTGAGCCTGGCTGCCATCCAGCTGGGAGCCAATCACGTCTTTGCGTACGATATCGACGAGTGGAGCGTACGCAACGCAGAGGACAACTTCGAGCTGAACGGTTATCGTGTGTCGCCTTACCCTGGCTTCTCTCCCGAATCTACTTACGTCAGCGATACCTATCCCGCCGAAATCACCCAAGGGGATGTCCGCTGCATAGCACGTCTGCCAGAGGTGGAGGTCGTCATGGCCAACATTAACCGCAACATCCTGCTGGCCGACATGCCAGTCTTTGCGTCGAAGCTTAAGGATGGCGGTCACCTGCTGCTCTCCGGCTTCTACGAGGCTGATGTCGCCCTGCTCGTAGCCAAGGCGAAAGAACAGGGACTGCGCTTGGTGGACCGTCGTTCCGATGGCGACTGGCAAGCCCTGCATTTCCAACGTTTACCTCTTCATAAAACCCTTCTCAGCCGCATCCTCGATTGAACATCCTCTCAACTTCTCAACCTCTCGACGTTTCACCCTTTCAACTTCTCAACCTCTCAACCTCTCAACCCTCAACTCTCAACTCTCAACCCTCAACTCTCAACGTTTCACCCTCTCAACGTTTCACCCTCTCAACGTTTCACCCTCTCAACGTTTCACCCTTTCAACTTCCCCATGACCATCGAAGACCGCATAGAAGCCGATTTGCGCGTGCTGCAGTTGCTGGCTCAGAGCTTTCCCAACGTTGCCGCTGCCTCCACTGAGATTATCAACCTGGAAGCCATACTCAATCTGCCCAAGGGCACGGAACATTTCATGGCCGACATCCATGGCGAGTACGAGGCTTTCCTGCACATCCTCAAGAACGCCTCGGGCAACATCAAGCGTAAGGTCAGGGAACTGTACGAGGCTACGCTGTCAGCCGATGACATACGCGAGCTGTGCACCCTCATCTACTATCCCGAGCAAAAGCTCGAGATCATCAAGAACCAGATGGAGAACCAGTCGCCCTCGGCCGACTTGCCTGCGTTCTATGCCACGACACTTCAGCGCCTGATCCGTGTCTGCCAGAGCGTCAGCTCGAAGTACACTCGTTCCAAGGTGCGCAAGGCGCTGCCGGCCGAGTTCGCATACATCATCGAAGAACTGCTGCACGAGTCGCCGTCTGATGACGACAAGCACGCGTACTTCGACGGCATCATAGCTACAATCGTTGAGACGGGCCGTGCCGATGCTTTCATCATCGCTCTCGCTACCGTCATCCAGCAACTGGCCGTCGACCAGCTGCATATTCTCGGCGACGTCTTCGACCGCGGTCCCGGAGCGCATATCATCATGGACCGCTTGTGCGAGCATCACAGTTTCGACATACAGTGGGGCAACCACGATGCGCTGTGGATGGGTGCCGCTGCCGGCAACGACTGTTGCATCGCCAACGTCCTGCGCCTCTCATTGCGCTATGGCAATATGCAGACGCTCGAGGATGGCTATGGCATCAATCTCGTCCCGTTGGCCACCTTCGCCATGGAGACCTATGCCAGCGATCCCTGCGACCTGTTCGGCCCTCGCCTCGACAAGGATGACACGACGCACAACGAGAAGACACGGCGCCTGATTGCGCAGATGCATAAGGCTATCAGCATCATACAGTTTAAGCTCGAGGCGCAGATGATCCTGCGTCGGCCCGAGTGGAAGATGCAGGACCGCCTCGTGCTACAATATATCGATAAGCAGCGCGGCCTCTTCGTCAAGGATGGTGTCGAGTATGAGATGACGGACACCTTCTTCCCGACGCTCGACCCAGAACATCCCTTTGCCCTCACCGCCGAGGAGGACGAGCTGGTGCGCCAGCTGCATCATAGCTTCCGCGTCAGCGACAAGCTGCAGAAGCACATCAAGTGCCTCTTCACCCATGGCTGTATGTATGCTGTCTACAACGGCAACCTGCTCTTCCACGCCAGTGTGCCTCTTAACGCCGACGGCTCGTTGAAGACCGTGGATCTCAACGGACATCGCTATGCCGGCCGCGATTTGCTGCACCATATCGGCATGACCATGCGCTCGGCTTTCAATGCTGATACGCCCCGCGCCGAGAAGCACTTCGCACGCGACTACTTCTGGTATCTCTGGTGCGGACAAGACTCGCCGCTCTTCGACAAGGACCGCATGGCCACCTTCGAACGCTATTTCCTGCGCGACAAGTCGACGCACGAGGAACGTAAGGGCTACTACTATCTGTTGCGTGACAACGAGGAGGTCTGTGAACGCATTCTCGATGCCTTCGGCGTGCAAGGCAAGCACCGCCACATCATCAACGGACACGTTCCAGTGCGTGTCGCCGGTGGCGAAAGTCCCATCAAGGCCGGTGGCAAGCTCATGGTCATCGACGGCGGCCTGTCCAAGGCTTACCACGACACGACAGGCATCGCCGGCTACACCCTCGTCTTCCACAGCCGGGGCTTCGAGCTCATCCAGCACGAGCCCTTCGAGAGCGCCGATGATGCGATACGCCGAGGCACCGACATTGTCAGCTCCAAGCAGATCGTGGAGCTCAGCGGACGACGGCTACGAGTGCGTGACACTGATAAGGGTCGCGAGCTGCAGGCGCAGATCGAAGAGCTGAAAGAGCTACTCTATGCCTATCGCCATGGCATCATTAAAGAACGGGCGAGGAAATGAGGACGGCCATCGTCGGCGGAGGCGCTGCCGGCTTCTTTGCCGCCATCAGCCTGAAGGAACGGTGTCCGCAGATGCGTGTCACCCTCTTCGAGCGCAGCCGGCATCTCTTGCGTAAGGTGCTCGTCTCGGGCGGAGGACGCTGCAACTGCACCAACACCTTCGAGGACGTCGCTGACCTCAGCCATGTGTACCCCCGTGGTCATCGGCTGATGAAACGGCTGATGAAGGGCTTCAGCCAAAAGGATGCCTATGCGTGGTTTGAGGCGCATGGCGTACCGCTCGTCGTACAGCCCGACCAATGTGTTTTCCCTGCTGCGCAGGACGCCCATACCGTGGCCGACTGTTTCCTCCATCACGCACGCCGCTATGGTGTCGACATTGTCACGGGCACAGCCATTACCTCGCTCGACGATTTGTCGGACTACGATTACATCGTCTTAGCGATGGGCGGACAGCCCCGCATGGAGAGCCTGCGTTGGCTCCAAGAGCTCGGTCATGAGATCGTCGCGCCTGTGCCTTCGCTTTTCACCTTTGGCATCGATGATGCAGGCCTCCATGCCCTCATGGGCACCGTCGTCGAGGATGCCACCGCTTTCATCCCGGCCACTACCTTCCGCGCCTCGGGGCCGTTGCTCGTCACACATTGGGGCATGAGCGGTCCCGCCATACTCAAGCTCTCGAGCTACGCCGCCCGTTACCTGGCCGAACACGCTTACCAGTCTCCGCTGGCCGTCAACTGGACTGGATGCAACGAGGATCAGGCACGCCAGCATCTGCTTTCCGACCTCATGGCACAGACAGGCCGACAGCTCACTTCCATCCGCCCCTTTGACCTCCCCTCCCGGCTTTGGCACCATCTCGTCGCCAAAGCCCTGTCCTGTCCCACCGACGCCGCCATACCCATCGCCTCGCTCGGCAAGAAGGCCGTCAATCGTCTCGTCGCCGTGCTCACCGCCGATGCCTATGACATCGCCTCGCGGGCACCTTTCAAGGACGAGTTCGTCACCTGCGGAGGCATAGCCCTGAGCGCCGTCAACGCCGCGACGCTCGAGAGCCGTCATCGCCCACACCTTTATTTCGTCGGCGAGCTGCTCGACATCGACGGCATCACCGGAGGCTTTAATTTCCAGGCCGCATGGACCACGGCATACACCGCTGCCAAGGCCATCGCAGAAGCTGTCCAGGAGCGGGCGTAGGGTTTTCACATACATCGCCCACCATCCGTGTGGACAGTGGGCGATGTGAAAGGTCAATCAGGTATCAAAAACTTGTTTAGTCGAAACCCTTAGGCTCGTCATCCTCCGATGCTCCGAAGATGTCCCATAGGCTATCTTCACTAATTCAATGCGCATATTGGTGACGTTTTAGATGGATGCTACCCCATGTCGGTGATGTTTTGGAAAAATATCCTCAAAAAGTTGCATCTTTCATAGGAAACCCCTATCTTTGCACCAGTTATCGCAGAAAAATGTGATAAATTCCACACTTTTCGGCGATAGAATGTGAAGCCGCTATCATTATGGACATCCAAAGAGACATCATTTAACGGCAATAAAATTAACGCAATCCACATATAATCAGCTAACTAACCATTTTGTACCCAAAAATCTCAAAAAAAACTCTCACGCGTAAACTCCATCCTCCCCTCCGTCCACCCCCTCCATCCCCTCCGTCCACCTCGTCCATCCCCTCCGTCCACTCCCTCCATCCCCTCCGCCCACCTCACCCTCCTCATCCGCTCGTTCCCTCCGTCACGCCCATACATTATTCCCTCACCATATAGCCCTTCTGCCTCCCACGTCCATTCGTTCCGCCTCCCACGACCATTCGTTCAAGGTGGCCCACCTGGGTGATCCACCCTGAACAG
>CAMOSA010000052.1 GCA_946624335.1 uncultured Prevotellaceae bacterium
CGCTCGGCGCACACGCAGCGAACATCGTACAGTAGTAAACACAGACCCCCTCTCCTGTCCGTCCTCGGCGTAGGAGTTACGCCTCGGTCGCTCGGGGCCAATTGACATTCAGTCAATCGTCTGTACCCTCGCTACCCCTTCTGGGGAGGACGGTCACTTTCAAGACAAGCAACTGGCATATGAGCCATCAGCAAAACATACGTCCGGCCTGTGATTTAATTATGTCGAATTTGGCACAATTAAAATTCGGATTCATCAGCCGCTCGTCCTCCCCCTTTAGGGGGAGCGGAGTGGGGGTCTTCAATCCCCGACGCTCATACGCTATCCTCCTCTGCCTTCTCTGCACCTTCGGGTGCGGAGAAGGTTTAACGACAACCTACAAACGCCCACAAACATATACCCTCAATTTCTATGCCTACCATCTCGCTTTCACCCCATTTCACCCTTCAAGAGCTTACGGCCACGAAGCGCAAGTTACAGAACAAGCCCGACGCCAATGCGGTGGAACGCCTGCGCCTCCTGTGTCAACACGTCCTCGAACCGCTCAGGGAGCTCTATGGGGAGGCGATACAGGTCAACAGCGGTTACCGCTCACCCGCAGTGAACGCCGCCGTCGGAGGCGCGCCAACGTCACAGCACCTGCGCGGTGAGGCCGCCGACATCACGACAGGCAAGCTCGAGGGAAACCGACGGCTGCTGGGCATAGCACTCGAGCACGCACGAGAGCTGGGTTTCGACCAGCTCATCGCTGAGAAGAGCAACACATACGGCTACCCTCGCTGGCTCCACATCAGCTACTCCGACCGTAAGCGTCGACAGCAGTTCATCGTCACCTAGGGAAGCTGATAATTATATAAGGTGTTTTTTATACAAAAAATCCCTCGAATTCGGGGGAATTAAATTTACTCATTTTTTCATGTTTGTTTCTAATGAGGCAACCGCCGCGTCGAGAGGACGCGGCGGTTGTTCTGTTATTTCATGAGCTTCACCGTCCTCTGCCGTCCGGCGTGGGTCCAGGTGACGACGTAAAGTCCTCGTGGCAGGCCGTCGAGGGTGGTGCCGTCGAGGGCGCGGAAGTGGCGGATGCGATGGCCGTGGGTGTCGTAGACGGCGACCATGAAGGTGAGGGCGGCGGGATCATCGGCGCCGAAGTGTAGGCGATGGGTGGCGGGGTCGTAGGCCAAGGCATAATCTATGCCGGGCGCGACGGTGCCGATATGGTCGGGCTCAGGCTCAGGCACTCGTCCCATGGCCTCGATACGCCAGAGGCGGTTGTTGGACGAGGCATTGCGGCCATCACTGGTGTAGCTGATGACGGGTGTGCCGTCGGCCGCGTTGCCGCCACTGAGGTTGGCTGCGTGCTCCGAGAAGCGGCTGACGAGGTTGAAGCGATGGTCGCTCTGTGCCACAAGATCCCATTGCTGGCGCACATCGAGCGAATCGGCGCGGACGGTGTTGAGCTGTGCGCCGGTGAGGGTGGTAGCGGTGGGCTGGCCCTCGGTAGGGTCGTTGAGCGCTAAGCCCGTCAGGGCGTTGACGATGAAGAGATAGCCGTCCGCGAGGGGGTAGATGCGCCAGCGCTGGCTCTCGGAAGCCTCATCGGCGGCAGTGCAGACGATGGCATTTGTTGCGGCATGGACGTCGAGGCACGTGGCGGTGCCGGCATTGGAGATGGAATAGTAAGCGAGGGAGTCGGCAGCAAAATCGGGAATCTTCACGGGACCGGGACCGGGATCGACGGTGCCGCCGGGGTCGAGCTCAGCGAAGGCCGTCTGGAGGAAGGCCAGATGGCGGTTGATATAGGTGCGTAGGTCGGCGACGTACTCGTCGTAGGTGGAATAGAGGACGCGCTCGCGCAGGGCACGTGTGTCGATGCCCCATCGACGGTAGTTGAGCGCCACGGACTGGTCCAGCAGCAGGCGGAGGCTGTCGATCTGCTGGTTGAGGTAGCCTTCGATGCCGCCGTCGACGGCTTCGCGGAAGCGACGGTTGACGAGCCGCGCGAACCAGGGATCTTGCCACATACGCTGCGTCCACATCTTCACGCTGCCGTAGCTGGCATCGGTCATGAGCTGGCGCTCGGTGTCGCTGGTGCCGAGACGGTCGGTGCGGTTGTCGTTGTTGTAGGCGATGTCGTAGTCCCACAGGGGGCCCCAGAAGATGTGGTCGTCCTGCTGTTCCTTATAGAAATAGGTGCTGTACATTCCGTCGACATTACCGCTCATCTCGGTGCAGAGGTACCAGTTGACCAGTGAGAGGGAGTCGACGTAGGGGCGGTAGCCCTGCACCGCGTCGGCAAACGTGTCGCCGAAGAGTCGTTGCTCGAATTGGCGGAGGAAGTCCTTGGCGTAGTTGATCTGCGCCTGCTCCAGCTCGTCGCCCTCGGGATAATGGATGCGCACGGGCAGTCCGATACGGGCGGTGTAGAAGCCGTCGGGCAGCAGGGTGCGCTGTGCGTCGTTGTCCCAATAGCTGGCCGTGTGGAAGTCGCCTGAGCCGTCGGCCTCGAAGAGGTAGCCGCCGGTGATGTCAGCGCCGTCGGGCAGGGGGTAGTCTTGCTCGGTGATATCGACGCGATGGGGGCGTACGTCGACTTGGTCGGAGACCTGATAGTTGCCGACATAGCGGTCGTTCAGCGTCAGGTCGACGAACTTGGCTGCCGGGTTGAAGCGTAGGCCCATCCGCTCACCCATGGCTCGCGTGACCGCGTTTCGCATGAGCGTCTTGTCGCCATGGTTGGCCAGGAGCGTCCATTTCTTGGTCTTGGCATAGCCCTTGCCGAGGAATTTCTCCTTGCTCTGGAATTTCAGCTTATAGGGTTTCTTGGGCAGGCCCCAGGTGGAGTTGCCTCGCCCCCGTATCTGCAGCGAGTCGTAGAAGGCAACGCTGTCGTTCTCGTCGACATACCACAGGCGTGCCATGACGTAGTTGTCCTTGCTGGTGATGTCGCGGCCGTTGAAGGTGTCAATATAAATATGTGGCAGGTTGGTGACTCGGCCGACCTCTTTCAGCGAAGGATCGCCGGGATCGGGCGCGTCAGCGATGAGCTGGAGGCGCCACACGAACTGCGGCGTCAGCGAGTAGTCGGCGCAGGGCAGCTGTTGGCCAGCGTCCTCGACGCTCCAGAAGGCATGGGCTCCCCACGACGTGGCGGTGGCATTAGTGCAGCGGACGGCGTACGTCTCGCCCTGCTTGTACCACACCTGACCCTCGTAGTCGTCGCGTGCCAGGCTGGCATTAGTGCGCAGATGGCCCTCGTGCATCATGTATTCGGTCTGCCCGTTCATGCAATCGGGGTTGGTGAAGAATTGGTCGACCTGCCACCCCGGCGAGCGGAAGAGTCCGGAGCCTTCGACGCGGTGGAAGGTGAAGCGGCCTGCCGACGCCTGGTCGGCGACGAGGAAGCCGTCATCGGCGAGGTAATAGCGCGTCGAGGTCTCGCGACGGCCATCGTTCTGCGTATAGATATAATAGGTGGCTTCCGCCTTGATGGACGCATTGGCGGCCGCATACTGGGCGTCGGTCACCTCCTGAGCGGCAGCCGGAAGTGCCAAGCCCAGAAGCGCAAGAAGGGGTATAAGCTTTTTCACTCTCATCGCTAATCTGTTATCTTAAATCGCTAATGTTTAGGGAAGAGGATGGCGCGGTCGCGTGCGATGGCAGCCGGTGCCCATGCGTCGGGGATGAAGCGCCAGTTCTTGCGGACGTGCGGTGTGACGTGACCTTTGGCACGAATCATCTCGATGAGATGATAGCGTATATCGTGCTCGGTGGAGGCCACGACGCGCGATGGCAGCTCGGCCAGCGGTATGCCAGCACCGCGCGTGAGCAGTTCGCCGCCGCCATTGCCCCGATAGGAGTTCAGCGCCACGAGGTATTCCTTGTCGAGGTCGAAGGGCGTGCCGTCCTCCATGGATAGGATCGTGACCTTCTGGCCATCGGGCTTCGAGGCGTCCACGGTGTAGTTGATGCCCGCTGCCGACTCGAAGTTGAAGGCCATATTCTTCAGGCCGAGCCGCTTGCCGCCGTCGAGGACATAATCCATGAGCATGATATGGTCATCGGGCGAGTGCATGGTGTTGCACCACAGGTCGTAGCTCATCTCAAGGAAGCCACGGATCTCGCGTCCCGTCAAGCGCATCGTGTAGAGGAGGTTCTCGTACTTGTAGAGGGCAAACATATCGGTGATGTGGGCCATGCCCTGCGCTATCGTGGCATCGAAGGAGAGGGGTGCGGCAAAGGATATCTGCGCGCCCTGGCTCAGCTCGAGCTGCAGGTCGTGGACGAGGTCGATGAACGCCGACGGCCCGAAGAAAGCGTCACGCTCGTGAACGGCAGCGTCGAACACGCCCACGTCCTCCTGCATATACGCCTCCACGATGGGCTCCACAGGCGATCTCCAGTCGCCGACGATCTCTATCGGACGGTGGTCCTCGCCCTTGCCCATCTCCTCGGTCATCTCCTTGAGACCGAGGATGCGGCCTTCAATCTTCTTTTTCACGACATGTCCGAGCCAGTTCTTCGTCACCTTGATGTCCACCTGACAGATGCAGGCACCCGTGCTCGTAGGTCCCATGGCGAGTATGCTGTCGCCATCGGGCGTCCGCACGTATTCCATATTTCGGCGATGGTCGTGGCCGTAGAGGATGAGGTCGAATCCCGGCACCTGCTGTGCCACCAGCCGCGACTCGTTCTCGCAATAGCTGTCGGTCTGTATGCCTGCACGCTCATCGATGCCCGAGTGGAAGAGCCCGACGATGAAGTCGGGCTTCTCGCGCTGCTGGATGATCGGCACCCAGTGCTTGGCCGTTGTCACCATATCGTCGAAGTGCAAGCCTTTCCACAGGTTCCTCGGCACCCAGTTGGGGATGGCAGGTGTGATCATGCCGAGGATGGCGATGCGCACACCGCGGCGTTCGATGATCTCGTAGGGTTTGAGATAAGGCTCACCTGTGCTGTCGTCGATGATATTAGCCCCCAAGACGGGGAAGTTGCACTGGCTGATCCAACGGTCGAACACCTTGCGCCCGGCCTCGATGTCGTGGTTGCCGATGGTGGCCACATCATAGCCCACTCCGTTCATCGCCACCGCCACCATGTGGGCACTTGTCGTGTCGATGAAGTTGTAGTAGTAGGCGATAGGATGCCCTTGCAGCACGTCGCCGCCATCGGTGACGATGACACGATCCTCGTCCAGCAAGCGGTGGCGGTTGTAGAGGACATAGGACTCGATGTGCTCCAACGAATCCAGCACATGGCCGTGCACGTCACTCGTGTGAATGATGCGCAGATGGATCGGGTCCTTGGTTCCTGTCGTGCAAGCCATAAACGCCAACGCTGCTACGATGAGGGAGAGCGCAAATCTCTTAGGCATGATTACCCGGGTTTGATATTCTCGAAGGTGACCTGATAGGGCCACTGCTCGTCGTTGCTGTCATCATCGTCCCAGGGGTGACGCCAGTAACGCGTCGGAGCGCCCATGACCACGAAGAAGATCTTCTTGCAGCCGGAGGGTACGGTCAGCGTCACCTCGCCCTCGGGGGACTGATAGTCGGCCGAGCCGACGTCGCCATAGATGCGCTCGCCATTGGTCTTCAGCGCGACGAAGGCGAAACGCCAGCCGGCACTCAGCTTGTTGATGATGCGATAGCCGGTCGTGCCTACGATGCCCTTGAAGCTGGCTTTCACGACGGCACCTGCTGTGGCACCCGTCATATTGACGACATTATAGCCAAAATTCTGGGGACAGCGGTCGGCCGTGACCTGATAGGTGGCTGTCGTGCCGGCGACCTTCGTCAGAGGCATCGGGAAGGGATATCTGTTGACCTTGTCAGCGGCACGGGACCTCACGGCGTCGATGTCGATGGTGGCCATACGCATACAGCCCTCAAACTGCTCGTCGGTGAACTGCTCCAGGGTGAGATCACAGAGGCGCATATAGGCCTCGATGGGATCCTCGGGGCGAACACTCTCGCGCCACAGGCGTCCGATGAAGTCGGTGCCGTGCTTCTGGCACCACCAGTCCTGGAAGAAGCAGTTCTGGTAGCGCATGGCCTCATGCATGAAATTGAGGTGTGCCATGGGCAGGTAGCCCTCGAAATACTCGCCGTCGGTGAACTGACGGTCGGGGAAGACCTTGTACATCTGCCAGTCGGCACAGCTCTCCCACCAACCGTTGCCGCCGGAAGCATTGGCGCCGTAGCCGTAGTCGAAGCCATGATCCCAGCCCAGGTCAGCGTGGACAAGAAACTGGAACGTGTGCCCGACCTCGTGAGCCACGGTGCCACCGCCACGCGAGACAGCGGCCCAGGGGTTGAAATGGCCGATGCCCGTCTTGCCGCCACTGACGCCGTCAGTGCCGGAAGCGTCGGCACGCCATTCCGTCTGATAGGGGATATAGAGTTGTATCTTGTACTTGTCGGTGGTCGACTCGCCGGGCTTGACAAAGCCCAGCTCGACGTACTTGTCCCAGCATCGCTCGCAGATATTAGCCACCGTGTTGGCGTTGGCCACGTTACCGTCGCCGGGGTACTGGATGTGCTTGGGGTCGTCGCCGAAGCGGACATCCCAGAAAATGGCGTAGTGTTCGCTCTCGACGCAATGGGCAAAGTTATAGCCGGTGGTGGCGTTGGCATTCATATAGTTGGTGCCGCCGTAGGTGTTGGGCTTCAGCAGGTAGCGCCCAGGGTCGGTGAAGACGATGTCGGCCGCATCGACGGGCAGGAGCGTGCTCAGCGACTGGTTGCGATATCCCAGAGCGAGCGAGGGATCGTACAAGCGCATCGAGTTATTGCGCAGTTCTATGGAATCAACGCCTTCGAGCGAGATCTCGGCATTGGCGCGGAAGCGGTCGTCGTAGCGGATCCACATCTTGTCCTGCGCCGTGGCCTTGACAGCCGAGGCGCTCACAGCGAGGATGAGCAGGGCGGAAAAAGCAGTGTTTCTTGTCATGACGTATGTCCTCCTTCTTCCTTATTTCACAACGATTTTCTTGCCGCCGACGACATAGATGCCGGGCTTCAGTTGAGTGCGCTCGCGTGTCGTGCCGACGCGTCGGCCGCCGAGGTCGTAGACAGCATCGTCGTCGAGGGCTGACGCTGCGGGCAGGGCTATGGCATCGATGTCGGCGAACTCCGAGATATCCTCGTTGACGCCGTCGACATAGAAGCGGAGCTGATCTTGACGCTGGTCGCTCATGTCCTGAACCCACGAGGTGAAGGCCTTCACCTCAGCGGCATCCTGATTCTTCACCATGCGTGCGTCGCCGGAGAGCATATATGTGCCGGCGTCGATGCGCTTATTCACGATGCGCGTCCCATTGAGGACGCTGTCGTCGAGCTTGAGGAAAGTGCCGCGGAAATAGACTTCCACCGCATCGTCCTCGGTAGAGAAGCTCTGCACGCGCGGGGTCTTGACGTTCGATGTCGAGACGTTGGGTATCACATAAAGGGGGCCGCTGAGGCGCTGACCGCTGATGAAACTGCTGGTCCATGAGTCGCCGGAGATGTCGGCCTCACGCGTCGGACGTACAAGGTAATGATAGCCGGCACGCACAACGGTCTGTTTGGGCTCAAGGGCTATGGTCTGGAACTCCACCACGGCCACGTCACCCTCACGTACGCCACGGGGCGAGGCAAGCTCTGTGCCCTCGCCAAAGGCATCGATGAGTTGTTCGGAAGTCAGGTCGACGGGCAGCACGAGGGAGTTCCACCGGCCCACGCCCATCGAGCGTCGCAGTGCCAGCAGGCCATGATCGACGGTCTTCGTGCGGTCAAAGGTCGTGCTGTCCTCGTCGAGGACGAAATGAGGCAGTGTGCGCAGACGCATCGACCTGATGTTGCCGAGCGAGAATTCATCGTCAACGATGCGGACCTGCGCACCGGTGAAATCGATGACGGGTGTGTGATTGGCACTTACCAGGTAATAGTACTCAGTGCCTTGTGATGTCGTGACGACAAGGTTGCGGGCGTTAATCAGCGCAATATGGCGCTCGACCCTCTGCTGTCCCCAAACGACTGGCGTTGCCACTAAAGAGGCAACGAGAAATAGTTGTCGAAGATTCATCTTGTATACTTTTGTTGATATATGTTTTTCGGGGGCAAAAGTACACAAAATAGTTCATCCGACAATAGAAAAAAACGAAAATATGCTATTTAGCGGCCCTGCGCTGCTCCAACCACGCGTGCAGAGAACCCCGATAGTTGTCGCCAACGGGCAATTCAGTGCCGTCAGTCAGGCGGACACGCCCCTTCGACACCTCAGCGATGGCCGCAAGACACACGATGTGCGAACGGTGGATCCTGATGAACATCCCTTGAGGCAGGGTTTCCTCTATACGTTTCATAGACATCAGGGTCATAATGGGTCGCTGCTGCGTGGAGAGGAAGATGCGCAGGTACTCGCCCATAGCCTGAATGTGCAGGACATCGGACGTCGAGATGGCCACGGAACGGTGGTCGGCGCGCACGAAGATCACCGGGGATGCCTCGTCGGACGACGCGTCGCCAGCCGTGCTGCGGCCTGCGGCCTGCATCAACTCATGACGCTGGCATAAGCGATTGGCCGAGACAGCGAACTCGTCGAAGGTATAAGGCTTCAGCAGGTAGTCCACGGCATCGACACGGAAGCCGTCGATGGCGTACTCCGAGTAGGCGGTGGTGAACACCACCAACGGCGACGGCGTGAGCTGGCGTACGAAGTCCAAACCGTTGAGGTCTGGCATATTGATATCACAGAACAGAGCATCTACGGCCTCGCGCTCCAATATCTCACGAGCCTCCGTTGCACTATGGCACGCAGCCACGAGCGTCAGTCGCGGCACCCGGCCGATGTAAGCCACTAACTGGCGTAAGGCCAGCGGCTCGTCATCTATGGCTAAAACCCTCATCATCATTCGTTGTTATCTATAAACCAATTGTATACATCTTTATATCATTGACTCACGAGCCGCGACTCATCATCCAGAGGAATCGTCAGACGGACAGAATAAACGCCCGCCGTGGCATCGTCGATGACCAGCGAATAGCGGTCGCCGTAGAGCAAGTCGAGTCGCTGACGGATATTGGTAAGTCCGATTCCGCCACCCGCGTCAGCATCGGTGACGTCCTTGGCTGTGATCTCATGACGGCTATTACGGCACTCGAACGTCAGCGCACTGACCTCATCGTTGAGCACCACACTGATGTCAACAAACGAGTCGCTACGATAGCTCACGCCGTGCTTGAAAGCGTTTTCGACGAAGGAGACGGTCAACAGCGGCGGCACTTCGACGTCCGGCACCGTCTCGGGCAATTGCATGTTGACACGCACCACGTCGGCATAACGCAGCCTCATCAGGGTCACATAATGCTGCAGGAACTCCAGGTCACGACGCAAAGCCACACGCTCGCGGTCGGTCTCATAAAGCATGAAGCGCAACAACCGCGACAGCTCTACGACAGCGGCCTGCGCCTCTGCCGGATCAATATCGATCAAGGCGTGAATATTGTTGAGCGTATTCATCAGGAAATGAGGATTGAGCTGATAGCGCAACTGCGCCAGGCGATGCTCGAGGTTGGCTCGTTCGAGGGCTGCCATTCGCCGGGCATCCTCACGCCGCTTGAAATAGAGCTTTACGCCAATATTCATGCCTAGCATCAGCAACAAGAGGAGCGTGTCCCACAACTCGCGCTGTAAGCCCATAGGCAGGGGGCCTTGGGGGCCGTGAGGCTCCATGCGTCCCTCAGCACCTGCTAATGGTCTTTCACCACCAGGTGGCTCATCGCCGAAAGGTCCTCTCCTCATCGGTCCTTCAGCCATCGGTCCTTCAGCAGGAGCTCTGTCGCCGAAGCCTTCATGGGGCTGCCCTGGCTGTGGTCGGTCAAACTGCGATGCACGTTCCATACGATCACGACCGAAAGGTGAACCCTTGGGCGGTCCCTGCCGGCACTCATAGAGGAAGAACAAGGCGCAGATGGCGGCTACGGAAATGAAATAGAGCCAACGACTGCGGCCGCCACGCAGCAGCAGTGGGGCCAACATCTGATCGTGCACGACAAACACTACGACATAGGGAGCCAGGCGCCGCCACGTCCTGAGCACCGACGCCCAGACGAAAGCACCAGAACTGCTATCGGCGACATTAAACCACTCCACGACGACCGGCGCCGCCAGCAGGACGAGGAGAAGGGACCAGTAGAAAACGGTCTCAAGCGAGAGACGAGGACATTTCATGCCACAAAGATATATATAAATAAGGTAAGCGCACAAATTTTATCCACGAAACTTACTTTTTTAACTACGAAAGCCTCCACTTTCGAGAATTATGGCTACCTTTGCATCCGATTTGCACGGGCATGACCGCCCGTGACCATCAAAATGAAACAATTGTGCACTAAACAAAGAGATCATCATGAATAGCGAATGGTTTGAATGTAAGGTCCGCTTCGACAAGACGATGGAGACAGGACTGCTCAAGAAAGTTACCGAAACCTATCTCGTCGACGCCCTCAGCTTCACCGAGGCAGAGCGACGCTTCATCGAAGAGATGACACCATACATCAGCGGTGAATTCACCGTCACCGACATCAAGAGAGCCCGACTGGCAGAGGTCGTAGACAGCCAGAACGCAGCTGCCGACAGATGGTTCAAGGCCAAAGTGGCCTACATCACTCTCGACGAAAAGTCGGGGGCTGAGAAGCGCACCAACCAGCTCATGCTCGTGCAGGCAACAGACTTCCGAGATGCCCAGCAGAACCTGGACGAGAGCATGAAAGGAACACTCGGCGACTGGGTCATTGTCTCCATCACCGAAACACCCATCATGGATGTGTTCCGATATAAGAAGGTTGAGGATTGAGGGTTGAGAGTTGAAAGTTGAGAGTTGAAAGTTGAGAGTTGAAAGTTGAGAGTTGAAAGTTGAGAGTTGAAAGTTCTTCGCAAGCGAAGCGGCAAAGCCGAGCGGAGAGTTGAGAGTTGAAAGTTAAAAGTTGAGAGTTGAAAGTTGAAAGTTGAAAGTTGAAAGTTGACATGATAGCCGAAGAAATACATCGTATCACCGAAGCGTTACCTCATGGTGTCAGGCTCGTTGCCGTGTCTAAATACCATCCGGCAGAAAGCATACGCGAAGCTTACGACGCCGGGCAACGCCTCTTTGGCGAAAGCCACGCACAAGAGTTGCAGCGCAAGCATACTGATCTGGATGGGCTCGATGGCCTGCAATGGCATTTTATCGGGCACTTGCAGACCAACAAAGTAAAATTCATCGCGCCGTATGTCAGCCTCATTCACTCGGCCGACTCGCCACGCCTTCTCAACGAGATCAACAAGCAAGCCCAAAAAGCAGGTCGTGTGATCAGCTGCCTGCTGCAGCTTCATGTGGCACAAGAAGAGACCAAATTCGGTTTCACGCCCGACGAGGCCCTTGCCTATCTCGACAGCGGCGCTTGGCAGCAGCTCGCTAATGTCCAGCTGGCCGGCGTCATGGCTATGGCCACGAACACGGACGACAGCCACCGCATCCACGACGATTTCACCCTTGCACGCCGCTTCTTCGAGCGTGCCCGCAACGATTACTTCGCGCCCCTCTCCCCCACTGCTGACACGCCTTTTGCCGAGCTTTCCATGGGGATGTCCGACGATTGGCACATCGCCGTCGACTGCGGTTCCACACTCATCCGTATCGGCACACAGATATTCGGTCAACGTGACTACGGGAGTGAAGGCGGAATGATAAGCGAGACTGAAAAGTGAGTGCTGCGCAATCCATAGGACTTGTTCTCGAGGGCGGTGCAATGCGCGGTCTGTTCACTGCCGGCATCATGGATGTGCTTATGGAAGCCGACATCAGCTTCGACGGCCTCGTCGGAGTCAGTGCCGGGGCTTGCTTCGGCTGCAACTACAAGAGTAAACAGCCCGGCCGTGTGCTTCGCTACAACTTACGGTATGCCCACGATCCACGCTACTGCAGCCTCCTCTCCCTCCTGCTGACAGGAGGCATCTATGGGGCCCGTTTCGCCTACTACCGCCTGCCCCTTGAGCTCGATCTCTTCGACCGCGACACTTACGAAAGCAATCCTATGCAGTTCCATCTCGTAGCCACTGACGTCAACACGGGACAGCCCGTCTACCGGCGCATCGACAGCGGTGGCGGGGAACTCTGTCGCTCGCCTCCTCATCCATGCCTCTCGTGTCACGCATTGTAGACATCGACGGCCATCACTACCTCGACGGCGGCATCACAGATTCCATCCCCCTCTGGTATTTCCAGCAGCAAGGCTTCGAGCGCAATCTTGTCGTGCTCACCCAGCCTGCCGGTTACCACAAGGGTCCTCTGCCCCATCAGCGTCTGTTGCGACTGGCTCTGCGGCGGTACCCGCAGCTGTTTCAAGCCTGGCAACGGCGTCATGAGATGTACAACGAGCAACTGGATTATATCGCCCGACAACAGGCCCTTGGCAACACCTTAGTGCTTTGCCCCGAAGTACCTCTCCCCATCAATCACATCTCCCATTCGCGTTCACTCATGCGCCAAGCTTACGACCTCGGCCGCAATCTCGCGCTACGTCGCCTCGATGACATTCGTGCCTTTCTCGCATAAGCCCCAATCGGTCATTGTCTTTTACAATGAGAATTGGGGATCGTAGGTGAACCGACAATCATGCCTCATCTCTCGGCATCAAGCCACGCGAGCATCGCTACAAGAGCGGCGTTCCAGTTGATGGCGATTTCATTGGAAGCGTATGATTCGACATGGTCAATGTACGACTCGTCAGGGACGGAGCTGGGATAGGCTAAATCGGCTGCGGCACGGTCCTGCTGCCCGGGGTTGGGACCACCGACGAGCATACCAGGCCAAGGTGCCTCGACGGCGTCGGAGGCTGACGGCCGATGGTGGGGATGGCGGGGAGTGCGGTCGCCGAAGCCTGTGACGAAGCTGTAGCCCGTGGCGTTACGGCCGAAGAGGTAGTCGGCATCCTGTAGGGCGAAGCGACGATAGCGGTCAGTAGCGGTGAGGCGGTCGGCCAGCAGCAGCGTGAAAGCCTGGCAGCAGCATTTTTCGGCCAGGCAGCCCCAGCCGAAATCGCGTGCGCTGTTGCCGAAGGGCGATTGGAAGGAAGAAGCACCGACATCACGCACGGCAGCGTCGCAGTAGGCTAAAAGCGCAGTCATCAAGGCCTGCCGCAGCGCTGAGCCTTCGGCCGGCAAGGCGGAGGCATCGGTGGCCAACCAACCGAAGGTGCCGAGCGATGCCACATTGCCCCACGAAGGGAGCGTATAGCGTTCGGGACGGCAGCGAAGGGCGTCGTCGAGATAAGCCTGACGATGCGTGAGGCGGTAGAGGGCCGTGGCTGCCCAGAAGAACTCGTCGCGTGCTTGACCATCACCGTAAGTACCTGTGCTGACGGCAGGGTCGTGCAGGCGTTCTTGACGGTAGAAAGCATCGGGGTTGGCTTTAGCCCACTGATAGGCACGCTCGGCCACGGCAGCGGCGGTCGCGGCGAAGCCGGGGTAATCATGCTGGAAGGGCTCGAAGAGGCGCGCGGCATCGGCCATCACGGCTGCGAAGTCGAGCGTGGCGGTGACGCCCTTGGCCACGACATAACGCTGTTGGCGGCAGGCCTCAGGACGGATGAAGGCCTCGAAGCGGGGCGTGGTGAGCTTGTGATAGACACCGCCGTCCAAAGGGTCTTGCATGGTCATCAGCCAGCGCAGGTTGAACAAGCACTCATCGAGCACGTCGGGGGTGGAGTTGTCGCTCTCAGGGATATCAGCACGCAAGGCTGCGAAATAGGCGGGCAGCCGCTCATAGGC
>CAMOSA010000053.1 GCA_946624335.1 uncultured Prevotellaceae bacterium
TTGTGCAGACGACCGGCGGTATCGATGAGCACCACGTCGACGCCGTTGGCCACGGCGCTCGAGAGGGTGTCGAAAGCCACGCTGGCTGGATCGCTACCCATCTGCTGTTTCACGACGGGCACACCGACACGTTCGCCCCAGATGACAATCTGTTCGACAGCTGCCGCACGGAAGGTGTCGGCAGCGCCGAGCATCACCTTCAGCCCGGCCTGCTTAAACTGCCAGGCCAGCTTGCCGATGGTTGTCGTCTTGCCAACGCCATTGACCCCGACGACCATGATCACGTAAGGTTTCTTGCCTTCAGGGATATTGAAGCCCTCGGTGTCTGAGGTGTTATTCTCGGTCAGCAATGCAGCTATCTCATCGCGCAGGATGCCGTTGAGTTCACTCGTTGTGACATATTTATCACGAGCCACACGGTCTTCGATACGACGGATAATGTTCAGCGTCGTGTCAACGCCGACATCGGACGTCACCAGCACCTCCTCGAGGTTGTCAAGCACGTCATCGTCGACCTTCGACTTGCCGGCCACGGCACGTGTCAACTTACCGAAGAAGCTTTCTTTTGTCTTTTCGAGGCCCTTGTCCAGCGTCTCTTTCTGCTGCTCCTTGTTCTTGGAGAAGAAACTGAAAAATCCCATAATCAGTTGTGCTTTCGTTTTTGCGACTGCAAAGGTACAAAATTGTTCCTCAAGGAACAAGCGTTTTAGAAAGATTAAGACTTATAAAACTGCATTAACTTCGTTTGCGGCCGCTCATCCGACTGACTATCATGGACAGTGGACGGGATAGAATAAAAAATCTCTCCTCTGGCCGAGGCCAAAGGAGAGATCAAATGAGGTTACCGTGAGCGCAAGCCCGTGAGGACAACGCTACGCGGTCATTTTGGAAGTTCTTTGTTTGCGAAGATTAGTTCTTGAAGAAGTCCTGGACGGCTTCGTTGGGAACCATTTTCTCGTCGAAGGAGTAAGAACCCTTAGCGTTCTTCACCATCTTGATGACCTTCGTGTAGCTGCGGCCATCGGTCTTGCCCGTTTGCAGGGTAGCGACTGTTTTTTTTGCCATAGTGCTTCAGCGTTTATTTGATTTCCTTATGAACCGTCATGCGCTTGAGGATAGGATTGTACTTCTTCAACTCGAGGCGCTCGGGAGTGTTCTTTCTGTTCTTCGTGGTGATGTAACGAGAGGTGCCGGGGAGGCCGCTCTCCTTCATTTCAGTGCATTCGAGAATCACCTGGACTCTATTGCCTTTAGCTTTCTTTGCCATGTTGCTCTTACTGTTTAAGGGTTAAACTGTTTGCATCGGCCTCGTTCACTGAAGGTAGCCCTTCTCTGCTGCACGCTTGATAGCGGCATCGAGACCGATTTTGTTGATCAAGCGCAGGCCAGCAGCCGAGATGTTCAGGCTGATCCAGCAATCTTCCTCAACCCAGTAGAACTTCTTGGTGAAGAGATTCACGTCAAAGACGCGCTTCGTACGGCGCTTAGAGTGCGACACATTGTTACCGTGCATCGCTCTTTTTCCGGTGATTTGACAGATCTTAGACATTTTCTAATCTTTCCTTTTTGTAACTTCCAAAAATATTACTTCTTCCAAACAGGGCGCAAAGGTACACCTTTTTTCTGAATGTGACAAGTTTTCAGCGCATTTTTTTCATTCTTCGGCCATTGGGAAGTCATTTTTGAGCTTCTCGAGGAGCATTTGCAAGGCAACAAGGGTCGCACGAGCCACATTTCCTTCGCGGCCATCATCGCCGGTGAGTTCGCGGACGATAATATCATCCTGACGCCCTACGGCGACATAGATCGTCCCCACCGGTGCCTCGGGACCACCCCCTGGGCCGGCATAGCCCGTGACGGCCACGGCATAGTCTGTCTGCAGGCGTTCGATGGCTCCGGCAACCATCGCACGGGCCACTTCCTCGCTCACGGCTCCTCGCTCGGAGAGCAGGTCCTCGGAGACATCCAACAACTGTGTCTTCAATTCATTCACATAGGTGACTACACCGCCACGAAAATAGTTGCTCGCACCAGGCAGTGCGGCTATCGATGCCGCCACTAGACCCGCCGTGCAGCTCTCAGCTGTCGACAAAGTCTTCTCGGCGCGCCAAAGATACTCACTGATCTCACGTGAAATCACTTTCGTCTGAACGTTCATCAATATATTTAAAGATTAAAGGTTTTACTGTTTAATGATTCTTCTTTTATGAATTATTGCTTCACCATTGCTGGCATGGCCATTTACAGCACCACGCGTGAGTAAGCTGGCGCTTCCATGGGGCAGAAGTCTTTATCGGCATACTTGAAAGCGCCGGTGATGGCTATCATCGCAGCATTATCGGTCGTGTAGCTGAATTTAGGTATATAGATCGTCCAACCGAAACGACGAGCATGTTCCTTGAACGCCTCGCGCAACCCGGTGTTAGCACTCACGCCGCCGGCTACGGCCACATGCTTAATCTTTAGGTCCTTAGCTGCACGCCGAAGTTTGTTCATCAAGATGTCCACAATCGTCTTCTCCAGCGACGCCGCCAGGTCCTCCTTATGGTGCTCGATGAAGTCTGGGTCCTCCTTGAGCCAATCGCGCAAGTTGTAAAGGAAGGACGTCTTCAGGCCGCTGAAGCTATAGTCATAACCCGGAATGGCCGGCTTGGCGAAATGGAAAGCCTCGGGGTTGCCCTGACGTGCCAGACGGTCGATGATCGGTCCACCAGGATAGCCCAGCCCCATCACCTTAGAGCATTTGTCGATGGCCTCGCCAGCTGCATCGTCGATCGTCTGACCGATGATCTGCATATCATTGTAGGCCTTGACAAGCACAATCTGAGAGTTGCCGCCGCTAACCAACAGACAGAGGAAGGGGAAAGGAGGAAGAGAAGACCCAGCAGCAGACCCACCATCTGCAGACCCACCCCCCTGCCCCTCCCTGTGAGGGAGGGGAGTAGAATGTTCTGAGCAGGCATCCGCTTTGTCTCCATTCTCCTTTATCTTCACGTCTTGAGAGTGACCACTCTCCCCCTTAAGGGGAAGCGGGGAGGGAGTCCGTTCCTTTATGAAATGCGCCAAGATATGGCCTTGCAGGTGGTTCACATCTATCATGGGGATGCCCAGTGAGGCGGCCAGGCCCTTGGCAAAGCTTACGCCGACGAGAAGTGATCCCATCAGGCCGGGGCCACGCGTGAAGGCTATGGCACTCAGTTCTTCCTTCGACACGCCAGCCCGTTTCAGGGCTTGGTCCACTACGGGCACAATATTCTTCTCATGGGCACGTGAAGCTAACTCGGGCACGACCCCGCCGTAAGCTTCATGGACAGCCTGCGAAGCCGTTACGTTGCTGAGTAAGTAGCCATCACGAATGACAGCTGCCGAAGTGTCATCGCATGAGGATTCAATACCTAATATTATAGGTCCAATCCCGTCCGCTACCGTCTGTGAGGAGGTAGACACATCTTCCGTCCCCCCTGGGAGGGAGGAAGCTGTATGCATTTGAGCGGGTGATAACTTATTCATATTTTACGATTATCCATATTGACAAGTCTTGTAAAGTAGCCGCTCCCCCACGGGGAGGGTTGCGATGTTGCATCAGTGCGTCAAGACCTCTACGCCATGATCAGTCATGACGAAGGTGTGCTCCCACTGTGCGCTGGGCATCTCGTCCTCGGTGATGATCGTCCATCCGTCATCCTCATCGCAGAACACCTCATAAGTGCCCATATTGATCATCGGCTCGATGGTAAAGACCATCCCAGGCACGAGCAGCATACCTGTGCCCTTGTGGCCATAATGGTCGATGTCGGGCTCTTCGTGAAACTCAAGTCCCACGCCATGTCCAGCCAGGTCACGGACGACGGAGAAGCCATTCTTGCGAGCGTGCTTCTGGATAGCATTGCCAATGTCGCCGACGTAGACGTATGGCTTTGAGCAAACTTCCTGACCAATCTTCAGGCACTCCCAAGCCACGTCAACAAGCTTCTGTCGGCGCTCGTCGGTCTTGCCGCCCACGATGTACATACGGGACGCATCAGCATAGTAGCCGTCAAGGATCGTGGTGCAGTCCACATTGATGATATCGCCGTTCTCCAGCACCTCCCACTCATTGGGGATGCCATGGCAGACGACTTCGTTGACGCTGGTGCAGCATGACTTAGGGAAGCCTTCATAACCGAGACAAGCGGACGTTGCTCCGTGGTCGGCCGTGTACTTGGCCACGAGGTCGTCAATCTCTATCGTCGCCATACCAGCATGTATCTTGTCCGTCAGCATATCCAGTATGCCCGTGTTGACGACGCCGGCACGTCGGATTCCCTCGATCTGCTCGGGTGTCTTGATCAGCTGGCGTGTCGGCACAATCTTTCCACGCTCCTGCGCAGCCAGAATAATGCGGTCCATCTCGGTCAGTTCCTGACCCTTCACGACAGACCATCTGTATTTCTTCTTTCCGTTCATGGCCGCAAAGGTACTACAAATAGTGCAAAAAGACGAATGTTTTGAGAAGATTAACGCTTTTAGTCGTCAGCTTCCCGCCAAACTTCACGACGAGCAGCCCTAAAAGGCGCCCCAAAGACCGCATATCGGCCAACACGCCACTCACCTATACGAATATTGCATATCCATATTGATGAAACCTTTAGGCCATTTCTGCCTGTCGACATACATCCTGACGCTCCCTTTCGTGAGTACGAACAAGTCGGGTCTAACTTCGTTGCAGACAAAATGCATGCCATTCTGCCCCTCGGTATAGTCCATAGCTTTGATTTGCCAACAGCCATCGACGATGTGCACAATCATATTGTTGTCGAGCCTCACCCGATAGATCGTTCTTCCCTCCGAGGTGTAACTGCCGATGTACGTCATGCCTGTCTGCTGTCGTTTCCGGTACTTCCGTCTGAGTTCCTTAGCCTTGCTCCGCACCTTGGCATAGAACTTGTCATAGACATTGACACCCATCATGGCGTCATGCTTGAGGAAAGCTTTTCTCTGTTTGTCCGTGAGCTGCTGTTTCGATGCTACGATGCGCAGGTTAGACGTGTGGATCGCACCGTCGTAGAACAGCACGTCCTTAGCCATGGTGATGCCGAACCGTTTGTGTTGCATCAGTGCGGAGGTGATCTGTCCGTAGCCTGCCAGCCTGGCAGCAAAGGTGAGCATCCGCCGCCGAGGCATCAGTGTGAGGTCGATATCCTTATCGAGGCTACAGGTCACGGTGTAACGCAACTGCTTCACATGATCTTTCAGCGGACGGGCGTTCTCCAGCACCTGATTCACTAAGTACTCCTCAAAGGACAGGCCGTCGGCCACGACAATGAGCTCGTTCATACTCGTCGTCGCCACATCCGTGTCCACCTGGGCCCAAAGGCTTGGTGCAGTCAGGAGTAGACAACAGAAAAGTATCGTCAGCCGTTTCATTTGTCTAATCGTGAAACAATATGTCTGCGTGTCTATTAATTCGAAAACTAAGGCCTGTCGTCCGACACACTTAGGTGAGAGTGGAAACTCACCTAGGTGTGAAGGCGAAGTCACCTAGGTGAGAAGGCGATGTCACCTAGGTGAGTAAGCGAAGTCACCTAGGTGAGAAGAAAGGCACCTGGGTGTGAGGGCAAAGTCACCTGGGTGAGTAAGCGAAGGCACCTGGGTGTGAGGGCAAAGGCACCTGGGTGAGATGCCAAGCATCCCGACCTGCTTAGCCTCTGCTGTGTCAGACGCGTTTGCCCAGTTCGTATGCCTCCTGCAGTTTGGGATTGCCCTCTATCTCGCGAGCTTCGTTCACACCACCGCAGAACAGTGTGGCAACGAGACGGCTCTTGGGATAGCAGTCAATCCATCCCGTAAGGCCAGCTTCAGCACGCTTGGGCGTCGATGGCTCATCTTCAGCAGCTGTTGTTAGCAGATAGACTTCGCGGAAGTGATAGTCCTGCACGTACATTCCGTTCATACGGTCAATAAGCGTTTTCATCTGACCACTCATCTCATAATAATATATAGGTGTAGCCCAGCAGACGACATCAGCCTCTAAGACTTTAGCCATTAGGTCATTCACATCGTCGTTGATGACACAACGGCCCAGCTTCTGACAGCCCATACATCCCTTGCAGAATTGAATGGTCTTGCCGTCGAGTGATATTTTCTCTACGTCATGGCCGGCGGCCGTTGCGCCTTGCACGAACTGTTCAGCGAGCATATCGCTATTGGAGCCTCTGCGCAGGCTCGTGGAGATAACAATTACTTTCTTCATTTGTTCTATGTTATTTGTCTTGTAACCAAAGAAACTCTTTAAGCGCCGATAGCCCTCCACGCCGAGGATGGTCAGGCCGCCGTACTGGCAAGTCTTGGCCAGCCCGAAGAGGACTGTCCAGAGCACGCCCTTAGCGGCTCGCTGATGGGCAGAAGCATCTGGGCGAACGACAATATATAAAAAGGTATACAGCATAGAAGCACGATGACTCCCGTGCGGAACGAGAGGCCTTGCAACCACCGCTTGATATTAGCAAACACTTTGGAACTCATCGTTTACTCAATCCTCATGACGAAGCCGCCACCTGAAGCCATGTGAATGCGCAAGGGTTGGCGACGGTCAAGGATATCAGACATACTGACTACGGCATAGTCCTCTGCGTTCATCTCTGCGTTAGGGCCATCGGTGTAGAGGGTACCAGCCCAGCGCTTGTCATGGTTCAGACCAAGAGCATCGGCAAGGTCGAGCTCTATGTCGCGGGCATTCCAGTTGGTCTCGCCGGCAATCCACCACTGCTGACCCTTGCGCCTGGCCACGACGATATACTCTCCTACCCTACCGGCGATGACGCGCGTCTCGTCGACATCGTTGGGGATGGAGGCGAGGAAGCGTGTGAAGTCGGGCTCAGCACGGTAGCTCGTAGCAGCATCAGCAAGCATCGTCAACGGAGAGTCGTGCACAACGTAGTGGGCCAGCTGATGGCAACGAGTACCCATCGACATGGGCAGGTCGTAGACATCACGGAAATCTTTCTGGGTGGCATTGCGCATGGCGCCTGGCGTGAAATCGACCGGACCGGCCATACCACGGATGAAGGGGAAGGTGACGTCGTAAAGCGGCATATCCTTGCGGTCGGAGTTCCACTTCACTTCTTCCATGCCAAAGACGCTCTCGAAGTTGACGATGTTGGGGAAGGTGCGGTTGAGACCCGTCGGCTTCCAGAAGCCGTGGTAGTCGAGGATGAGATGATGGCGAGCACAGGCTTCAGCGATGCGATAAGCCATCTCAACGGCTGTCTGGTCATCGCGGTCGAGAAAGTCGACCTTGAAACCTTTGACACCCATGGCAGCGTATTTGGCACAAGCCTCTTCGAGGTGCTCGTCAAGCACATTGAACACTGTCCACAAGATGATACCTACACCTTTCTGACGGCCATATTCGACGAGTTTAGGCACATCGATATCGGGGATACTCTGCATGATCTCGCCCCGATTGCTGTCGTACCAGCCCTCGTCGAGGATAGCGTACTGCAAGCCATAGTCAGCAGCGAAGTCAATATAGTACTTATAGGTGTCCATATTGATGCCCGCCTTGAAGGGAACTCCTTTGAGATTCCAGGCGTGCCACCAGTCCCAAGCACTCTTACCCGTCTGTATCCAGGCTGTGCCTCCAATGCGATTGGGTGAGGCCAGCGCATAGACGAGGTCGGACGTCGGCAACTGACGGTCGTCGGTCGTGACACACAACACACGCCAAGGCATGGTCCGTGCTCCACGTGTCCGTGCTATATAGTCCTCCGTGGCCGCCACGTGCGACATACCGCGCCAACGATAGTATTCCATCTTCTTGGGATAGTGAGCGAAACGACCTGCGAGAGTGCCGGCGTCGGGCGTGACAAACATTCCGGGATACGCTTCAAGATCGGCTTCGGTCAGGGTCACCTTGGCCGACAGTTTGCCGGCACCTTGCGGCCTCTGCTCCTTGGCACCGAAATCCATCATCACGGGCAGGAACGCCCATTCGGCCGGCTGCTTCGTGAGGACATCGACAGTGTAGATATTCTGGAAGGCCATGGCCTCAGGCTTCTGCGGGTTGGTCGAATAGGCCGCATAGGTCAGCGGATCGCCGGCAGGTGTCAGCCTCACCACTTCATCCTTGATGATGAGTGGTTTCTTGGACGTCTGTATGAACCGATAGGCTATGCCATCATCGTAAGCCCGAAATTCTACGTCGAACGATCTCGTCAGTCGATAACGGCGGACATTATAAGCAATGTCGAAGGGTTTCTGGCGATAGGCGAAAGCATCGACATGCTCACGCCGGCTCTCGCTCTTGAGCAACTTGAGTTGAGGCGTCTCGGTCTTACCATCAAGGATGAGGGCAGCCCGGGCATCGGTGATCAGCGGCTGTCCGTCCAGCGTCACGCTATAGGCCAGCTGACCGTCGCGCAACATGACGTCAGTCATCAGCCGACCGCTGGGCGATGTAAGTTTGTCCGATGCCGTCACATTGATGCGATAGGGATAGGTCTGAGCTTGTCCGCCTCCACGCCGAGGCGTCTGTGTGGTCTCGGGATGACGCACCGCAGGCGCTCCCATCACGACGAAGTACAGCTCTTTCACATCCTTGTCCTTAGGTGCTGTAAAAGCTACGCGCGCGTGTGTTCTTTTATATATAGGGCTATATAGACAAGTGCCATCAGTCAGTTGCGCAACGAAACCATAGCGCCAGCCATCGCTCTCCCTCGCACTGAGCCCTTCAAGCTCCACGTTCAGACGTTCTCCACGTGCAGGTCTTGGCATCAGGCGAGCATCAAAGCCGCCAGCCTCGGGCGCTCCGGCCTCGGTCAACTGTGGCCAATGGCCTGCATAAGGGCGCGTCTCGGCGTATGCATGTTTGAAATCAAGAAATATTGTGTGACGATTGGCTTCAAACAAGTCGTCATTAAATTCCTCAACACTTATCTTTGTCAACCGAATAAAGGCATCCGCAGGATCTTCGGGGTTTTGCGCCGTCTTATAGATATCACCGATAATGTCGAGCCCGTGATGCTGTGACCACCACTCAAGAACGTATGGCGAATGGTAGACGTTCTCCCAACTGAGATAAGCCCGATGGGGAGTTCGCTGGTAGGCATGCCAATGGTAGAGCTCGTCACGTACCCAGTTGGGGTTCACGTGCCAAAGCATCCATTGCGAAGTCATCTCGAAGAAACCTCCGCCAAACCATCGTCCTTCCTCTGGATGTTCGGCATCCTGTGTGTCGATGAACTGATCCGTAGCCGTCGAGGCACGGCCGGCTTGAGCTTTCTTGTCGCAATAAACCTGCATCTGGAAGCTGTGTCCGAGCTCATGAGCTACACAGTTGAGGGTGCGATCACGCAAACGGTTGGGCGCGACCCAGAAAGCACCGATGAACTCGTCGTAGTCACCGCCATAGGCTGTTCCTTCGAGCGAATAGTTCAGCATCACCATCATGCGATATTTCTCGGCATTGGAGCCTGCCCCGATGAAATGCAGGGTGTCACGATAGTAGACATAGAAACGTTCCAGCTTCTGCTTCAAATTCTCCAGGTCAACAGACATCGGCTGACCCTCCAACTGAGGCGGATTTGAGAGGTCTGAGCCAAAGCCTTTTTCCCAAAAGATGACAAAGTTCTCTGTCAACGCCATACGACTGTAGCTCCAACGAGCCGTATCGCTCTCGAAATTGTTATACTTCAGCTCATTAGGAATATAGATTTGCTTACCTGTGAGCGTTATGGCTGCAATGGGCAACGACGCAGCGGCCAACAAGAGAATCGTAAACAGACGTTTCATCATAATTGTAATTGTAAGGAAAGACGAATAGGTCGTTTGAATGTGTAATTGCGCCTGCAAAGATAGTTAAATCTTAAGAAACAAAAGACTCTTTTGCAGAAAAACAGGCCATCCGCAGGCATTATAGGCTAATAAATCAATGTCCGTGGACCGTTTTTGCGCATTTTTTTTGGCTGTGTGTAGGAAAAGGCGTATCTTTGTGACGTTAAACATCAATCATCTATTTAAAGATAACACCTATGAAGAAGTACAATTTCAACGCTGGCCCCTCGAAACTTCCCCGCGAAGTGATGGAGGCCACTGCTGCTGCGTGCCTCGACTTCGAAGGCAGCGGCCTCTCACTGATGGAGATGAGCCATCGCGCTAAGAACTTCCAACCCGTTGTCGACGAGGCTGTGGCTCTGTTCAAGGAGCTGCTTGACATCCCTGAAGGCTACAGCGTGCTCTTCCTTGGCGGCGGTGCCAGCCTGCAGTTCTGTATGGTTCCCTACAACTTCCTCGAGAAGAAGGCTGCCTATCTCAACACCGGTGTCTGGGCTACCAAGGCCGAGAAGGAGGCTAAGCTCTTCGGCGAGGTCGTAGAGGTGGCTTCGAGCAAGGACAAGAACTTCACCTATATCCCCAAAGGTTTCACCATCCCGACGGACGCTGACTACTTCCACATCACTACGAACAACACTATCTACGGCACCGAGATCCTTCAGGACTTCGACAGCCCCGTGCCCATGATTGCCGATATGAGCTCCGACATCTTCTCGCGCCCCATCGACGTGAGCAAGTATGGCGTAATCTACGGCGGTGCTCAGAAGAACCTCTCGATGGCGGGCGTTACCTTCGTCATCATCAAGGAAGACCTCGTAGGCAAGGTGAGCCGTCCGATTCCCACGATGCTCAACTACCAGACCCACATCAGCAAGGGCAGCATGTTCAACACACCTCCTACGGTGCCCATCTACTGCGCCCTTCAGAACCTCAAGTGGATCAAGAAGCAGGGCGGCGTGAAGGAGATGGAGCGTCGCGCCATCGAGCGCGCCAAGATCGTCTATGGTGAGATTGACCGCAACCGCCTCTTCGTAGGCACCGCCGAGGACGACAGCCGTTCGCGCATGAACATCACCTTCGTGCTCAAGCCCGAATATCAGGACCTGCAGGACGAATTCATGGCCTTTGCCACCGAGCGTGGTATGGTTGGCGTGAAGGGTCACCGCGACGTAGGCGGTTTCCGTGCCAGCTGCTACAACGCCATGGACCTCGAGGGCGTAAACGCTCTCGTTGAGTGCATGAAGGAGTTTGAGGCAAAGCATTAAAAGACCCCCTCCTCACTCCCCCTTTAGGGGGAGGGTGGTCACCTTCAAGAACTATAATTATTCAAGTCAAACCCTTTAATGTAAATCCCCAATAACCGCATGTAGAAAGACATTCTACTCTCCCCCTAAAGGGGGAGCGGGGCGGGGGTCCTCTATATGAAAGTATTAATCGCAACCGAAAAGCCTTTCTCCGGCGTGGCCGTGAAGGGCATCAAGGAGGTCTTCGACGCCGCTGGCTACGAGACCGCTCTGTTAGAGAAATATACCGATAAGGCTCAGCTGCTCGACGCCGTCAAGGACGCTGACGCCCTCATCATCCGTTCCGACAAAGTCGATGCCGAAGTGCTCGACGCAGCCAAGCAGCTGAAGATTGTCGTTCGCGCAGGTGCTGGTTATGACAACATCGACCTCGAGGCTGCTACGGCACACAACGTCGTGGCAATGAACACGCCAGGACAGAATGCCAACAGCGTGGCTGAGCTCGTCTTCGGTCTCCTCGTATTTGCCAAGCGCAACTTCTTCAACGGCACCAGTGGCACAGAGCTCAAGGGCAAGCGCCTCGGCATCCTCGCCTTCGGCAACGTGGGCCGCAATGTCGCACGCATAGCCAAGGGCTTCGAGATGGAAGTGCTGGCCTACGATGCTTACTGCCCCGCAGAGGTCATCGAGGCTGCCGGCGTGAAAGCCGTGGCCTCGCAGGACGAACTCTTCGAGCAGAGCGACATCGTCAGCCTCCACATCCCCGCCACGGCCGAGACGCGTCAGAGCATCAACCGTGCTTTGGTCAACAAGCTGCCCAAGGGCGGCATTCTCGTAAACACTGCCCGCAAGGAAGTCATCAATGAGCCCGAGCTTCTGGCACTCATGGCAGAGCGCGACGACCTGAAGTACGTCACCGACATCAAACCCGATGCCGACGCCGACTTCGCCCGCTTCGAAGGCCGCTACTTCACCACACCCAAGAAGATGGGTGCACAGACCGCCGAGGCCAACGTCAATGCCGGTATCGCAGCAGCCCACCAGATTGTAGGTTTCCTCGAAGAAGGCATTACCAAGTTTAAGGTAAACTAAATGATTTAAAGATTTAAAGATTTTATATTTAAGGATTGGGAACTTCTGAAAATAATAATTAGTTCAATCTTAACCGTTCAGAAATCCATGAATTCTTAGAATGCAAATGATTCCAATCATTAAATATAAAATCTTTAAATCCCAAAATTAAAGAGATGGCAACAATCAAACCTTTCCGTGGCTTACGTCCGCCACGCGACCTCGTTGAACAGGTAGAATCGCGCCCCTATGACGTCCTCGACAGCGAGGAGGCAAGGGCAGAGGCCGGCGACAACGAGAAGAGCCTATACCATATTATTAAACCCGAGATCAACTTCCCCGAAGGCACCAGCGAGTATGACCCGCGCGTCTATGAGGAAGCTGCGCGCCAATTCCAGAAGTTCCAGGACGAAGGATGGCTCGTGCAGGACAAGGACGAGCACTACTACATCTATGCCCAGACTATGTCGGGCAAGACCCAGTATGGTCTCGTCATAGGCGCCTACGTCGATGACTACCTGAACGGCGTGATCAAGAAGCACGAGCTGACGCGCCGCGACAAGGAAGAGGACCGCATGAAGCACGTCCGTGTGAACGATGCCAACATCGAGCCCGTCTTCTTCGCCTACCCCGACAATGCCGTGCTCAACGAACTCATCATGCGCTATGCCGCCACCGAGCCCGAGTACGACTTCATTGCGCCCATCGACGGTTTCGGCCATAAGTTCTGGGTCATCAGCGATGCCGCCGACATCGCCACCATCACCGAGGAGTTCCGTAAGATGCCATCGCTCTACATCGCCGACGGCCACCATCGCTCAGCAGCAGCTGCCCTCGTGGGCGCCGAGAAAGCTAAGCAGAACCCCAACCATCGCGGCGATGAGGAGTACAACTACTTCATGGCAGTAGCCTTCCAGGCATCGCAGCTCACCATTCTCGACTATAACCGCGTGCTCAAGGACCTCAACGGCCTCACCTCCGAGCAGTTCCTCGAAGCAATCCGTAAGAACTTCACCGTCGAAGACCGTGGCACCGAGATCTACAAGCCAGCCCATCTGCATGAGTTCTCGCTCTATCTCGACGGACATTGGTTCTCGCTTGTGGCCAAGGATGGCACCTTCGACAACAACGACCCCATCGGTGTGCTCGACGTGGACATCTCATCGCGCCTTATCCTCGAAGACATCCTGCAGCTGGGCGACCTGCGCAGCAGCAAGCGTATCGACTTCGTAGGTGGTCTGCGCGGCCTCGGCGAACTGAAGCGTCGTGTCGACAGCGGCGAGATGCGGGCTGCACTGGCTCTCTATCCCGTCTCGATGAAGCAGATTATGGACATCGCCGACAGCGGTAAGATAATGCCCCCCAAAGCTACATGGTTTGAGCCCAAACTGCGCAGTGGACTGGTGGTGCATAAACTGCAATAAAAGAGTATAATCACACAG
>CAMOSA010000054.1 GCA_946624335.1 uncultured Prevotellaceae bacterium
CGGCTCCGTTTACGGCATCATCCCCGCCAAGCGCATCAAGCACAAGCCGCTCGGCGAATGGAACTATGAGGAGATACGCGCCGAGGGCGACCACATCACCGTCACCCTGAACGGCGAGGTGCTCGTCGACGGCGACATACGCAAGGCCTGCCAGGGTCACAATATGGCTCCCGAGCAGGGCAAGCCCAACCCCTACACCGTCGACCACCAGAGCCATCCCGGCCTCTTCAACGAGGACGGCTACATCAGCTTCTGCGGCCACGGCGAGGGCTTGAAGCTCCGCAACATCCGTGTCCTCGACCTCAGCAAGCAGAAGAAAGGAAAGATAACGGCCAAGCGCCGCAAATGACGGGCCTTCCTTTTTTTTACCACTCATCGCCCACCACCCGTCGAGGATGGTGGGCGATAGGTTTTCCTGTCTCATACAGCTTGTCCCTAAGCTCACATTGCGGCAAGTGTCCAAATACACTTCTGAAAAAATGCTAACACTGGGAGGTTTCCATCGCGTTACCCCCTCCTGTCGGGCCTCCGGGCGTTTGACGGTGTAGAAGTCGCTACCTTTGCCGCCGTGTTCATCAGCCATCGACGGCTTGACCGACGAATGGGTGAAGTCAGGGTAGACAGAGGTCGAGCTACGCTCTTCTGTGTCCCCTAGTTCCCCCTAAAGGGGACTAGGGGAACGGGCGTGTACACGTGCGCGCAAGGAAAATCCCGAAGAGCGGGGTGACTGAATGTCACGCCGCCGGGATTTTAGTCCGGGGGCTACGAGCATTAGCCCACGGACGTCGGGGGACAGCGGGACGCTGTGAGAAACAACTGAACGTTGTACTAAAGCTATAGTGCTATTGGGGGCAGTTGAAATGAACAATGAACAGAAGCTTTGTCCTTTTAGTTTCCAACCATCGATTGAAAGAGAACGAAGAGAGAAAGAGAAAGCTCTTCCCCCTATAACCCCTATTATAAAGAGAAAGAGAAAAGAAAGAGAAAGACCACTACTACTACCACTACTACAACACGCGCGCAAGTGAAAAAAGGGGGACCAAAAACTCATTGCTTGCTCACATGGGAAGTCATACAGCTGTCAAGGCAAACCTATAAAGCTTTCGGCCCAAACCCCTAAAGCTTTCGGCCCAAACCCCTAAAGCTTTCGGCCCAAACCCTTATAGCTTTCCGCGCATCCTCCCGAGAGGGTAGCGCATATCACCAGTAAGACACATTCACACGTCCAGTCGCTACTGCCGTAACGTCCAGTCGTGTTAGCTGTTACGTCCCAATATACATTCCCCGAGGGTTCGATTCGGGACAGCGCCAGAGTGATCGTGCAAAAAAATTAATGGAGAAGTACCGCACACCGCATTACCCTCATGATGAGCGAAATGACATGTGCGGTACTTTTCGCAAAAAAGAATAATCCAGTGTTACTCGTCAAAGACGGAGTCGCCGAACGGATTGCCCTTGACCTCAGGCTCCACGGTGCCGTTCTGATCGACGCCGCCATATCCGATACCTTGGTTCGAGCTCACGCCGCTGACGGCGATGAGTCCTTCGCCGTGCAGCCGCACAGCGCTCATGAGAGGAGTGATATATGTCTGTTTCATAACTTCGTTATTCAAATTAAAAATTTAAAGAGAAAAGATAAAAATGAATGAAAAGATAAAAATGACCTCTTTGCGGCATGATATACTTGCCCCATGGAGGAGGCTTTTCCTTTTAACTTCATTTTTCTCTTTTCTCTTATTCTCTTTTACTTCCCTACTTCCCTTCTCCCCTCCCTTTGGGAGGGGCTGGGGGTGGGCTCTTGGGGGGGGCTCCTTTACTTCAAGACCACCTTCTTCCCGTTGATGATATATATACCCCTCTGCTGGGGCTGCTTGACACTTCGGCCGCTGAGGTCAAAGACATTGTCCATTGTCCGCAGTCCAATGTCCATTTTATCAATGCCCGTCTCTAAGCCGTCGACATTGATTCTCATCTTAATGCTGGCTGTGTTTTCAACGCTTGCGAGTACATCAACGAGGGTGAAGTAAGCGCGGAACGCTTTCATCTTTGTCAGCCCCTTTGAGTACCAGAACTGGCTGCTATTTATGAAAAGACTGTTTGCAGGGACTATGGTTCCTGCGTGGTAAGTACCATGGAATGAGCCATAGACTTCCTTGCGCGATCCGCTGCGCCCATTAGTGTATTCAGCCACGGCTCCGTCCTCGTCAGCATCGATGTTCACGCCGTCAACCTTGAATTCGGTGATGTCCTTTGATGTCTTGATGATATAAGGGTTATTGGCCATCAGACCATCCTCGGTGAGATTTGCTGCGTCGAAGGTCACGGTGAGCTGCGTCGCCGCATCGTTCATCTCATGGTCAATATACTCAGCCAGTTCCACATCGTCACCGAAAGCTGCATATACTTGCTCCTCTGTCATGTCGAACGGCAAGCAGAGCGTACTCCACTCATTGGCCTTGATGGTGCGGAGGACACGAACGTCAACGCCAGTAGCCGACTCAGGGATGGCTGTGTCCGTTTCGTCCAAGGTAATCCATGGGTCAACAGGCTCGCTGATAGTAATGCTGAAGGTTTGTTCGTTGAAAAGCGTACGAGCTCCTTCGGTGGTTGTCAACTCGATGTTGACAAGTTTACCATTGAGAACCATCCCTGGTGTAAGGGACTCGTCTGCTGTAATGTTGACTGTGAAGAGCGCCCCTTCTGTTCCTGCTATTGCCGAACTGTTGATGCTGAAGATTGTGAACTGTTCCATTCCATTATCCAAATAGCTGGCACCAATGCTATGGTTAGTTGAGGCCATTCGTTCACCTTTAATTATTTGTGGATCACCATTAGCATCCATGATAGCAGTCACTCCGCCCGGTAGAACGAGAGCCATCTGTCCGGCTGTATAAGTGTTGCCAGGGTTAGTCAGGTTGATAGTCACAATTCCTGTACCGTTCTGTGGTACAGTGACATCAGATACGCTCACCTCATCTGCATATGCACTGCCTAATCCCAAGAACAATGCCATACATAAAGTCATGATTTGTTTCATCGTTATACTTTTTCGTTTATTTGTTCAGTATGATATTGATTACATTTACTGCATCCGTGATGGTTATATCGCCATCTCCGTTAACGTCGGCGGCCTTCGTAATAAAGACAGAAGGTGCGCGCCCCAAGATGTAATTGACAATGCCTACGGCATCCGTGACCGTCACCTTGCTGTCGCCATTGGTATCGCCAACAGTAGCTGCTGTTACCGATAGTATTGCTGCCATATCTTTATGGTGAATGGCCTCGCCTGAAGTCTTGGTCAGCTCTATGGCTTTGATGCCTATGAGATAACTTCCCTCAGCTACGGTTTCGTCGACATTGAGTGTGAGATAGGCAACGGCGCCTTCATTGCCGGACAACTGAGCTGATGTGCCTGAGAATACGATAATCTGGTAATTGCCATTGGATAGTTGAGAACACATGATGTCCTGATTACTTGAACGGTCAGACATACTTGCAACGTAGTTACCTTCATTGTTTTTTGCCACACATACACCCGAAGGCAGTTGCAATTCAAACTGGAAGCCAGTGATGGCAGAAGCATTTCTCAGCTGGATGGGCAACACCAATGTTCCACTTGGCACACCGACAGCATTGTCCGCATAGAGCACATTGCTAAGGACATTCACGGCACAAGAGGCCATGAGGTTTGAGCCATCAGTCGTTGTAGCTGTAATATTGCACTGTCCTGGAGATACGGCGGTTACCAAACCATTTCCATCGACGATGGCGACACTCGGGTTGGATGTGCTCCAAGTGACGGCAGGGTTTGTCGTGTTGGCAGGTAGTACTGTTGTAGCCAGTTGCAGCTGTTCACCACTAACCATCTCTCCACTACTGGTGTTTATGTTTATGCTTGAGGCGAGGATAGGATTGACGGTTACTATACTTTGAGCGGAAACGCCATTGTGTGCAGTACATGTAATTATCGTAGTTCCAACTCCTATAGCGTTTAATTCACCATTGCTGTTAATCGTTGCGACTGTAGCATCGCTACTACTCCAGCTTAAGGTTGTGGTTGCACCTGGCTGATAGATAGTTGGAGTAAATCTGTAAGTCTCACCTATTGTAAGACTCTTATTTGAAGGAATTGAAATAGAAGTTACGTCAACAACATTGAGGGTACAAGTAAAAGAGCCTGAAGCTGTCTTTGTAATTGTATACCGAGTCCAATAAATAGATTCCATTTCTGAGGAATAACTGATACATGATGATGCAGATCCTGTTATGACATAGGTACCTGATTTAAGCGCTGTAACCTTATAAGTATAGTAATTACCCGTTATCCCATTATTCTTCATGGATCCTGTTGTTCGTTCAGCGACTATAGTGACTGAATGATTAGAGGGAGCTACAGCCAAGCCATCAGTATTTGGAAAAGTTGCTGATCCCGAGAGGACACCCTTACCACTAGATATACCTGCCATACTGACTGGGTTTAGCTCAAATGTTTGCCCTACTGTTACTGTTTTTGTACTTGTCATAGTATCACCCCAAGAATTCAGGGTTATAAACGACAATAATAGTGAGAACAATACTTTTTTCATTATCTACTATTTTTTGCCCCTCAGTCCCATAAAGAGCAGTTCTTAAATGCAGGAAGCGTGGAACTGTATCCACTTCTCCGACATGAGGTCCTGAGAAAACCGTGCAAAAGAGATGCAGACAACAATCCACGCTTACGCATGGAAGCCATCATGTTCTCTTGCTTTGCTTGAAATTTCTCAGGTTTCATGTCGCAAGACGAGCATAACGCTTCGTTTATTTCCAATAAGTCAGATGCCAACCGCTGTCGGCGTGAAAGAGACATCAAACAGCCTCACTTGTGAGCACAAGCAGGCCTTATGGGTACTATCACGCCGCAAAAATAGAAAGTTTATTCGATTCGGCCAAAAGATTCCCTAACTTTTTCTCTTTCGACTACAAAAAGCCTCTCCGGAGGGGAGAGGCCAATTGCTATGGGACTATTCGTATAAAAGATTCCCTAACTTTTTCTCTTTTGACCACCAAAAAGAGAAGTGGAGGAGTGAGAAGTGAATGATAAGAGTTACCTTTAAGTTCAGAGAGTAATTCTTATTTTTCACTCTTCACTCTTTCATGGTCTTGGCGGTTTTCCTTCCGCTGCTGATGTAAATCCCTGGCGTTAGCGGGCGGCGAATGATCTCGCGTCCGCTGAGGTCGTAGTATGTGTTGTCGGCTGTCGCTCGGTGGAAGCTGTGATGGTCTGCGGGTGCGTGGATGGCGTCGGTTGAGCTGGCACAGAGGTAGAGGTTGTATGTGCCTGGTGTGTATTTGCCGTCGAGGCTGGTGAAGGCGACGCTTATTCGTTCTTTGTTCTCGAGCAGGGTGGCGTCGATGGGGTATTCCAATAAGACGAAGGCGGCGGGAGTGCCGTTGAAGGTCTGTGTGGCGACCGGCGTGCCGTCGACGGTGATGGTGGCGGCTCGTCCCGGGTCTCCACCCCAGTATTCGACGACGAGGCTGATGCCGGCGGTCCGTCGGCCTGTGCTGAGGGTGTAGCTGTATGACTCCCCGCCGAGGCCGTTGCGCCAATATTTGTTCCGGTAGGTGCCGTGGTTGCGGTTGGAGTTGCTGCCGCTGAAGCCGACGCTGTGTGCCATCTCGCTCTGTCCGTTCTCGCCTGTCACGACGCCGTCGATGACGACACGTGTGTCGCCGGCTGTGGTTGTGACGGTGGCCGGGAGTCCGGCGTCGTAGTCCTTCATGAGGCGGAGGTAGTAGAGCCCTGGTGCGTTGGTGCCCTTGTCGGCGGCGAGTCGGACGTCGAAGCGTTGTTTGACGTTGCCCTCGGCATCGCGCATCAACGAGGCGGGGATGGGGTATTCGACGTTGTAGAACCCGTTGGTGACGGTGCCGTTGAATGCCGCCAGGGCGGTGATGTCGGCTATGGGGGTTCCGTCGACGTAGAGGGTGGCCTTACGTCCGGCGTCGGCCTGCGTGAAGCGGCAGAGCACGGAGAGGCCGCTCTCTATGGCTTGGCCTTCGTAGGAGAGGGTGTACTGGAGGTAGCCGTCGGTGGGCCGTGCGTCGCGGTAGTATTCGTTGTTGTAGGAGCCTGTGGTGCTGTTCTTGCTGACGGTGAAGTGTCCGGCCTCGCTCTGCTGCTCTCCTGTGGCTACGAAATCGAGTGTACGTGTGGCGATGGCTGCGTTGGCGGCTTCCTCGGCGCCCATGGAGCTGTTGGCGTAGTTCTCGGCGGTCTGCTGATACCAGTAGCAGTTGTAGCGTGCGTGGTGGATTTGATAGAACGGCTGGAGCGTCAGCGTCTGCCAGGTGTAGCCCTCGGCCTCGTTGCGTGAGGCGTCGATGGTGAATCGCAGAGCGCTGGCGTCGTCTGTCGTGATGCGGCTGAGTACGTCGGCGCGCGCTCCGATGAGCAGGGGCATCGTCGTCAGCGGCCGGGTGGTGGCGCGGCTGCCGGGGGCGTGGTCCATGCGTCCCTCATGACCATATTCGTTGGGCAGCGAGGCTTCGTAGCTCAGGTGCCTGGCGTCAGCCTCTGCGGCATCAGCCGTTGACGTCTGTGCGGCGAGGAGGATGGGGCCGTAGGTGAAGGCGATGTAGTCGGGGTAGCCGGGGCACTCAGTGTAGCGCAGCGCCATGGGCAGCGTGACGGTGATCTTGTCGCCCTCGGACCAGGTGCGGTCGATGGTGACGTAGGAGGCGACGCCCGTCTGTGTGGCCGTGTTGACGGGGGTGCCGTTGACGGCTATGGCGTAGCCTTCGGCGGCCCATGCGGGATGGCGTATGGCTATGGCGTAGGTGCCGGCGCGTCCTATGGTGAGGGTTGTCTGGTCGGAGAAGGGGAAGGCGGTCTGCTGGGTGACGATGAAATCGTCACTGAAAAGACGGGACGGGATGAAGAGGTTGACGTAGAGGGTGGGGGTGCCGTCGTGGGTGGAGGTGCCGTCGTGGGTGGGGGTGCCGTCGTGGGTGTAGATGAAATGGCCGTACTTGGAATGGTTCTCCATGCCTGTGCCGACGCAGCACCACATCGACTCGTTCACGGTGGAATAGATACGATAGGCCTGCGGGCGGAGTGTGGTGAAATAGACGTAGCCGCCGGTCGCGGGATCCTGCGTGGAGAGGATGTGGTTCCATGTGGCGTACTCGTAGAAGTCGGCGTAGCGGGCGTCGTGGGTGCGGTCGGCGAGCATCTCCGAGAGCTTCATCATGTTATTGGTGTTGCACGACTCGGGGCCGTCGAGGTGGTCGATATACTGGTGGGCATTGCTGGCGGCGAGGAAGTGCTCGTACATCGAGTTGCCTCCGATGCATACGGTGCGGTTCTGCGCGACGTCGAGCCAGAAGTTAGCTGCCGCCTTGCGGTAGGCGGCCGCCGTGGCGTCCACCTCGCCGATATTTTCCATACCGATATACTTGGGCACCTGTGTGTTGGCGTGTCTGTTGTCGAGGAAGGCGGTGTTGAGGGTCTGCATGCCATTGAGCATGACCTGATGGGTGAATCGCTTGGCTGCCGTCAGGTAGCGGGTCTCTCCGCTGAGTCGGTAGGCGTCGGCCAGGCTCTCGTTGACGCCTCCGTGCTCGGTGTCGAGCATCTGTTGCATCGTCGTCTGGCTGAGCTTGGAGGTGACTACGATGGCCCAGTCACAGAGCTTTAGGAAGACATCGCGGGCGTCGGCGTTGTCGCCATAGACGTAGGCGTCCCGCAGCCCAGCCATGATCTTATGCTGTACATACCACGGCACGGCGCAGTTGCCGTTGCCTGCGAGGTTGAGCGTGCCTGCCGCCAGGCGCTTCCATGCATCGTTCATGGGCTGTCCGCCGATGAAGCCTCGCAGCCCCTCGTCGTTGGTCGCGTAGGCGTCCTGGCAGTCCTTCATCACGCTGACCATATAGTCGATGCGGGCTTTCAGCTGCGCTCTCGTCGCTTCGTCGTGACAGGCCGCGTAGGCCAGCGAGATGGCCGAGAGGTAGTGGCCGCCCACATGCCCGTCGAGGTTGAAGTCGGGTGAGCCCCAGTTGGGGAAGCTCGGGTGCGCCGTGAGCCAGCCGGCATAGCGGCCCGTGGTGAGCCCTGCCTGTCGCACGTAGGGCGTGAGCAACCGGTCGGTGTCATACTGCAGCAGCAGTTGTATGTTGCGGTCCATGGCCGTCTTGAGCGGACTATCGAGCAGCGTGACCTCATCGAGGTCGAAGTGCCCGGGATAGAGTGCCTTCTGTGCTGTGATGCCAAGTGGCAACAGTAGCAACAGAATGGTCAGTGTCTTGCGCATGATGTGATGCATGGTCTGAGAGTTTTATTATAACCTGTTATCGCTTGCAAAGATAGTACAGATGACCGACATATACAATTTTTATAACATTTTTTATGCCAAAAAATGTAGGTCTCCACGGGCACTGATACCCATGGGCTTGATCGTCCTGTCTCTATGGCATTAAAATTCAAATCCTACTGGTTTAAGGACGTGTCGTTAGCGCCGGGCCGTGCTATACGTTTACGCGTGGTTGCCGTGCGTGCAATGCCGTCACTCTATCGCCAATCTAAACATTTAAAACAAGCCCCTACAAAGATAAAGATAAGGGGAGAAAGAAAATGAAAAAAAAAAGAACCAAAAAAGAAAGTATAAAGAAAGAGACCGAACAGAAAGGCCGTAACGTAACGGCTTTTTCGCGCGCGAGGATTTTTTGGAGGGCGTCGCCGCCCTGACGGTGCATAGTCAACAGGGCATTTAACCTATTTTGACTAAGCCGAAGACACATATTAGTGGCGGTGCTTGACGGGCGTGGTAGATTGCCGTACCTTTACAGAGGCAAAGGCAGAACTGGCCACAAGAACCATAGCCCCACCCCCAAGTGCCACAGCCCTCGGACCAGTCCAGCAGGAACACCCGGTTCTTGCTTCATAGCGCCCTGTGAGGGAGGGGCTTGCGGGCCCCTCCCTCACAGTCGCGCTCTTATTGGACGAGGATTTTCTTGCCGCCTGTGATGACGATGCTGTTGCGTCGCCACGGGGTGTCGGGCAGGCGGCGTCCGCTGAGGTCGTAGGCCTTAGGATTATGCCATTTATCATTTACTGTTTGCTCCTCGTCGGTGTTGCTGATGGATGTCTCGCCGCCGTCGCTGCCGTGGTAGGTGAGGCGGAAGTTGTCCCACACGAGCCATGTGTCGGCCGTCGTGGCCGGTTCGCGTATGCCGATGGTCAGCAGTCCGTCGTCGCCGACGGTGGCTTCTGCGGTGAGAAGCCCGTAGCTGCTGTCGGCACTCATGCGGTCGCGCTGGGCATCGAAGTTGGATCCGACGCAGCTCTGGCGTACGACGTCGGTGGTCGTGGTGCCGCCGGCGGTGGCGTAGAGGCAGGCGCTGTCGGGGCCTTCGCCGTTGGCCATCTGGCAGGTCACGGTGTAGCGTCCGGCGGGCATTCCGGTCAGCGTCTGGCTCATCTGGAAGCCGGTGCTGTGCCATACCTCGGCGGCTCCGTTGAAGCGCTGGTTGCCCCAGGTGCCGGCGACGGTCCAGCCAGGCTAGCTATTGCCCGAGAAGTCGGGCGAGGCGATGAGGGGCGTCAGGTCGACAGGCGTCGTGGCGGCTTCGCTGCCGCCGTGTGCGGCGATGTAGAGGGCGTGGAAGCGGTCGTGCGGTATGGCAAAGAGCTGGAAGCGGGCGACGTCGGCGCCACTCTTGTTGCAAGCCATCTCCTGACCGGCGGCGTAGCCGTTCTCTGGGAACCACAGGCCGAGACGGTTGCCGGTGTATGTGCCGTTCTCCCAGGTCCATGAACCGCCTTCGTGGTGGAGAAGCCATTTGGCCCAGATGATGGGGTAGGGCTGGTCGTGGGTGCGTATGTTCCAGGGGGCGTCCCACTCGGTCTGCAACAGCAGGCCGTCGTAGTCGACGTTGCGCAGGCAGTAGCCGTCCTCGAAGGTCTCGAGGGTGAAGACATTGTCGAGGTGGGTGGCGGGGTCGGCGGGTGTTTGGTAGAAGAGTGCGCGGTTGCCGTTCATCGGCGCCTGGTCCTGAAGTCCAACAAGTAGGTCGGCATCATCGGAGGCGATGACGAAGTAGTCGCCGCGTGCCACGGCTTCTGCCAGCTGGTTTTCGCTGTCGAGGCGCGTGTAGCCGTCGTCAGCGGTGAGCAGGTTGTAGTAGCTGAAGGCGGCATCCTTCAGCGTGAGGGTGTAGGTGTAGGTCTGGCCTCGGAAGGTGGCGCTGGCGGTGAGCGCAGATGTGAGGGCGTCGACGGCGAAGGTGCTGCCGTGGGTCCCGTCGTGCCAGGTGACCTCGTCGGGCATGGCGTTGTCGGGCAGCATGAGGCCGAGGACGACGCGGCTGATCTCAACCTCGGCCAGCGTGACGGCGTCGCGTAGCTCGGCCACAGCGCTCTCGGCATAGTCGCTGCCGGCGCTGCTGAGGAAGGCGCGGGCCTCGTCGAGCTTAGCGCTCAGTGCCGAGGCATCGCCCGGCGTGCCGTAGCGGTATTCTTGCTCGAGCTCGTCGGCGATGTAGGCCAACCGTTGTAGCTCGCTGTCGCTGATGGCGTTGTCATAGAGCCGGACGTCATAGAGCAGGGTCTGCTTGAGGTAGCTGTCATTGGCGAAGGGGGCTCGTCCCAGCCAGCAGTAGTTGGGCGCGACGGGGAAGGTCGCGCTGGGGATGGGCATCTTGCTCAGGCTCATGGCTTGTCGGCCGTTGAGGTAGACGGTGCCTGTCGTGCCGCGCTGGCGATAGACGAAATGGATCCAGCGTCCTTGCTGCGACGCTGTGCCGAGCTCCATACCGTGTTCGTTGGTATAGCCGCCCGTGGAGATGGCCATACGTTGGACGTTCAGACGATGGGCGATGTAGGGGCCCGAGGTGTCGGTGTTGTTCAGCATCTGCGAGAACGAGAAGAGGAAGTAGCCGTTGCCTGCGAGCGAGGCCGACTCGTCAACGCGATAGTAGACGGAGAACGTGAAGTCGGAGAGTGTCTTGATGATGGCTCCGGTGTTGCGTGTCAGGTCGAGATAGCCCGAGCTGTTGCCTAAGTTGAGCACGCTGTAGGGGCCCATGGCCTCGACGGCAGCGCTGCTGACGGTCTTGGCGGTGATGCCAGAGCCGGTGTCCTTGTCGGGGATATTACGGCCATTGGCGTTTGCGAAATCGATGTGCAGGCGCAGGTGGCTTGTGTCCTGTGCTGCGAGGGTCAGTGAGGCGAAGATGACTGCCAGCCCCAGTGTGAAACGCTTGATCATTGCTTTGGATTGATAGAGTTAGTTCGTTCTTTTCGGCCGCAAAGGTAGGGCGAAAAGCTCGATGAAATGGGCTGTTTTGATTCATGGGTGGGCGCTAATGTGTCAAAAAACGCAGGTTGAAACGAATGCGCCCCAGCTCAGGGTTGAGCTGGGGCGCATGGATGATTTTTTTTGTGCGACGCCGTGGCATCAGAAGGCTGCGTTCTTCGGCGTGCGGGGGAAGGGTATGACGTCGCGTATGTTCTGCATACCGGTCACGAAGAGGATGAGTCGTTCGAAGCCGAGGCCGAAGCCTGCGTGCGGGCAGCTGCCCCAGCGGCGTGTGTCGAGATACCATTCCAGGGTGGTGGTGTCCATCTGTCGGTGGTTGATCTCGGCCATGAGCTTGTCGTAGCTCTCCTCGCGGACGCTGCCGCCGATGATCTCGCCGATGGCGGGGAAGAGGACGTCGGTGCCCTGCATCGTCGGTCCGGGTGCCACGGCGCCACGATAGCCCACGGAGCCTTCGCCATCGGGCGTGTTCTGCTTCATGTAGAAAGCCTTGATGGCTGAGGGATAGTCGGTCATGATGACGGGCTTGCGGAAGTGCTCCTCGACGAGGTATCGCTCATGCTCGCTGGCCAGGTCATCGCCCCAGTTGCAGGGGAACTCGAACTTGTGGCCATTGTGGATGGCTTCCTGCAGGATGCGGATGCCCTCGGTGTAAGGCAGGCGCACGAAGTTTTCTTTCAAGACACCCTGCAGGCGTTCGATGAGGGTCTTGTCGATCATCTTGTTGAGGAACTCGAGGTCGTCCTGGCAGTGCTCGAGTGCCCAGCGTACGCAGTATTTGATGAAGTCTTCCTCGAGATCCATGAGTTCTTCCTGATCGAGGAAGGCGACCTCGGGCTCTATCATCCAGAACTCGGCGAGGTGGCGGGGCGTGTTGCTGTTCTCGGCGCGGAAGGTGGGGCCGAAGGTGTAGATGGCACCAAGGGCTGTTGCGCCGAGCTCTCCCTCGAGCTGACCGCTGACGGTGAGCGAGGTCTGCTGTCCGAAGAAGTCGTCATCGTAGATGATCTTGCCCTGCTCGTCTTTGCGCAGGTCATAGAGATTCTTCGTCGTGACTTGGAACATATTGCCTGCTCCCTCGCAGTCGCTGGCGGTGATGAGCGGCGTGTGGAAGTAGTAGAAGCCGTGCTCGTGGAAATAGGTGTGGATGGCCATCGCCATATTGTGGCGGATGCGCATGATAGCGCCGAAGGTGTTGGTGCGCAGGCGCATATGGGCGTGCTGGCGCATATACTCGAAGCTCTGTCCCTTCTTCTGCATGGGATAGTCGGCGCCACAGAGACCGAGGATCTCGATCTTCGTAGCCTGGATCTCTACGGCCTGTCCGCTGCCGACGCTCTCCACGAGCTGGCCTTCGGCTTTGATGCATGCGCCTGTCGTCACTTGCTTCAGCAGCTCCTCATCGAACTTGGCTGCGTCGGCCACGACTTGAATATTCTTGATGGTGCTGCCGTCGTTCAGGGCAATGAAGTCAACGCTTTTCGAGCCGCGATGCGAGCGCACCCAGCCACAGACGGTGACCTCGCCGCCCGGCTGTGAGGCGAGCAGGTCTATGATTCTTGTTCTTTTCATTTTGATGTAATTATCATCTTTCAACGTTTCAACGTTTCAGCGTTTCAACTTACTCAAAAGCGCCCATACGCAGCATGTTGACCTCTTGCTCGGTGAGGTAACGCCAATCGCCGCGCTTGAGGTTCTTCTTGGTCAGTCCGGCGAAGAACACACGGTCGAGCTTGGTGACCTTGTAGCCCAGGTGCTCGAAGATGCGTCGGACGATGCGGTTGCGGCCGCTGTGGATCTCGATGCCCACCTGCTTCTTGTCGGTCTCGGAGGCATATTCGATGGCGTCGGCGTGAATCTCGCCGTCCTCGAGTTGGATGCCTTCGGCGATTTGACGCATATCGGCTGCGGTGACGTTCTTGTCGGTGTGGACGTGGTAGATCTTCTTCTTCAGGTACTGGGGATGAGTCAGCTTGCTGGCCAGTTCGCCGTCGTTGGTGAGCAGCAGCACGCCGGTGGTGTTGCGGTCGAGGCGTCCAACGGGATAGATGCGCTCGTCGCAGCACCCTTTGACGAGATCCATGACCGTCTTGCGGTTCTGGGGGTCATCGCTCGTGGTGACGTAGTCCTTGGGCTTGTTGAGCAGGACGTAGACCTTCTTCTC
>CAMOSA010000055.1 GCA_946624335.1 uncultured Prevotellaceae bacterium
GCAGATCCTTGTTCATCTCCGTGCCGAACAGCTTCTTGAAGCCAAAGTCGGTGTAAGGGTTGATATATCGTTCTTGCGTAAGCATGACGACCCTGTTACTGGTGTTTCACGTTGCAAAGGTAGGAAAGTTTTGCTTTCGCGCAAAACAAATCCCCGACTTTTTTCAAAACCGGGGATGATTGACAGGTGGATAGCAAGAATCGGATTCGGTGAGGGGTGGCTTTCATTTGTCCCATTCGACCTGCACATCCCGGCAGACATCGTACTGGATGCGGCGGCCGAAGCCACGTCGGCCGGCGGGGAGGAAGCCGCAGACGATGCGGGTGATGTGGCGGCGGAGGCTGAACTGTTTGGGGTCATCGACGCCCTCGCTCTCCACACGGAGGCTGAAGCGACCGATGCCGTCGAGCACGACGGTCTGTCCTTCGCCCAGCTTCTTCTTGAGGACACCGCGCAGATCGGTGAGGAGTCCCACGGCGGCGCCTTGTGACATACCGTTCCTCTCGCACACCGCCATCACCAGTTCATCAAATGTCACTTCACCCTGACTGACGGTCTTGGCGAAGTACTTGCCGTAAGCGCTGCTGCGCTTTATGTTGTTCTTAATGAGTTTAATACGTATTGCCATAGGTTTTCCTTGATTTTGTTCTCAAAAATTTTTGTGCATTTTTGCCTTATCCTTCACTTTTCGCTGCAAGCCGTGCAATATCAATCGGTTAACTGAGGTGAAGGTAACGATTTTACCTTCACTTACCTTCACCTGTCCGGCAGGAGGTAAAACAAGTTGTTTTACCTCGAAACGGTTAGCCGTGAAGGGTGCAAGGGCCAGTCGATCGGAGGTAAAACAAGTTGTTTTACTTTTCCGCGGCCTTGAGCAATTCCATGCGGAACTGGTTGCCTCGGTTAGTATGCTTAGCTGCGTAGCCCATCTGAGTCAGTTGCCTGCCAAGGCTTGCCAAGGTGGTCTTGCCGACGGTGAAGGTCGGGAAGAGCAGGCTGAGCTGGCGTGCCACGTCCTGCACGGAGACGAAGCTGGCGTCGTCTGTCTGGCAGAGCGGTGAGACATAGGTGAGTTCGATCATCTTCTCGTAGCTCAGCACCTGTTGGAATTGCTCGTTCTCTTGGATGATGCGTGCGTTCTCATCGTCGTCAAACCAGTAGCGCCGTCCTTCCTGAAGCTCGTAGCAGAGCTGGGCATAAAGCTGGTCGTAGGGAATGGAGCCGTCATTGTCGATGCTGTCGGCGTAGACGCAGACGAAACGTCGCGAACCGGTAGGATCCACGAGGGGGCGACGGTTGTTGGTCGTGGCGATGAACGAGGCGAAGCGTCGGCGCTCCTCCATGGCTTTGCCGTAGGGCGGGCGGAACTTGACGTCCTGCTTGGAGATGAGGTACTTGAGCAGCGGCTGCTGACTCTTGGACATGGCATCGAACTCGTCGATATTGATGAGGGCGTAGGTCGACATGGCCATGAAGATGTCGTTGTCGTTCTTCATCGACAGGCGGTCGTTGTAATAGGTCTGCAGGAAGCCTGGCAACAGGCGGCGGCAGAAGGTGGTCTTGCCCGAGCCTTGCGGACCGATGAGCAGCGGCACGATGGCATTGCCGTACTGGCGATCCTTGCCCATCCACTGTGCCACCATGGAGAGCATCCACGTGTGGAAGTCGTTCTCCCAATGGGGATTGTCGGTGTGCACGCGCTGGGCCAGCTGTCCGACATAGTCGTGCTTCTTGTCCCAAGGCTTCAGGTGGCGGAGGTAGTCCTCCATGGGGTTGTAGCGTGGGATGAGGTTCGAGTCGATGTAGCGTGCCAGGTCTTTGTCCCACGAGTCGACGCCGGCCTTCAAGGCTTTGATGGCCATCGTGTTGCGCGCGGCCTGATCGAGCGGGGCAAAGCCATAGCCGACTGCGTTGAGGCGGTATTCCGGCGTGCCCGTCATCACGTTGAGGCGCAGCGTGTAATGCTCCTTCATGTAGGCCTCCGTCTTGTAGGCGAGCAGGGCGGATGGCCGTGTGTATTTCAGGGGTATGGTGTTCAGCTGTTCGCGCAGATAGGCCGTACGGAATATTGTGTCTATGGTGTCGCTGTTCTCGACGCCGCCGAGCATGGGGATGAAGGTGGCCATGCGTGCACTCCAGGCCTGGGGGAGTCCCATCTTGTGGCATCCGTCGGCCAAGTGTTCGAGCACGGCGGTGGCGAAGAGGTCGTCCTTGCGGATGTCGCGGTACTGCTCGATAGCCGCGTCGAGGCAGTCATGGAAGCGGCGCATACGACTGGCATAGACGCTGAGGCCTGGCACCTCCTCGGGCAGGTTGTAGTCGCTGATGTCCTCCTGCACGGCGCGGTACTCGGGGCTCTGCTCCGGTGCGGCCGCTACCATGACGGGCATGGCCTCCGGGTTGTAGAAAGGCCGCGGGTCGTAGCTCACAGGGCAGGTGTCCGAACGTGAGGGATGCCGCTCGGCCAGCGGTGTGCCGAGGTGCGAGGAGTAGAGGTAATGACACTTGTTGAAGGCATTGACGAGCGCTGTGTCGAGGGCCTCGTCGGTGAGCGCTGCGGCGTTGTCATCCTCGACGATCTGGAAGCGGCATACGATGTCCAGCGAGTGACCGTCGGCGCCGAGGAAGGTGAGCAGCGTGTAGGGCAGCTGGTTGGCCAGGTGCTGGTAGCCGACAACGGTGGTCAGGTCGCGCAGGTTCTCCAGTGAGAGCAGCACCAACGGGTTGCGTTCGCGCAGCTCCACGCTGCCGTCGCGCTTCATCCATAGGCCGGCGAAACACACCTCCTTGCGGTAGTCGTCGATGAAGTTGTGAGGCGTGGCGTCATCCTTGACCATGTCCACAAAAGCCTCCAGCGCCATGCGCGTGTAGCGTTTCTCTTTTCGTTGGTTATTGATAATGGTAATGTTCATAGTTAGTCGTTTTTTTGGTGTTTCAAATTCGTGTGCAAAGATACATCAAAATCGGCAATTTTGCAAACTTTTGCATCAGAAGGCCCAGATTTGGCTCGAAAAGTGAAGGCAAGTGAAGGTAAATCCGTATCCTTCACCTCACCTAACAATATGACAGTGTATGACTTACAACAAAAAGTGAAGGCAAACGCAAAAAATAAACATTTTTTGCGGACGCCATCCTTCGCATGAGCATTATCGTGAGTGAAGAATGAAGAGGAAAAAGTGCGCTGAAAAAAGATCAGTGCACTTCCGATATTCAATGCTAACGAAACAATTTGAATATAAAAACAATCGCCAGTCAGGAAAAAACGCTTATTTATGGACCTACATTGGTAAATAAATCCGCTACAATTTCTTTAATAAACTTTTTTACATTACCTTTGCGACCGGTTCAGACACATCCAACTGATCCAAGAGAAAAATACAATCAATAAAACTTATTTTTATATGAAATCAAAGTTATTATTCATTCTATTGTTCTGCTCTTGTATACTTGCAAAAGCGGAAAGCTATCCGACGAACCTCGTCGTATGGACCAAAGATGGGACAAAAGTGGCTTATGCCTTGAGGGAAAGGCCTAAGATCACATTCACAGGAACCGACTTGGTAATCACGACCCAAGCCATCGAGGTAAATTACCCCCTCGTCAACATGGCTCGTTTTACCTATGAGGCAGCACAACCTGATGCCATAACGAATCTCCAAACAGACGAATCACTATTCGTGATGAAAGGCGAATCGTTGTTGTTCCCTTCGCTGAAAGCTAATAGCACTATATTTGTGTACGCCACAAACGGGATGCTCGTTTTCAAGAAGACAGTCGTTCAAGCAGGCGAGTACGGGCTTCCCCTCTCCGCTCTAAAGGCTGGTCTTTATATGGTCAACGTAAATGGCATTACTTATAAAATCGTGAAAAGATGAAAAAGACATTCTATTCCATTCTTCTTACTTTCATCTGTTTGGTCAGTTTTGCGCAAGTACCCGACGATGTACTATATATATATCGTAATGACGGCGAGTTCAACGCTTTTTACCACAATGAGGTAGATAGTATCGTATATTCAAATTACGACTTGGACAGCATTTGGCATAGCGTTGCCCAAATGCAGGTCATCTATGCGCTCGACAGTATTTACAAGATTCCGCTTTCAGCAATTGACAGTGTAAGCTTTTGTGCTCCAGAAAAGAAATATGCGCCCAAGGTGAAGCTGATGAATGAACTGATACCATACATCACAGAGGCTGAAGGTATGGCTTTTCATCTTGCCTCCAACACACCATCCGACTTAATTCCAGTGCAAGGCGATGTCCTGCTCTACGAATGTTTCGACAATGAGATGTTCCCCATGGGATTTGCTGGCAGGGTCATGGAAACAGGAGATGTCATCTCATGCGACTCTGTGGTATTAGATGACATATACGAGCAGTTAATCTGTTTCGGAGAATACCAGATCGTGTATGCTAAAGATCCATCCGGGATGATGCGTCGCAGATTGGTTCCAAGGCATATTGAGGCCGAGATCCCATTGTCTTTTAGTTTTGAAACGAGCACAAAGTATGCTGAGGCGATATCAGCATCTGCCTCAGGAGACATTGGAACCACTATCAGGTTCACATTCAGGCATAGTAAAGACGAGCCTCTGTATATAGACCTTTCAGCACCTACCTACATAGCTTTCTCGTTGGGTGCGGAAATTAATGGCGACATCGAAGGCGACCTTTTCGATAAGAATAAAGGTGTGAAATGGTTTACGGTTCCTATACCTTCGACTCCGCTGTGGTTCTCTTTAGGCGGAGAGCCTACGCTGCAATGGAACCTTAAGAGTGCTTTCTCCTTCTCCATAGGAGTGAGAACTGACTTCACGCTCGGATACAAATTCTTTAATGGACAAGCACACTTTTCTTGCAGGAACGTAAAAACAGCCTTGGAAACCCCAAGTATTAGTGGCAACTTATCCGGTAGCCTTTTTGCGGGAATCATTCTAGATCCGTCAATCGGGTGTCCTGGCAACATCCTGTCGGTATCTCCAAAGACAACAATAGGAGCTGAGCTCAGTGGCGAGTTTATCACGCATTTCTTAGAAGATGATACTTATAACAAGCTCAAAGATTGTGCCATCAATCTAGATGCAAAAGTTTCAGTAGAAGGCGAGGCAAAAATTAGCCTATTTAATTTTAAGAAAAGGGAGGGGATCAAAGTATTAGAACTAACAAATCACATCAATTCATGGAAGCTATTGCCTGGATTCACCCAGCCTCAAATAGACAACATCAGTCTCACCAAAGCAACGGTATCCGTTGAACCCCAAGACAAACTATTCCCACCGGGAGCAACAATCGGCTTAGGCATTCGTGATAAAAAAGATGGCAACATAATTGTAAGTTACTGTCCAGAAAGATATCGGGAAATCCAAGAGTGGCCACTGGAGAAGTATCAAACTACGTTTGATGGGCTGACGCCTGGCTCTGAATATGAGGTATTTCCTATAGTCGAATTGGGTGATGGATTTCTGGAAGCATCTCCCACGTCATCCTTTACGACATCTACTCCGCAGCCTGCCAAAATCACCAAATTTGAAGTCAACAGTTCCACTTACACTAGAAAAGGATTTGAGTATAAGGACAAGACCTGCTACTTCGATTTTGCAGCCACGACCACAGTAGAATTAGGAGATAGCGAGGGCGTAAAAGATTGGGGATATGTCTATCAAGACACTGACGGAGAAATGGTTTACATCTCCGTCAAAGATTTAGGCACTAATACCTATGCGGACTCCAGATACAATTTCTACCGTAATATCAGACATTCCACCGCAACCTTATATGGCTTCTCCAAATACGCCGATGACACCTATTTCTATGATGAACCAAAGGATTATGACCTCACCTACACTTTCCACCCAACAGGTTACGTGGGCGAAGTCATTGCTAATAGCATCACAGCAAAATCCGTGCAATTCGAATACGGCTTCAGCGATGTTCCTCGTACTGCGAGATGCTATGTCGCAGCATTAGCTGACGGCGAAGAGATCCCTGTCGCACAAGAGGTTGAGTATGCTGAGAAGGACACTGTAAAGATGGAAGGGCTCCAGCCTGGAACGACCTATGAATATTGGGCATATGTTGAATATGCCGAAGAGACATACGCAGACCTAAGTGGAAAGAAGACATTCACGACATCATCCCCAGTTGCGACGACAGGCGAAAGCACTAACATCAAATCCAACTCGGCCATTGTCGCATGCACCTTCCAAGATGTTCCTGAGGATGGCGTATGCGGTGTTGAATACAAATGGGATGGCGGCTCTTTGGAAAGAACCGTAGAAGGCGCAAGCGGAACTGTCGCTATTTCTCTGAGCGGATTAAAGTCGAGTACCCAATATACCTATCGGGCATTTATCAAAGTGAAAGAGATAGTATATTATGGCGAAAACAAGACCTTCACCACGTTAGATGAAAAACCTGACTTGTCTGGTGCTTGGCAATGTACAATATACAAGGAAGACGGTTCAACACTAGAGACAACCACCATGACTCTGACGGGTGACGGAAAGGCAACGCAGAAAGACTCTTCATATACTCCGCAGAATCAGGTTGGTAGCTGGTCCATCACAGAGAGTGGAACAGTCGGAATTGCTTTCTCATGGGGTACTGGTACATATCATCCTGTTTATCTCGGCGAAAGTTGGAGTGGTCAGGTCGATAATCTTTCCAATCCGACATCCATTGAAGGATTTGTATATAGAGGTAGAGCCGGACTCACCGAACATGGAACTAAATACAAGATGAAGATGACCCGATAGACTATGTCATGATTAGCTTCAGATAGCCGTCCTCATGTGGGCGGCTATCTGTCTAAACAATAGTTTCGTCTGAGAAATTATAAATGTGCCGAAACTCTATTTATGAAGATTCGGCACAGTCATTTTAAGTAGGTGCATGAAATTAGTTATATGTACTCTAGTTTCGCAAGTAACTAACGCCCTGCGCTCGGCTCGAAGAGACGCTTGACACTTGCGCTATGTCAGCCCAGGGCAACGCCCTAGGTCTCGGATTGCAACTCTATTCGCGCCCTGTAAGGGAAAAGAATGCCTATTTGTTATAGGTGTGTCCTACTAATTAGTTCTCTACGCGCTCAGCCTTTGGTCGCTTCGACACTTCGAAGAATTATCTTTGTTTGCTCTGGCCTCTTTCCGGCATCTTTCGGTAGTAACTGATGCCTTGTCAGTAGGGGAGGAAGTCGTCGTCATCGGGGACGGGGTCAGCCTCTTCTTCTGAGGATTTATCATCGGTCGCGGGAACTATTTTGTCATTCGAGGCCTTGTCGTCAACGGGCTGCTGAAGAGTCTTTCCGGCGCTGGTTTTCTCGTCGTCGGTAGTCTTCTCGTCGCCGGTGGCTTCTTCTGCCTCTACATTCTGCTTGTCGGCCTCAGCCTCCGATTTGTTAGTCAGTTGTTCGAAGAGACCGTAGGTGGTGCGCAGGACACGAAACTCGGTGCGGCGGTTGATGGCATTGCAGACTTCGCGGAGGCTGTCGTCGGGCAGTGCGCGGATGAAGGCTTCGGTCAGCGTATCGCCTTCGTGGAGGAAGGGGTGTGACTCGGCGATACGGCGCTTGACGACCTTCGGCCGGCTCTCGCCATAACCCTTCGGGGTGAGACGGTCGGCGGCGATACCATGTTCGATCAGATAGTTGACGACGCTCTCGGCACGGCGCTGCGAGAGGCGTTCGTTGTACTGGTCATTGCCACGATAGTCGCAATGGCTGCTGAGTTCGATGGTGACGTTGGGGTTCTCGTTGAGCAGGGCGACGAGGCTGTCGAGGGCTGCCGTGCTGTCATCGGTCAGCTCGGCACTGTCGAACTCGTAGAAGACATTACGCACAAGGACGGGTGCCGTGATGCTGGCCAGGGGGAACTGTAGCACGAACTCGCGGCTGACACTGCTCGTGTCGACGGTGAGCTGCTCGACGTGGTTGAGGTAGCCCTTGCAGGTGCCGAGGAAGATGTATTCGACATGGGGCTGCACGGCGACCTCGAAGCTGCCGTCGCCGCGCACGCTGAGCTTCTGGTTGGTGCCGTCGTTGCCGATCATATAGACGAGGCCTGAGGGCAGCTCATAGCCATCCTTCTCATAGACCCAGCCGCGCACGCTCTGCACCACTTCGGGGCACTCGAAGCTCATCAGGTGGTCCCAGCCTCGACCGTCGCCACGATTGGTGGAAAAGTAGCCACGATTATGAACGCCCTCGAAGGTCATGCCGAAATCGTCGCCGGCGGAGTTCATGGGATAAGGCAGGTGTGTCAGCTGCCACTCGTGGCTGACGCTGTCCTGGCGTGCCATGAAGAGGTCGAGGCCTCCCATGCCGCTATGTCCGTCGCTGGAGAAATAGAGGTCGCCGTTGGGGCGGAAGGTCGGGAAGAGCTCGTCGCCGGGCGTATTGATGGGAGCAGGCAGACACTCGGCACCGCCCAGCGTCTTGCCTTCGATGCTGATGCGCCAGATGTCCTTGCCGCCATGACCGCCCGGCATATCGCTGACGAAATAGAGCCACTCGCCATCGGGCGAGACGGCGGGATGTGCGAAGCTGGAGAGGGTATCCTTGGAGATCTTCAGTTCCTGCGGCTTCGACCAAGTGGCATCGGAGCGCTGAGCGGTGAAGATCTGTGCATAACGTGGGTATTCGGGGTCGGCGGCACAGCGTGTGAGGTACATCGTCTTGCCGTCGGGCGAGAAGCAGCAGACGCCCTCCTCGATTTCTGAGTTCAGCTCGCCCTCGACCTTCTCGGGCTGTGCCCACTTGCCCTTGTCGTCACGCTTGGTCCAGAAGACATCGGCGTACTTCGTACCGGTGATGCCGCTGAGGTCTTCGCCCGTAGCCTGCGGCCGTGTGCTGGTCCAGTAGAGCTGATCCCACTCGTCGCCGAACAGCGCGGGTGAGAAGTCGGAGCGGCGTGAGTTGAGCAGCGGCTCTTTCTTGACCGTGTATAGCGACCCTTTCTTCTTCATGAGCGCTGCCTGACGGGCGCCGATGATGCCGTTAATGGCAAGGGTGTCGTTCTGGGGTGTGCAGACGTCGGGATAGATGGGATAGAGCACCTGTGCATCCTCGATGTATCGCTCGTAGCTCTTGATGGCAGCCTTGTAGTCGCCATTCTTGTGCTGCAGGCGGGCCAGTTTGAGCGTGGCGTCGAGGATGGAGGCCTCAGCAATGGAGTCCTGGGCAGAGAGGGCATCGAGGGGGGATGGGGCGTCAACGGGTAAGCCGTCGACCACACTGACAAGGGTGTCCTTTGCGGCGTTGCGCTTACGGGCTGAGCGTGCTTTAGCTTTTCTCTCGGCCTTCTCTTCGGCTTCCTTGGCCTGCTGTTCGGCAGCCTTCTTGCGGTCGGACATCGCCTTTTCGGTATAGCGTATGCCGTTCTGGTAGGCACCGATGGCCTTTGCGGTGTAGTTGATGCGTCGGTAACATTCGGCCATCTTGAAGGCCCTCTCGCCACGCTTGTCTCGAAGCTTGATAGGGGTCTTGGAGTAGGCCTTCTTATACTCGGCGGCCGCGTCGTAGTACTCGCCCAGGGCATAGAACTGGTCGCCCTTCTTCAGCGCGCTCTCTGCGTTGCAGGAAGTGAAAAGCGGGAAAAGCGGGAGGATGAAAAGTGAACAACAAAAGAATGACAGGCACCGCCGGCCAAGCAAATGGCTGGCAATCAACTGTGCTCTAATCATAATCTTATTTTTCACTGTTCACGCTTTCGCTGTTCACTTTATATATAACGCGCGAATACCGCCATTTATTGTGCCGCAGGTACCCGCCGGTTGGAATTATCCCTCAAAACGGAGAGAACGAGGTCGGAGACCATCTGCTTGAGTTCGGTGATGAAGGTCGCGGCATCGTACTCGCGCCGTTCTATCTGCCGTAGTTTCTTCTCCCATATACCGGTGAGCTCAGCGCTCTTGAGCAGTTCCTCGTGGATGAGTCCTATCAACTCGATGCCCGTCGGTGTCGGCGCCAGACTCTTGCGTACACGGCGGATATAGTTGCGCTTGAACAGCGTCTCAATGATAGCGGCACGCGTCGATGGGCGTCCGATGCCGTTCTCTTTGAGCGCATCGCGCAGCTCATCGTCGTCGACGAGCTTGCCGGCCGTCTCCATGGCCCGTAGCAGCGTTGCTTCGGTATAGGGTTTCGGCGGTGTCGTCTGCTTCTCGGTGAGCGTCGGCTCGTGAGGCCCGCTCTCGCCTTTGCGGAAGGCAGGCAGCGTGCGCTCCTCGTCCTGCGGACGTTCGTCGCCGTTGCCCTCGGCCCCTTCGCCGTCGGCAGCGGTCGCACTCTTCTTCTTCTCCCACAGCACACGCCAGCCCGGATCGACGATGCGTTTGCCCGTGGCCTTGAAAGGTACGGCGTCATCGAACGTGCCGACGTGTAGGCCCTCGCTGCGCACTTCACCTAGCACGGTGGTCTGCTCGTAGCGACATTCGGGATAGAAGACGCCGATAAAACGACGGGCGATCAGGTCGTAGACGCGTTTCTCGTTGGTGTTGAGCACCGCCGTAGTGACAGGCACCGTAGTGGGTATGATGGCGTGGTGGTCGGTGACCTTGGTGTTGTCGAACACCTTCTTGGTCTTCTCGAGCTTCTTGCCGTCGGCGAACAAGGGCTGTATGAACCCTGCGTAGGGCGTCATCGCCGCCATGATCTGCGGGCACTTGGGGTAGACGTCATCGGGCAGGAAAGTCGTGTCGACGCGGGGATAGGTGGCCACTTTCTTCTCATAGAGGCTCTGGATGAGCTGAAGGGTCAGGTCGGCCGAGTAGCCGAACTTCTTGTTGCACTCGACCTGCAACGATGTCAGGTCGAAGAGACGCGGAGCTGCCTCTCGGCCATTCTTCTTCTCGACGCCGGTGACGGTGAAGGGCAGGGGGCGTATGGCGTCCAGAGCCTTCTGCCCCTCCTCCTGACTCTTGAAGCCTCGGTCACCCTCGTCCATGACGGCCGTGAAGGTGGTGTCGCGATAGACGGTAGAGAGCACCCAATAGGTCTCAGGCTTGAAATTATCGATTTCGTGCTGCCGATTGACGATGAGTGCGAGCGTCGGCGTCTGGACACGTCCTATGCTGAGGACTTGTCGGTTGACGCCATATTTCAGCGTGTAGAGCCGCGTGGCATTCATCCCGAGCGTCCAGTCGCCGATGGCACGGCAGAGGCCGGCCTCGTAGAGGCTCTGGTATTCACGCTGGTCCTTGAGCGTCTGGAAGCCCTCGCGTATGGCTTCCTCGGTGAGCGAACTGATCCACAGGCGCTGCACCGGACAGTGGGCGCCCGCTTTCTGCATCACCCAGCGTTGTATGAGTTCTCCCTCCTGGCCGGCATCACCGCAGTTGATGATGCCGTCGGCAGCCTGCATCAGCTTCTCGATGACAGCGAACTGCTTCTCCACGCCCTTGTCGGCCTTCAGCTTAATGCCGAAGCGCTGAGGGATCATAGGCAGCTGAGCCAGGCTCCACGACTTCCACATAGGCGAATATTCGTGAGGCTCCTTCAACTCGCACAAGTGACCGAAGGTCCACGTGACCTGATAGCCGTTGCCCTCGAGGAAGCCTCCCCGATCGTGTGTGGCACCGAGGACATTACCGATGTCGCGGGCCACCGATGGTTTTTCTGCGATACAAACGATCATTAAGGGATTTACGATTTAATCATTTACGATTTACAATGTATATCTATGCACCGTCTTACGATTTTATCGTTTATCAACTGTTATCGCACGACCTTTCGATTGTCATGAATATAGATACCATGCTGCGAAGCGGAGGGCTCTACGCGACGGCCGTCAAGGCCGTACCATTTACCATTTGACCATTGACCATTGACCGTTTTGATGGCGGTCTCTGCATCTTTCGTCAGCACGACGTTGTCCCATCCGATGATCTTCTCGGAGCCGGCACTGGTGTGCTGTGCGACGAGCTGAATGGTAGTCGATGCCTCGCCGTCGCTCTCGAAGGCGAGCGTCAGCTGTTGCCACTCGGTCTTATTCTCCAGCGCTTCGGACTTGACGGTGGCGCCGCCCTCGGTCTGGATGGCCACGAAAGCATCGCCGCCGAGGCCGCTCTTCCAGAGGTCGCACGTCAGCGTGTATTTGCCGGCGGGCAGGCGCAGCTCCTGCGAGAGCGTCAGCGTGGGTGTGCCCCAGTTCTGTCGGATCCAGTAGGTCTGTGCGCCGTTGCTCTCGGGCTTGGCCAATGCGCCGAAGAAGTTGCTGAAGTATTTGTCGCCGGCCTTGAGGGCGGTGAGGTCGTTCTGGTCGCCATTGGCGCGGTCGACAGTCCAGCCTTCGGGCACATAGATGGCACGGTCGCTCGAGACGCCGCTGCCGGCCTGTACGGAGTAAGCGCCCTCGAAGTCGCCGTTCTGGAGCGCCGTGGGCAGCTCCTTTTGCTCAAAAGGGATGTCTTGCAGCTCGCAGATCTCCTTCTGCGTGAGGCAGACGTCGTAGAGGTGCAGACCGCTGATAGTGCCGCAGAAGTCCTGGTTGTCGGCGGCGTATTGTCCGTCCCACCACTGCGTGCGTCCAATGTAGTTGCGGGTGTCTGCAGCGATCTCCTCGAGTTGGTAGGCCTCAATCTGGTTGGCCGTTCCGCTGACGTCCTCTATTCCATTTATATAAATAGTTGTCTTGCGCGAGGCTGCGTCGTAGGAGACGGCGAGCTTGTAGTCGGTAGCGGTCTTGAGCTTGGTGGTGCTGGTGACCATGGTCGTCGTGCCGCCATTGTACTTGATGCCGGCCGAGAGGGCGTCGGCGCGCAGGAAGAGGCTGTTGCCCGAGCCGGAGCCGAAGTCGTAGAGGCGCGGCTGCTTGAGCATCTTCGTAGCGTTGGCCGTGAGCAGTACGGTGTAGGAGCGGAGCCCTTTGAGTAGGCCTTGGGGCGCAGTGCCATATTTGTTGGAGACGAAGCCTGTGGCGGTGTTCTGCGTCTGGTCGAGGGCTTCGGGCTGCTCGTAGCGCAGGTTCTTGGTGATGTCACGCGCTAAGGCAGTGACGTCGAAGGTGCGGCTCTCGCCGGCGATGGTGGCGGTGAGGGTGACGGGGGTGTCTTCGGCAATGCCGAAGAGTACGCCAAGCGAGGAGATGACTTGCTCGTTAGAGCTGCTCCAGGTGATGTCGAGGCCAAGCTTCGTGGTGGGCAGGACGAGGTCGGTGCGCGTCTCGGTGGGGAGGTCGAGCGTCAGGAGAGCGTTCTTTGCCTTCTGGGCGTCAAGTTCTGCCTGCATCTTGGCAACGAAAGACTGGACCGTCAGCGGTGAGGCACAGGCATAGAATGCGCTCTGTGCGAGTGCCGTGTGGGGATAGTCATCGCCGCTTAACGTGACGGCTCCAGTTGTAAGTTCAGTGGTCTCTATCACTTGATCGACGAGCCCGTTGCGATAGGTTGTCAGCACATGGCCATCGTAAGTCATCGTCAGGATCCAGGTAGGCAGTTTCGTCGGATGGTTAT
>CAMOSA010000056.1 GCA_946624335.1 uncultured Prevotellaceae bacterium
AGCGCACTACGTTCGGGACGTAGGGGTCGGGCGTTCGAGTCGCCTCTTTCCGACAAGAAAAGCGGCAGATCATCGAATCTGCCGCTTTTCTTGTCGGAATAGCTATGTGTCGCTGTTCAGGCCTGTTTAATCATAGCGATGAGCTCATCCTTCTGCTCGTCGCTGAGTTGCTCATGGCCGATATAGAATTTCATCATATCCATGAAAGAGCCGTCGAAGTAGTGTTCCTTCGTCTTGGCGAGGGCTATCTCGGCGTATTCGGCCCGGGTCAGTGTCGGCGTGAAGAAGATCTTGCTGTTCTTCTTGCGGCTCTTGACGAAGCCTTTCTGCACAAGAATCTTCAAGAAGGTGGCTACGGTGGTGTAAGCCGGCTTCGGTTCCTCGTAGCATTTAAGTATTTCGCCCGTGTAGCCGCACTGTCCTGGCAGTCCCCATAAATAGTGCATAATCTGGAACTCTGAGTGAGTTAAAATCTTTTTGTCTTTCATTGGTTTTCCTTTTTTGATATTGCTCAGCAAAGGTACGTTTATTTCCGTTGAAACTGACATATTTTAACTGCCAATTTTGTCAAAAGTCCTACTCCTTAACTTTTATTTGCATGGCGGGGCGTTTTAAGGGGTGCTAAATATATAAGTCTTAACACTCATTTGACAACAAGAGCTTGTGCTCGTTGCTGTCAAATGAGTGCTATGAAGTTGTTTCTTTGGGAGTTGAAAAGCGCTATTTGATGATCGACGTCTGCGGGTTGCGCAGTCCTTTATGGGAGCTGAGGAAGGCTTTGGCGGTGCCGAAGCGCAGGTAGAGGTCGAGGCGTACGGGCATGTGGTTCTGGTCGTCGGTGATATAGAAGGTGACCACTTCCTTCTCTTTCTTGCCTTTATACTCGACGAAGGAGAAGACGAGACACTGGTAGGTGATGCCGGTGGACTCCATCTTGAATTTCTTGCGGCCTCGGAAGATGATCGTTGCCTCCTTGATCTTGCAGCCGTCGGCCATGCGGAACTTGATCTTCTGGCCGTCGCGGTAGTCGGCGGGGTCGAATGACCGTGCGCGCATCATCATGCTGACCATGTCGAAGACACATTCCGTGTCGTTGTACTCGTTGGTCTTGACCTTGCCTTCGTTGTTGACGTAGCGCTGGCTGACGTGTATCTTGCCATTGGGGTAGGTGTATCGTGCCTCGTCGATGTAGAAGCGTTTGCCCTCGAGCGCCCCCTTGCGGTAGTAGAGCGGTATGAGGTCGGTGGTGATGTAGCTCGTGAGGGTGTCGCGCATCATGAAGAACTTGTCGGTGCGCTTGCTGCCTCGTGTGATGAGGTTGGCGCGGTACGCGCTCTTGCCTTCGTAGGTGCTCTTCTGTATGTCGAGGCTGGCCGTGCCGGCCTTGATCCATACGAATTGCCAGTTGAAGTAGAGCTGGTAGTCGAGGCGCTCGCCGGCGTTGAAGGCCTTGTTCTCAAGCGGGCATTGTGCTGTGGCTGCCGCGCTGAAGGCTGCCAGGCAGGTGATGAGTAACAGGAATTTCTTCATAGGGCTTACTGTTGTTGGTCTTCACTTGGACAGCGGGGCGGTATGAAAGTTTAATACACGTGGCCGCTATCTGCTGCTACGTTTCTTGGATTCTCGCTCCATGGCGGCGTCGCGTTCCTTGTTGCGCGCCTTGATGTCCTTGGTCTTGTCGGGCTTCTGCTTGGTGATCTTTGCCGGCTTCTGCTTCATCAGCGGGACGGCTCTGAAGTCCCAGTCCTGTGTGACCTCGAACTTGGCTTTCACGGGCAGTGCCTTTGGGTAGTAGAAGACTTCCTCGGGGCCGTTGCCGCTGTCGTAGTCGCCTGTGGACCACACGCCGTCGCCATTGCGGTCGATGAAGCAGCGGAGGTAGTAGTCGCCGGGCTTCAGGTAGTGGAACTCGGCGAAGCCGTTGGGCTTGGTTCGCTCGGTGCGTACGGGCTTGTCCGTGGTGTTGAGCAGCTGTACGATGACTGTGGTGTCCTTGGTCAGCGTGTTGATGAACAGTGCCCCGTATTCTTCTTCCTTGCGGGTGCGGAACTCCTGCTTGATGGGCTTGTTGGTGTGTCCGAGGGCGCCTCGGACGGCGGCGCTGTCGATCTCGAAGCTGTAGGTCTGCTCCAGGTCCCATTCGGCGAAGAGCTGGAACTGCCGTCGGCTGCCTTTGACGGGCACGAAGAGGAAGGTGGTGTCGACCCAGACGGAGTCGATCATGACCTTGAAGTGGACGGCCGACGAGTCGGGCGGCGTGACGGGTTCCGAGAAGGTGAAGATGGGGTTCTGGTTGGGGTCGATGCTGCCGCTGGGCTTGCATTCGACCTTGAGGGCGATGTCCTCGGCCGGCATGGGCTGGGGCGTGTAGCTCTCGTCCTTCTTCTGTTTCTTCTTCTGCTCCTTGTCCCATTCCTCGCGCTTCTTGTCGAGCTCTTTCAGCTGCATGGCGCGGCTGGTCTTGGGCAGGATGTTGAGCGTGTCGGTCTTCCAGACGAGCTGATGCAGGGTGTCTGTGTCGAGATAGGTGAAGCTCAGCGTCATCGTGTCGGCATAGGCGATGGTCGTGTCGGTGATCCAGTAGGTCACGGTGTCGCCCTTGGCGGACGGTTCGGCGATGAAGCCTCCGTCGCCCTCGAAGCTGATGCCCTGAATGCGTGGCAGCGAGTCGGACGGCGCGGTGAAGAAGGCTGTGAACGACTCCGGCAGGTCGCGCTGTGTCTTCAGCAGGTGGCGGTCCTGTCCCTCCTCGAGGAAGGCGCGCAGGACGATGTCGTCGGGGTAGAAGTGGGTGTAGTGTACGGGCACGATGCTGTCGTAGTGGGTCGTATCGCGCCAGATGGTGTCCAGGCGTATGTCGGGTCCGCAGGTGGAGACGAAGCGTGTGGTGTCAAAGGCGAGGATCTCGCTCTTCTGGCTGAAGACGAAATCGCCGTCGATGTCCTTCAGCGCAAAGGCCTGGTAGCGACGGTCGCGCGCCACTCCTTTGATGACGAAGCGCCCGCTGCCGTTGGTGCGGCTGACGCGGTCGAAGTGGTGACTGCGGAAGAGGCTGTCGGGCACGATGCCGTCGTCGTTCACTTCGTAGAGTCCGACGAGTATGCCTTTGATGGGTTCGAGGTCCTCGGCGTTGAGGACGTAGCCCGACACCTCCATCGTGTCGATGTGCTCGCCTGTGGAGAACGAGAAGGTGTAGTTGCCCATGGGGTTCCCCTCGTTGTTGTCGACGATGGCGTCGGCGAAGTCGATGGTGTAGGTCGTGTTGGGCTTGAGGGTGTCGAAGAGCTCGATGCGCACTTGCTTGCCTACGGCACGTATGTTGGGCATCTCGCCTTGCGGCGGCGAAACGATGACCTTCTCGCTGGCGTTCTCTATCTTGACGTACTCGTTGAACTGTATGGCAATCTTGCGCTTGTCGGATCGTGTGGCCTGGTTGGCCGGCGAGCTGGCGATGACGCGCGGCGGCGTCTCGTCGTAGGGGCCGCCGTCGGGCGAGCCGATGTTGGCGCAGGCACAGGCCAGCAGGATCAGTGCGAGGCAATAGTAGATGGCACCCAGTCCGGAGCTGGCGTGCACCGGACTGTTCACTTGCTTGCTGCTGAGGGCTTTAAGCACGAGCTGTCTCAAACGTCGGCCGATCAGTTTCATCGATTATATAGGGTTGTTGTCTTTCGTTAGTCTTTGTTCAGCTCGAGCATCTCCTCGATGATGGTCCTGTCGTTGCTCAGTCGGGGCACCTTGTGCTGTCCTCCGAGCTTGCCTTTCATCTTGAGCCACTCGTTGAACAGGCCGTGGCGTGCGGTGACAATCTCGAGTTGCTGCAGCGTGACGTCCTTGAAGCGCTTGGCCTCATAGTCGGAGTTGTCGGCCTGCAGTGCCTTGTCGAGTGCCTCGGCAAAGGCGTTGACGTCGGCTGGCTGGCGTGAGAACTCGATGAGCCACTGGTGGCGGCACTTGCCGGCCTCGTCCATGAAGACGGGTGCCGCCGTGTATTCCAGCACCTCGGCGCCGGTGGCTTTGCATGCTGCGGCGAGGCCGTGCTCGGCGTTGTCGACGATGAGCTCTTCGCCGAAGGCGTTGATGAAGAACTTGGTGCGCCCGGTGATGACAAACTTGTAGGGTGCTGTCTGCGTGAAGCGTACCGTGTCGCCGATCATGTAGCGCCAGAGGCCGCTGGAGGTGGTGATGAGCATGGCGTAGTTGCGGCCGGGCTCCACCTGCCACAGGGGCACGGCGTGCGGCGCATCGCTGCCGAGCTCGTCCATGGCGATGAACTCGAAGAAGACGCCGTAGTCGATCATCAGCAGCATGGCCTTGTCGGCCGGGTCGCTCTGTATGCCGAAGAAGCCTTCGCTGGCGTTGTAGGTCTCCATGTAGGACATACGCTCGCTGTCGATCATGCGGCGGTACTGCTCGCGGTAGGGGCCGAAGGCTACGCCGCCGTGGAAGAATACCTCGAGGTTGGGCCACACCTCGTTGAGGTGCTCCTTGCCCGAGAGTTCCAGCACGTGGGTCAGCACGGACAGCATCCATGACGGCACGCCGCTGATGTTCGTGACGTTGCGGTGCATGGCTTCGCGGGCGATGCGGTCGCGCTTCACCTCGAAGTCGCTGAGCAGCGCTGTCTTCTTGCTGGGGACGCGCAGGTAGTTGACCAGCGGGTTGATGTTCTCGATGAGGATGGCGCTGAGGTCGCCGACGAGCGAGTGCTGCAGGTTGTAGTTGGGGGCATGTGATCCGCCGAGGATCAGCGCCCGGCCGTCGAGGATGCGGCTCTCGGGGTGGTTGCGCAGGTACAGCGCCACGCAGTCCTGGCCGCCGGCATAGTGCGTGTCCTTCAGTCCTTGCGGCGAGACGGGTATGAACTTGCTCTTGTCGCTCGTCGTGCCGCTGCTCTTGGCGTACCATTTGACGCGGCCTGGCCACAGGATGTCGCTGGCGCCGTGGCGCATACGGTCGATGTCGGCTTTCAGGTCGTCGTAGTTGGTGACAGGGCATGCCTGTGCAAATTCTTCGTAGGTGTGGATGTCTGCGTAGTGGTGCCGCTGGCCCCACTCGGTGTTGCGGGCGGCTGACAGCAGGCGTTGAAGCACTCTCCGCTGGAGGGCTTCGGTGTCTTGCGCATAGGACTCAATGCGGTGAGTGCGAGGCGCAAAGAGGGGACGTGCTAGTCGTGTGATGCTCATTTGGGCGACAAAGATACGGCAAAATAGCCAGTCGACAAAATCAGCGGGTTTAAATAATGTTATACAAGTCCCGCAAGCATGAAAATAAGCTTGTATGATAGCGCAGGGGCAGCGAGATGTCAAGGACTGGCATCTCGCTGCCCCTGCGGGGCGTCATTTACTTGCGGAACTTAAGTAATGTTATCATTCCGTCTCGGGCAGCAGTGCGGTGGGCTCTTCTTCCTGAGCCGTTCGCCGCGACTTGGCGTCGAAGATGGCCTGTGTGAGCTGACGGTCGGCCCTCAAGGCTTCCAGCGTGGCCTTGGCGGCCATCTGGTGGCTCTCTTTCTTCGAGTAGCCCTTACCGGTCTCGCAGTCAAGTCCTTCGAGCACGATGCGTGTCACGAAGACGGGTGCCGCATGGGGGTCTTGCTGCTGCTCGACGAGGCGGAAGTCGAGCTGGATGCGGTTCTTCTGTGTCCACTCGATGAGCTTCGACTTGAAGTTGACCTCCTTGGCGGCCATGGAGTCGATGTTCATCAGGCGTCCCAGGATGCGCTCCTTCATGAAGTACATACATGCGTCGTAGCCTCGGTCGAGGTAGATGGCGCCCATGAGGGCCTCGAAGGCGTTGCCGCCCATGTTGCTGTTGTGGGCGTTGGAGTGGCTGTTGGAGTGGATGAGGCGGTCGAGGCCGATGTCGCGTGAGAGGCGGTTGAGGGTCTCGCGCTGCACGATCTTGCTGCGTGTGTTGGTGAGGAAACCCTCATGCTGGGTGGTGAAGTGGTGGTAGAGGATGTCGCTCACGGTGGACTCCAGCACGGCGTCGCCCAGATACTCCAGGCGCTCGTTGTGCTCGCTGGTGCTGCGCTTGCCGTGGCGTGCCGTCGACTTGTGCTGCAGCGCCAGCTTGTAGTAGTTGGTGTGGTGTGGGTAGAAGCCCAGGATCTCGTATATAGACGCGCAAAGCTCCCTGTCCTTGCGGAAAGGGAGCTTGATGCGGTCGATCAGATTGTTGGTCGTAAACACGGCTTAATCTTCGTATTTCTTGAAAATCACGCAGGCGTTGTGGCCTCCGAAGCCGAAGGTGTTGCTCAGGGCGGCACGCACGGTGCGCTTCTGAGCCACGTTGAACGTGAAGTTCAGGTTGTAGTCGATCTCTTCGTCGAGGTCGTCGTCGGCGTGGTTGATGGTGGGGGGCACGATGTCGTTCTTCACGGCCAGCACGCTGGCGAGTGCTTCGACGGCTCCGGCAGCGCCGAGCAGGTGTCCCGTCATCGACTTTGTCGAGGAGATGTTCAGCTTGTAGGCGTGCTCGCCGAAGAGCTCCTTGATGGCTTTTGCCTCGGAGATGTCGCCGACGTGTGTCGACGTGCCGTGCACGTTGATGTAGTCGATGTCCTCGGGCTGCATGCCGGCGTCCTCGAGGGCGTTCTGCATGACGAGCTTAGCGCCGAGGCCTTCGGGGTGCGACGCCGTGATGTGGTATGCGTCGGCGCTCATGCCTTCGCCGACCATCTCGGCGTAGATCTTGGCGCCGCGGGCCTTGGCGTGCTCCAGCTCCTCGAGGATGAGGCAGCCGGCGCCTTCGCCCATGATGAAGCCGTCGCGGCTGGCGCTGAAGGGGCGGCTGGCCGTAGCGGGATCGTCGTTGCGGGTCGACAGGGCTTTCATCGCGTTGAAGCCGCCCACGCCGCCCTCGGTGATGGCGGCTTCGGCACCTCCGCTGACGATGGCGTCGGCCTTGCCCAGACGAATCAGGTTGAAGGCGTCAGCCAGGGCGCTGGTGCTCGAGGCGCAGGCCGAGGTCGTCACGTAGTTGGGGCCATGGAAGCCGTGGAGGATGCTGATGTGTCCGGCGGCGATGTCGGCGATCATTTTGGGGATGAAGAAGGGGCCGAACTTGGGGCCCAGCTCGGCGCCCGTGCGGCCGTAGGCTTCGATCTCTTCCTGGAAGGTCTTGATGCCGCCGATGCCGACGCCGAAGACGACGCCCACGCGGTTCTTGTCCAGACCCTCATACTCCAGGCCGCTGTCGGCGAGAGCCTGATTGGCGGCGGCGATGGCGTATTGGCAGTAGGGGTCCATCTTGCGGGCCTCCTTGCGGTCGAGGCCGAAGTCTTCGGCGTTGAAGCCTTTCACCTCGCACGCGAACTTCGTCTTGAACTTCTCGGTATTGAAATGGGTAATGGGAGCAGCACCGCTCACACCGTTCACCAGGTTCTGCCACGTCTCGTCGACGGAGTTGCCCAGCGGTGTGATGGCACCGAGTCCGGTTACCACGACTCTCTTTAATTCCATAAAAACTAATATAATAGCTGACGAGTTAACGAGTTGACAAGCCGACCAACTGATCACTGACGTGCGCAGCTCGTCTACTCGTTAACTGGTCAACTCGTCTACTTAAAATAACGTTCTAATGTGTCACCCGTGGGGTGTTGACTTGCTTACTGATGGTCTACGATATAGGCGATGGCGTCGCCGACAGTGGTGATCTTCTCAGCCTCGTCGTCGGGGATGGTGATGCCGAACTCCTTCTCGAACTCCATGATGAGCTCGACAGTGTCGAGGGAATCAGCACCGAGGTCGCCGGTGAAGCTCTTTTCTGCACTTACTTCTGATGCATCAACGCCAAGCTTGTCGACGATGATATCCTTTACTTTGCTTTCAATTTCAGTCATAGTTTTGATGATTAAAATGATGTATTTAGAAATTTCACTTCGTTTTTCAGGGTGCAAAGGTCGTATAATTTATTCAATCTGCCAAAAAAAGAAGCGAAAAAGTGTGTTTTTGTGCACAAAGGGGCCATCTGTGTGCAAAATATGTGTGTTCAAAGGCTCTCCTGATGACTTTTTTACACTCGCTCGCGGCGCAGGGGATAGCTGCCTCGCTGCTGCTCGAAGGTCTCGGGCGAGGCTTTCAGGAGCGAGCTGTCGCGCCGTGGATCGTAGAGCTGCAGCGCCACGTCGTCCGGCGCGGTGGCGGTGACAGTGCCCTCAGGCAGCGACGGCGGCGTGATGTCGAAGGTCATCGGGCGACCCAGGTAGTGGCAGATCGCGGTCAGCGCCATGCGCGTAGCGTTGGCTTTGCCGTCGGCGCTGTAGCCCGCGATGTGCGGGGTGCCTATATATACCTTATTTAATAGGTCACGGCGGATGTGCGGCTCGCCCTCCCAGGTGTCCAGGACGACGTCGCCGACGGCGCCCGTCGCCATGGCTGCCAGCAGCGCCTCTTCGTCCACGAGGCCCCCGCGGCCGGCGTTGATGAGCACCGGGCGCCGCCGCATCAGCCTGAAGGCATCGGCGTCGATGAGGTGGCGGGTAGGGTAGGGGGCGGCGGTCGTCAGCGGCGTGTGCAGGCTGATGATGTCCGCGTCGGCCAGCAGCTGCGCCAGCGGCGTCCAGGGCATAGCTCCGGGCAGGCGGTCGCCGGCAGCCTCGCGTGGCGGGTCGTTCAGCAACAGGCGGCCGACGCCCAGGCGACGTGCGGCCGTCACCACGGCCGTGCCCACATGGCCGACGCCGACGATGCCCAGTGTGCTGCCGCTGAGGTCCAGACCACGCTCGCGTTGCAGCACTAGCAGGCTGCTCGCGACGTACTGCGCCACGCTCGTAGCATTGCAGCCCGGGCAGTTGTGCCACTCGATGCCGGCCGCGTCGAGGTACGCCGTGTCCAGATGGTCGAAGCCGATCGTGGCCGTCACCACCAGCTGCACGCTGCTGCCGTCGAGCAGGGCGCGGTCGCAGCGAGTCCGTGTACGCACGACCAGGATTGTGGCGTCGCGCACGTCGGAGGGGCTGATGGCCGCTCCAGCCTTCACGACGACGTCGTCTGCCAGCGCGTGCAGCGCCGGCAGGATATAGGGTATCTTGTCATCTACGACAATCTTCATGGCTTACAGATAGCTTTTCGTGAGTAATCGATGAATAATCCTTGACCCAAGCGACTCTTCGATGTCACCTAGGTAACTTGCCGTTAACCTATAGGGGACTTGCCGTTAACCCTTAGAGGACTTGCCGTTAACCCTTAGGGGACTTGCCGCTAACCCTTAGGGGACTTGCCGCTAACCCCTATAGGTAACTTCGTTTACCCTCTTAAGAGGGTCGCCTTACCCTCCTAAGAGGGTTTGATTCACCCTTCTAAGAGGGTCAAAGCTACCAGCGATACGCTTACAGCTCGTCGGGCAGCTGGTGCAGCTTGGTGCCGTTTGATCCCTTGATCAGGATGAGCCACCCGTTGGGCGCCTCTGCCCTGATAGCCTCTTTGGCCGCTTCCACGTCCTTGAAGCATCGCACCTCGGTGCCGGCAGGCGGCGTCATGCCCTGCAGCGCTGTCTCGAAATGTTCGCCCACGAACCATGCCCGCTGGACATCGGTCCGGCACGCTGCGCTGCCTATCGCCTTCGCCGCCACCGTCCGGTGCGCCGCCTCGCTCTCCTTGCCCAGCTCCCGCATGTCGCCCAGGATGACCATCTTGTGCGTATGTTCGATGCGCGAGAAATTGTCCAGGGCGGCCATCATCGATGTCAGGTTGGCATTGTAGGCGTCGACGATCAGCTCGTTGCCGGCCGTGCGGCGGTACTCCGAGCGACCCAGGCTCGGGTGGTAGCTCGACAGGGCGTGGTCGATGTCCGACGCAGCGACGCCGAAATGCAGGCCGACCGCCACGGCGGCCAACACATTATCTATATTATAGTCGCCGATGAGCTGTGTCGTCACCTCATGATCGTCGCCGTCGTCACCGCGCCAACGGAAGCGCAGCATCGGTTCGCACGCCACGACAGCGCCCCGGCAGACCCATTCGGGTTGCGCTTCGGCGTCGTGACCGTAGACGAGGCACCTTTCGTCCGTCAGGTCTAAGGCCCGTTCGCTGAGCATAGCGCGCAGGTCCTGGCTGCTGCCGTTCACGAAGAGGTGCGCCGAAGGCTTCTGGATGAGGTAGTCGTACAGCTCGCCTTTCGTGCGCTTGACGCCTTCGAACGAGCCGAAACCTTCCAGATGGGCACGCCCCACGTTCGTCACCAGCCCGTAGTCGGGCTGCACGATCTGTGTCAGCAGGGCTATCTCGCCGGGGTGGTTGGCGCCCGTCTCGATGATGGCCACCTCGTCCTCCGGACGAAGGCGCAGCAACGTCAACGGTACGCCGATATGGTTGTTCAGGTTGCCCTGAGTGTACAGCACACGGTAGCGCTCGCCCAGCACGGCCGCCAGCAGCTCCTTCGTCGTCGTCTTGCCGTTGGTGCCCGTCACCTGTACGACAGGCCCGCGGAAGCTGCGCCGGTGGCGTGCCGCCAACGCCTGCAGGGCCTGCAGCACGTCGGGCACCAGCACGTAGCGGCTGTCACCCTCCACGACCACTTCGGCATCGTCGACGACAGCGATGGCACAACCCTCCGCCAGCGCCTTGGCGGCAAAGCGGTTGCCGTCGAACGACTCGCCCCTCAGGGCAAAGAACATACTACCCTCCGGACAGCGACGGCTGTCGGTCGTCACCGTCGGGTGCGAGAGGTATAATTCATACAAACTTTCTGTGTCCATAATGCGTTTTCGTTTCTTTTCGGCCGCAAAAGTACAAAAAACTCTAAACTTTAATCATTAAACCCGAAACTTTCAATCCATAACTCTCAACTTTTTTATATCTTTGCCCCGCAAACCACCCAGCATCCCCGACACAGCCGCCCAATCGCAGCCGGAAAAGGGGAGAGATCATTGATCATTGTCAATTCATAATTTGGTCAAATGATCCGTGGTGCATTGGTAAATGGTAAAATGCTTTGATGCTAAATGGTAAATAGTAAATGGTAAATTGTAAATAGTAAATAGTAAATGTTTTGATGGTAAGTAATAGTATTAGCATCGCCGGCCGTCTGTTTGACTTCTCAGAGCCGCAAGTGATGGGCATCATCAACGTGACGCCCGATTCCTTCTATGCGCCCAGCCGCACCCCTCTGTCTGACGACACCTCGTCTGCTGGTACTTCCATTGCTGCCTCCCCCTCTGGTCCTGCTTCCATTGCAGCCTCCCCTTCCCCCTCTGCCTCTGCCTCCTCCCTCCTCCTTTCGCGTGCTGAGGCACTGCTGCGTCAGGGTGCCACTATGCTCGATGTCGGTGCCTGCAGCACCCGTCCCGGCTCCGCCCCCGTCCCTTCCGACGAGGAGTGGCAGCGCCTCGATGCCGCCTTCACCGCCCTCGCTCCCCTCCGCGAAGCCCATCCCGACCTCATCATCAGCGTCGACACCTTCCGTGCCGACATCGCCCGTCGCTGCGTCCTTGAGCACGGCGTGCACATCATCAATGACATCTCCGCCGGCGACCTCGATCCCGCCATGTTCCCCACCGTCGCCGACCTCCGCGTCCCCTACGTCCTCACCCATAACCCCTCCGGCACTATTCCCGCCGTCCCCCCTTCCCCCTCCGTCCCCTCCCTTTCCCCCTCCTCTCCCTCTTCCCCTTCCCTTTCCCCCTCCCCTTTCCCCTCCTCTCCCTTAGTGACTGTGCCCGGCGGTTTTCCCGCCGGGGCCTCCCCCTCCTCCCCCTCCGCCGACTACCTCCCCTCTGTCGCCCGCTTCTTTGCCGACCGTCTGCAGCGCCTCTATTCCCTTGGCGTCACCGATGTCATCCTCGACCCCGGCTTCGGCTTCGGCAAGACCATCGAGCAGAACTACGCCCTCTTCCGCCATCTCGGCGACCTTATCCGCCTCTTCCCCGACAACCCCATGCTCGTCGGCGTATCACGCAAATCCATGATCTGGCGCCTGCTCGGCATCACCCCCGACGAAGCCCTCAACGGCACCACCGTCCTCAATACCCTCGCCCTTAACGCCGGAGCCCATATCCTCCGCGTCCACGACGTCCTGCCGGCCGTCGAAGCCGTCCGTCTCTGCCAAATGGTCAATCCCCCTCACCCCTAAACCCTCACCCCTAAACCCTCACCCCTCAACCCTAACCCCTCAACCCTAAACCCTCACCCCTAAACCCTCAACCCTAAACCCTCACCCATAAACCCTCACCCCTCATCCCTCCCGTATGTTCTTCTCCTTCGGCATAAAAGACATCATTGACATCCTCCTTGTAGCCCTCCTGCTCTATTACGGCTACCGTCTGATGAAGGAGTCACGCTCGCTCAACATCTTCTTCGGCGTGCTCGTCTTCGTCGTCTTCTGGCTCTTCGTCTCGCAGATCCTTGAGATGCGCCTCCTCGGCACCCTCCTCGACCGCATCGTCAGCGTCGGCGCCATCGCCCTGCTCATCCTCTTCCAGGAGGAGATCCGCAAGTTCTTCTACAATATAGGCACCCATGAGCGCGTCCGCTCCGTCGTCCGCTACTTCAGCGGCGAGGAGAAGCAGACACACACCCGCGAGGACATCATACCCATCGTCATGGCCTGCCTCTCCATGTCTAAGCAGAAAGTAGGGGCCCTCATCGTCGTGCAGCGATCCCTGCCCCTCAACGACTTTATACGTTCCGGAGAGCTCATCGACGCCAAGATCTCGCAGCGGCTCATCGAGAACATCTTCTTCAAGAACTCGCCCCTGCACGATGGCGGCATGATCATCTCACACAAGCGCATCACCGCCGCCGGCTGCATCCTCCCCGTGGCCCACGACCTGAATATGCCCAAGGAGCTCGGCCTGCGTCACCGCGCCGCCATGGGCATCAGCCAGGAGACCGATGCCCTCGCCATCGTCGTCAGCGAAGAGACAGGCAACATCTCCGTCGCCTTCCGAGGCAACTTCCAGCTGAACATCTCCGCCGAGGACCTCGAACGCATACTCACCGACGACGCCTTCTAAACAGCAGAAAGCCGCCATTTCGGCGGCTTTCTGTTGTCTAGAATGACGAGTGACGAGTGACGAGTGATTAATGACGAATGACGAATGATGAATGACGAATTAATATTACTTGTGAGTCAAGGGCTGACTTGTGAGTCAAGAGCTAAGAACGAGCGTTCAAGGATAAGGTTACGGAACCTTGAAGGATACTTTTGTTTATCACTTTTCACTCCTTCATTCGTCATTCGTCACTCGTCATTCATCATTAGTCATTAATCACTCGTCACTCGTCATTCATCATTCGTCACTATTAACTCTTTACTTCGCGATAGCGATACTTACGCGGTTCTTG
>CAMOSA010000057.1 GCA_946624335.1 uncultured Prevotellaceae bacterium
TGACCGTCTACCAGATCGGTTGGCGATGCTACGCAGAGCGTGCCGGAGCGTTAGGCCTTCAAGCTTTGACACCTAGGTCAATCAGCGAGTCCCACTAGTGGGACTCGGGTTTCCCATTAGTGGGACTCGCGCATATCGCCATGAATAGCTGCGGGAACACGCAGTACGATAACGTCAAGCGATCGGGCATACGGGAAAAAAGGGGCGGGTCAATCTGTGTGAAAGGCCTGTTTTCGGCCTTCATCCTACACCCCTACACCCATCATACACCCCATCCTACACCCTTTTAGATTACTGGTATTCAGTCAATAACACACAAAAGGTGTAGGAGTGTAGGATGATTTTGAAAAAAACTATTAGTATCCAGTAGAAATCCATACAACCTGCCTGATATCCACCGTCCCTAAGGGACTTATTCTCTGACTTTGTGTCATCTGCGATAGTATTGCCTCATTATTTGCCTTTAACCCTCTAATGACCAATCTGGGTTTAACCCCAATCGGCCATTGGCCATTTGATGACAGATTAGGGTCCAGGAACTAGAAACACGAGAGAGGGTGCCCGGCCGGGCACCCTCTCTCGATACTATTGCATTTGGCTTTTCGCTCACTTACGCAGGACCTTGAACTTCGTTCGAGCTCCTTCACGTTCGGAAAAGCTCAAACGAGTTTGGCTTTTCGCTCACTTACGCAGGACCTTGAACTTCGTTCGAGCTCCTTCACGTTCGGAAAAGCTCAAACGAGTTTGGCTTTTCGCTCACTTACGCAGGACCTTGACGGTCTTGCCGTCCTTGGTGCGCACGATGTTGATGCCGCGGCGTGTCTGGTCGAGACGGCGGCCGGCGACGTCGTAGACGTCTGCCTCAGCGGCCTCGGCAGCATCGATGCCGTTGATGGCGTCGGCGCCATGCTTGATGACGACGGTGCCGGTAGCATCCTTACCGATGATATTACCGGCTCCGTCGCAGACGGCTCCGTCGTTAATCACAGCCGGACGCGGGCTGTCGATGTAGCAATTGGTCAGCGTGATGTTGCCCCAATCCACGATGGCGCCATATACGCTGGCTGTGGCTACGATGTCGGAGTTCTCGATGATCAGGTTGTAGGTCGGCTCGCCGGTGATGGCATAGCTGAATCCGTCGCCAACGATCTCGATCTCTGCGTTCCTGATGGTCAGGTCGCCGTCGCTGTTGTAGATGGCTATTGAACCACCGTCGGTGGATGTCGTCTCCAGGGTCAGCTTGCCGCCGGTGATGGTGCCGGGAGCTCTGAAACGGAGGATGGTAGCATTGGTGGTGGAGGTCAGCTTGCTGTTGCCGGTCACCTCGATGGTCAGTCCATCGATACTGCTGCTGACGATATTGCTGGCGCCGGTATGGGTGTAGTCGCCTTTAACGCTGAGCTTCTTGTACCAGGTGACGTAGCTGAAGATGCCGTTGCCGAGGATATCGTCCTTGTTGTCCTCGGTGACCTGTACACCGGCGACATAGAGGTCGTAGCGCTCGAGGTCGATGACCAGCGGGCCGTTGTAGGTAGCTCCATCGAGTTCTACAGTACGGCTGGTGGAGTTGTAAGAGGCACCCTCGGGCTCCATGAAAGCGAGCTTCGAGAGGTTGAAGCCTCCGAACATATTGATGGGTGAGCCCGTGCCGGTGTATACAACGGTGGTGGGATAATAGATGTTCAGGATGGGATAGCTGCCGCTGGCGGTAATGCCCGTCACGGTGTTGATCTCGATGGCCGGTCCCTGGAGGGTCATGGACAGCGTATTGTGCTGGGAGTCGGTGTATGTGGCGGCGAGTCTCAGGCCGCGGCTGCTCTCACCTGTCGACTTGAGGATGAGCTTGCCGTCACCTTCGAAGGTGATGTTCTCGTAGGAGTCGATGAGGGTGACGTAGTTGGCATTGTCCTCGACGGTCGTCGTGCCCTTGACGATGACTTTGAGGTCCTTGATGCGGTTCTCGATGCTGCTGAGCGTGGCGCCATCGAGGGTCAGCGTGTTGGCAGTGGGAACGAAGACGACCTTGCCGTCGCCGAGGACGTCGGAGGCGTTGGCGCTGTTGACAGCCATTCCATTGATCTTGAGGTCGTATATCTCGGCCTTGCTGATGACGACGTTCTGAGCCACTGCGGTGCCCACGCGGACGGCGTTGTCATTATACACGGCGCCGGCGGGAGCCGTGATGGCCTGTCCGTCGTTGAGGATGAGCGAGGATATCTTCTCGATGCTCTTGGCCTTGACGACGGCGTTGCCGCCAACTGTGAGGTGGCCCGCGATGTCGCCATTGCTGCCTATGAACGAATGGGGACAGTTGACAGTGAGGTTATCACCAGCCTCGAACGTGCCGCCCCAGAGATAGAGGGGGCCTTCGAGGAGGTTCAGTGTGCCTGAGCCGCTGGCCGTAATCTTGGAGCCGTCGCGTCCCCACAGCGGGGCAAACATCTTCTCGTTGCCGGTGAGCGTATTGGTGCCGTTGACGACGAGGTTGACAGTCACATTGGGCTCGAGACGGATGTCATAGGAGTTGGTTTCCGTGCCCTGGTAGTCGATGGTGGCGTTGTCGAGTGTCAGCGTCTTGGTCTGGGGGGCATAGGCTACGCTCTGCGTGCCGCTCTTGATATAGGGGCTACCGACGTAGATGGGATAGCTGGCGTCGTTGCAGCGCACGATTTCCTGTCCGGCGACGTAGATGCCAGTGCGTTCCTTGATGGACTTGAAGGCGACATAGCCCTTGGCGCGATTGCCGCCGTTCTGCTTGATTTCTTTGCCATCAAAGTAGCATCCATAGAGACCAGGCCAAGCGGAGTTGGAGAAGGCCATGCCGTCGAGCACGAGCTCGGGGACATTGATGAGAGTGCCTTCCGTGCCGTCGAAGGCGTAGCCGAAGTCGTCGCTGGCCGTCTTCTTCAGCGTCAGCTTCTCGCCCGTGCCGCCGCCGCCCCAGTAGCCGTAGCCTTTGGCGTTGACGATGATGTAGTTGGTGGTGGCGATGGTCACGTTAGTACCAGCCGCGGTCGAGATGCCGTGCTTCTCCTTCGACGTGGCCTCCAGGTTACCGCTGCCGCTGAAGGTGGTGGCCTTGCTGAGGCTGAACAGGGTGGCGTTCGTCGTCATCTCATTCGTGCCCTTGAGGACGATGTTGAGATCCGGGATGTAGCTGCGCACGCCCTGGTCATCGGCGCTGGCCACCTCCATTTTGACGCCGTCGAACGTCAGTGTCTTCGAACTGTTGTCGTACGTGACTTTACCAGATTTGATGCTGGGGTTGACGATACTTGAACTATTACGGTTGCTGACACGTGTGCCGGCGACGTAGAGGTCGTAGAACGTGAAGCCACTGTAATTGAGGCTACGGAACCACGTGGCATCGTTGCCCTGATCAGTACCCTTAGCCTCTACTCCGTGATGATACATGGTCCTGTCAGCCGGGTTGTAATAGGTGTCCGGTGTCCAGACTTCCATGCCGTTGAGCTCGATGCTGCCCACGCGGAGATTGGCTGTGGTACCAAGGAACTTATAGACCGACTGACTGTTGTATTCCTTGAGCGTCAGCTTGGAAGAAGGAAAGTCGGAGGCTTTGATGCCGCAGCCGCCGCCGCCGCTTGACGTAACAACGAGCTCTGGCATACAGACGGTCAGATGGTAGTTGCCATTGAAGTAGATGGCCGAAGCGCTGGAGGATGTCAGTTCCACCGTGCCGTCGCTGGTCAGCTCGGTGTCGCCATACAGGTCCATGGCAATGCCGGAGTTAATCAGCGTGCCGCCGCCCTTGAAGTCAATCTTCAGGCCGGGGATACGGCTGACGAATCCGGCGCCGTTGACGTTCAGGTCGGTCAGCGTCAGCTTCTTCGCGCTGGAGCTGTACTCGAATTTACCTGAAGCCGTGGAGGCACCTGTCGATGACGTGTTTATCGATCTTTCGCCGGCCGCGCCGATATATAACTTACCGAGGGTGAGGGCAGGGAGGATGACGGCTTCCTGCACGGCGCTGTTGCTGGAATTGACGATGGCGCCGGAGGCACTGTCGAACGACGTGCCGCCAGAATGAACGGCTATATACAGTGACAGACCACCCGTGAAACCGGTCACAGCCTTAAAGTCTGAAGCGCCAGTTGCCGACAGACGGGAAAAATGGAAAATGAGACTAGGCTTAGTACCACTATTATATACCTCACCGACTACGGCATGGTTATTGGCTGCGGTAGCTGTTATATTATCGCCCCAAGCTGTGACGGTGGCACCACGCACCTTGAAGGCAGGGCCGGCACCAGTATTCCTCAGTGTAATCACAGGGGGTGCTGCAGCGCCGGGAGAGGTGAGTGTAAGATTCTTGTCGGTGTAGAGGGCTGCGACATTGTTGCCAGTGGAATTGACGTTGATGGTCACCGTGCCCTTGAAAAGGATAGACAGGCCGTCGACACTCTGATTATAGATACCGTCATCGTTGCCACTGCTGGTGAGGGTGGCATTCTCGAGTGTCAGCTGCTTGCTGGGTGCATTGTAGGTCACCGTGCCGGAGATGCCCGAACCGGTGATGGTCTGCGTCGAGGTGGCTGACAGATCGACGGAGTGTCCGCAGATCTTCAGCTGTGCCCACGACGATGCGCTGCACAGCATGAGGGCCGTGAGCAGCATGAGATGAGTAAAGAGTCTTTTCATAACTGTTATGGTTTAAGTGTTAATAAATAGTGTTGTTTGTCTCGTTTGTTTGCGTAAAGCCGCAATGTCATCAATAGTTTTCTAGATTTGGGCCTACGATTGACGCCACAAAGATAAGTACTTTCTTCGAAACAAGTGTTGTATTTATCGAACATTTTCTAGGATAAAAGCGACAAAATATGATTTTTGGTGTCTTTTTACCCCTATTTTGCCCTGTCGCGAAGGGCTCACGGGCAATTTGACGGGGATATGAGCTCGAAACCGAGTCGGTCGATGAGGTCATGAGTCGAAGTCAGCTCGTACGTCACGAACCGATTATATATAACAACGAATTGAACGAATTAAACGAATTTCTTCCATCTGTGGGATGGTGAAGAGAATTCGTTTAATTCGTTCAATTCGTTGTAAAAAAGGAATTATGTCAATGGATGTTGTAGCTGAGTTCTTTGCTCACTTACGCATGACCTTGAACCTTGTTCGAGCTCATTCCCGTTCGAAAGAGCTCAAGCGAGCTTGGCTCTTTACTCACTTACTCATGACCTTGACGGTCTTGCCACCGGTGGTGCGCACGATGTTGACGCCACGGCGTGGCTGGTCGAGGCGTCGGCCGGCGACGTCGTACACCTCATTGTCCATCGTCCATTGTCCATTATCCATCGTCCATTGTCCATTATCCATTGCCTCAATACCATCGGCGGTAGACTTGATGACGACGTCCTGGGCTACAGCAGTGCCGACGCGTACGGCGTTGTCGGCGAAAATAGCGCCGGCGGGCTCGGTGATGGCGTGGCCGTCGTTGAGCGTGAGCTGGCGGAGGAAGCTGATCTGCTTGGCCCGGACCACGGCGTTGCCGCCGACGACGAGCTCCTTGGCATAGTTGTTGCTGCCGATGCCGTTGGTCAGCGCTTCGACGGTGACGTCGCCCTGGACCTTGACCGTCGACTCGTTGAGGCCATAGAGGTCATCACGCCTGGCGGAGAGGCTGAGCGTACCGTCGCCGGTGATGGTGACATCGCTCTTGTTGAGCCAGAGGCCGGCGAAGGCCTGGTCGCCTTTGAGGCTGTTATCGCCCGTGACGGCGATGGTCAGCGTCGTGCCAGACTCCGTTTTGATGACGCCGTCGTTGGTGGTGGTGCCGGGGGCATAGTCGATGTCGACGTTGTCGAGGTTGAGCGTCTGTGTGGCGGGGTCGTAGGTGATGCCCGAGCCGGTGTAGTACGGGTTGCAGAAGCCGGTGACGTTGCCTCGGAGGACACCGTCGACGATGGCGCCGGCGAGTGGCGTGCCGGCGATGGTGACGGGATAGGTCGTCCAGGCGATGTCACCGCGGATCCAGGTGCCGTGCTGGCTCTGGTCGGTGCCGCAGGCGTAGTCGTCGTGGAGGAAGACGGCCGAGCGGTCGGCGTTGTACCACGTCCACTTGGAGTGGAAGTTGACGCCATTGCCCATGACGAGGCGGGTGTTGCAGATATTGCCGTCCTCACCGAGGAACTTGTAGAGGCCGCCGACGCCGCCGCTCTTGAGGATGGTGAGCGCTGTCTCCTGGTAGCCGTAGTAGCCGTATTTCTTAGCCTCGACGGTCATCACGCCGCCGCTGCGCTGCAGCGTCAGACCGCTGTTGCCCCGCATATCGATGGCGTGCTCGGCAGTCGACTTGACGGTGATGTCGCCCCACCCCCTGAAGGTCGTGTTGCCGCCCAGCTCCAAGGCGATGTCGGCCGTCTTGATGATGTTGGTGCCCGTCGTCGTGACGGTCAGGCCGTTGATGGCGTGGTAGATGCCGTAGTCCTCGACGGTATTGGACCGGTGATTGTTCTCGATGAGCACATCGCTGAGCGCCAGCGTCTTGGTCGCGGGGTCGTAGGACGCCTTGCCGAGGGTCATCAGGGGGCTGGTGATGTCCTCGTTGTTGCGGGAGTGAACCCGTGTGCCGGCGACATATAAATCATAATAGGTGAAGAGGTCGGTGCTCTTGAAGCTGGTGCCATCGCTGTTGAGGTCGGTGCCCCGTGCCACCTTGCCGTCGTGGTACATACGGCCGTCGCTCTCTTTGAAGGTGGCCTTCTTCGTCCAGATGTCGATGTCGTTCATGACGAGCTCACCGGTGTAGAGGTTGCCGTTGGCGCCGACGAAGGTGTAGGAGCTGCTGCCCGTAGCGAGCTTGTTGAGAGTCAGACGACCGCTGTTCTGCCCGTAGAAACCGTAGTTGGTGCCCTTGGCGGTGAGGGCGCCCATGGCTATCGTGACGTCGGCGTCGTCGTAGGTCGAGATGGCCGAACTGGTGGCGGCCGTCGTCGCCAGGTTCAGCGTGCCGTTGCCGGTGAAGCTGGTGTTGGCGCGCAGCTGCATGGCGGTGGACCCTGTCGAGGTGAGAGTGTTGGAGCCGGAGCTCTCGATGGCCAAGCCGCTGATGGCACGGTTGTCGACGAGAACCCTGTCGGTCTTCAGCACGGCGCTGTTGAACTTCAGCGTTTTGGACGAGCCGTCGTATTGGATGGAGCCTGCCGTGAGGCCTTCGGGGCGCAGCGTGAAGGTGTTACTGCCGATGCGAGCGATGACGCTGCCCACGTAGAGCGAGCCTTTCGTCTCGACGGCCGCGAGGGGATTGCCGCTGGCGTCGACGACGGTCTGGCGGCTGGCATCGAAGCGGGCGCCGTTCTGCAGCATGGCGTCGCCGCTGTCAAAACGGATGTCGGCGTAGTAGTTGAAGGCCTGAGCGCCCGACGAACGGGCTATCATGTCGACGCACGAGAGGCTCAGCTTCACCTTGCCCTTGTCCGTCCAGTTGCCGGAGATGGCCGTGGCGATGGTGTTGACACGCAGGAAGAGGTTGTAGATATGGTTGGTGCCATCAGTGCCGTTGAACACGATGCCGCAGTAGCCGGCCTTCGTCACGGTGATGTTCAGCGTGGCGCAGGTGCCGAGCACACCGTCGAGCGTCACGGCCTTGTCAAACCACAGCCCCGTGGATTCCGAGGTCAGCGTGTTGGTGCCCTTGAAGCGCACGGTATAGCCTGCCTCGGTAATCTTCACGCCGGCGTTGCCGCCCGTGTTCATCGTGACGTTGTCCAGAATGAGCGTCGTGCCGTCCAGACTGATCTTGCCCGACGTCTTGCCCGAGGGGTTGATGTTCGCCTTGTTGTCATCGGTCACCCGCACACCGCCGACATACACGGGATAGTCGGTAGCCCAAGCGGTGTTGCTGAAGAGTAGCGCTGCCAGCATCAGCAGCGGAAAGAGGATTCTTTTCATCTTTGCTTTTTCTTGAAGTTTTGTCTTTGCGGCGACAAAGATACGTACTTTTTTCGTTACGCGTACCGTTTTTAGTCATAAAATGTGGAAAGAGGCGTTGGAAAGCGTACGAAACACGAGAGAGGGTGCCCAGACGGACACCCTCTCACGATACCTATTATATTTACGTGTTGCCTAATGCGTTTGGCTTTCCGCTCACTTCTTCAACATCTTGACGGTCTTGCCGTCCTTGGTGCGTACGATGTTGATGCCGCGGCGTGTCTGGTCGAGACGGCGGCCGGCGACGTCGTAGACGTCAGCAGGAGCTGCCTCGGCGGCGTCGATGCCTTCGATAGCGTCGGTGCCGGCCTTGATGACAACAGAGGCTTCTTCAGTGCTGCCAACCCAGTTGCCGCCACCGTCGCAGATACCTGTGGACAGGATGATGGACGGACGCGGCGTGTCGACGTAGCAGCCGTTCAGCGTGATGCCGCCCCAGTCGGCGATGACGCCATAGTTGTGTGCAGTAGCCGTCACGTCAGAGTTGTCGATGACGAGCTCTACGAGGCTGCTGCCGGTGATGCCCCATTCGAAGCCGCTGCCGGTGATATCGATGGTGGCATCCTTGATGGTCAACACTTCACCGGAACTGGCGCTGAGGTAGATGCCTAAGCCGTCGTTATTAGGATGGGTGCACATCAGGGTCAGCTTGCCACCAGTGATGGTGGAGTTATTGCAGAGATAAATCATCGTGCTGTTGCTGGAGCTGACGATGGTGCTGTTGCCAGCCACGTTGATGGTGAGGCCGTCGACATAGCTCTCGACGACGTGGTTACCGTCCGTGTAGGTGAAGTTGCCGTTGATGGTGAGCGTCTTCGTGGCATCGTCGTAGCTGAATACGCCGTTGCCGAGGATGTCGTTGCAGTTGGCGCTGTTGACGGTCGTGCCGGCGATGGTGAGGTCGTAGGCCGTGACGCCTTCGATGACCACGCGGCCCTTGTAGGCACTGCTGCCGTCGACGGTGATGCCGCCAGCCGAGGCGTTGAAGGTAGCGCCGGCAGGCTCGGTGATCATCATGCCTTCGCCGAGGGTGAGGCTCTTCACGTTGAAGGCCTTAGTGCTGGGGTCGCCGTTGGGCGTGTAGATGAGCTTACCGCTGTTGATGATAAGGTCGCTGGTACTGGCGCCCACGGCATACTTGCCCTTGAAGCTGAAGGTGAGGCCGTCGAGGGTTAAGGTGCCGCCATTGGGGGCATAGATGCCGAAGCCGTCAATTGCGGTGAGCTCACCGGTGACGCTGCCACTGCCCTTGATGGTGGTTGTCGCATACACGCGGAAGATATTATCTACGACCTTGAAGGTGTTGTCGCCAAAGACGTTGATGGTCAAGCCACTTACGTTACTCGACACCACGTTGCTGATGGTGGTGCTGTTGACGCTGGCGTTGTTGATGGTCAGCGTCTTCGAGCTCGCGTCATAGACGAACTTGCCGTCGCCGAGGATGTCAGCGCAGTTGTAGCTGGTGACCTCGACGTCGCAGACATAAAGACCGTACTTCTCGACCTTCATGATGACGACGTTCTGGGCTTTGGAACCGCCGACTTCAACACGTTTGTTGGCAAACGTAGCGCCTGCGGGTTCCACGATAGCCTGTCCGTCGTTGAGCGTCAGGGCGTTGAGGACACTGATTTGCTTTGCCTTGATGACAGCATTGCCTCCGACGATCATTTCACCCATAAAGTTGTTTGAGCCGATACCATTTTTCAGGGCTTCCAGCGTCACGTCGCCCTCAACCTTGAGCGTAGTCGAGTTCAGGCCATAGAGGTCATCATAGCAGCCGGCGAGACTGAGTGTGCCGTTGCCGTTGATGGTGACATTGCTCTTGTCGAGCCACAGGCCGCCGTAAGCCGTAGTGCTGCTGAGGGAGTTATTGCCATTGGCGGTGATGGTCAGCTCTGTGTTGGCCTTCGTCTGGATGATACCATCGTTGGTGGAAGATGCCGCCGTGTAGTCGATGGTCGCATTGTTCAGCGTCAAGGTCTTCGTTTCGGGCTTGTAGCCGACGCTCTGCGTGCCGCTCTTGATATAGGGGCTGCCGACGTAGATCGTAGTGCTCGCGCTGTTGACCCTGTTGAGCTGCTTGCCGGCAACGTAGATGGGCAGCGTCTCCTTGATGGAGCCGAACTCTACCGCACCCTTGGCGAGATTACCACCGTTCTGACGTACGCTGCCGTTGCCGAAGTAACAGCCTTTGTTGCCTTCCCATCCATAGTCCATATTGTCTAATTTCAGGTTGGCGATGCTGTATATAGCGCCCGACTCGCCCTCGAAGCGGAAGCCCTTTGAGTCGGATGTAGCCTTCTTCAACGTCAGCGTTTCGGTGTTCTCACCATAGTAGCCGTACATCTTTCCCACTGAGCCAAAGTATCCCGGCTTGTCGATGGTGACGGCTGTGAGGCTGCTGCGTGTGATGATGCCTGAGCCTTCCGTGGATGTCACATAGACACGATTGTCTGTTCCGCTGATGGTCGTGTTCGAGCTAAAGTCTAAGGCCGAGTACTTAGACTTAAGGTACATGTCGTCACTACCGGTGAATTTGAGGATGAAGTTACCGAAACCGCTCGATGTCTTAACGACAGCCTCGTCAGTGGAGGTCATGTCTATCTGGACGTTGTTCAGCGTCAGCGTATTGGTGCCGGGCACGTAGGATGCTGTACCTGCTGTCATGTACGGGCTATGGATATCTTCACAATTCCGCCCGTTGACCTTTGTACCGGCGACGGTTAAGCCATAGTAGTTAAACTGGTCGACGCTCTTGAACCATACGCCATATTCGAGGTCGGCGGAGGTTGCCTTGTGAATGCTGCCATTGCGGTACATCCTATGTTCGTTCACGTTGAAATACGCTCCTGCGGTCCAGATGTCCATATCGTTCAAGATAAGCTGGCCAGTGAGGAGGTTGCACGTCTCGCCTGCGAACTTGTAAACCGATTTGCTGGTGTTCTCAAGGGTGAGCTTGCTGGTGGTCTGACCATAGAAACCGCAGTACTTACCCAACGCTTCGACGGACGTCATCTTGAACGTTACATCGGCGTTATTGTATGTGCTGAAGCATGATTCACTGGTGGACGTCACCTTCAGCGTACCGCCGGTAAAGGTGGTGTTGCAGCGGATGTTGATGCCATTATTGCTGTTTTCGATGGTGGCTGTGCCGTCGACTTCAACAGTCAGGCCGGGAACACGAACATTGATGCCGGCACCCTTCATGGTGAAGCCGCCGCTCAGGCGCAGCTTATTGGTCGTGGAGTTATAGAAAGCAGAACCAGAGACAAGGGTGGCACCGGTCGTGGCGCTAATGAGCGTCGGGGTCTGGTAAGACAGCGGTTCATCACCGATCGTGACGGCAGGATACACCGTTGCTTTCTGGGCAGCGGTGCTACCATTCATGATACGACCCGTAGACTTGTCGAAGCTATAGTTGGGTTCAAGAACCGCCAGAGGCCCACCGGCGTAATCCATAGAGAGTCCATCGGTGAAGCCGTTGACGGCATAATGGCCACTGGCTCCATTGAAGGTCACTTGCGAGGAGTAGATCATCATACTGGCTGCAGTGTAGGCAAAGGCAGCATCGGACTGTGCCGACGAGACCGTGGCCTTGATGCGGAAGAATCGGATTTCTGCGCCGCCGTAGCTGCGGATACCATTGCTCACGCCGGTGTTGCTGATGTTCACCGTAGCGATATGTGCACCCGAAGAACTTGATCCAATGGTCGTCTTTGCATTGGCATAGATGCCAGCGCAACTCGTCTCAGAAGAGCTCGTGCTGATGTTCACCGTGCCGCGGCAGGCGATGTAGAGGCCATCAATACCCTGATTGTAAATACCGTCGCTGCTACTTGCGTTGATGGTCGTGTTGGTGAGCGTCAGTATCTTGTTGGCGGAATCGTAGACAACGCTACCGCCGCTGATGCCAGAACCTGTGATGTTGTTCTTGTTGGCGTCGGTGACTTCAATGCCGGCAATTTTCAGCTTGTAAGTTTCGGCCCACGACGATGAGCTGCACAGCAGGAGAGCTGTGAGCAGCATGAGATGAGTAAAGAGTCTTTTCATAACTGTTATGGTTTAATGGTTAATAAATATGTTGCTTGTCTCGGCTGGCATTACGCCGCTATTAATATAGGTATAAATGTTTTTTCTCATTGGATCACGTCGCAAAGATAGGAACTTATTTCGATATGCGAGTTGCATTTATCGAACATTTTATAGGACAAAAGTGATAGACTGTATCGGGGGAGGTGGAAATTAACGTTGTTTAACTTTGTTGTAAGAGGCTCATGGAGTCATTTACCTATGTATTGGCTGGGCGTCATGCCTGTTTCCTTACGGAAGAAGCGGCTGAAGTAGGAGTTGTCGTCGAAACCACAGGCCACACCGACCTCGCTGATGGTCAGCGTGCTCTCACGCAAGAGGAGACAGGCACGCTGCAGCCGGTAGCTCTGGGCATAGTCGCGCATACTTTTGCCCGTGAAACGCTTGATGCGGCGGTTGAGTTGGAAACGGTTCAGGCCGATGGAGTCTGCCAGGCTTTGGATATTGACGTTGCCGCTATCCATCTGGGTGTCGAGGGCATTGTCGATGAGCGCCAACAGCTGCGTGGAGCGCATCCGCCGCGCATTATCGCTGTAGCTCCTGAGGTGAGTGCCAGAAGCCTTTGCCAGCGGGGTGAGGAGTTCTTGCTTTGTCGCCATAATCGTGAAGATTTAATGATTTGATGGCGCAAAGGTAGGACGAAAACGCTATTCACGCGTTGGACAAAGATGACAAAAGGTTGGATAAAAGTGACAAAAGATGGGAGAAAGAGGGAAAAGGAGCATTTTCCCACTATGTTCAACGGCCATTGCCCCGCCGACCGACAAACTCGGAAGGAGACATTCCGGTCTCCTTGCGGAAGAAACGGCTGAAGTAGGCTTCGTCCTCGAAGCCGCAGGAACGGGCCACCTCGGCGACCTTCAGACGGCGCTGACCGAGGAGCATACAAGCGTGCTCAGCACGGTAACGGTTGGCGTACTCTTGCATCGTAACACCCATGATCGCCTTGACGCGACGATTGAGTTGCGTGCGTGTGATGCAGAGCGCCTCGGCCAGCTGGGCCAGGTCGACCTGACATGAACGCATCTGGCGATCGAGGAGCGCATCAATCTCCAAGATAAAAGGATCGCTGGCGACATCTGC
>CAMOSA010000058.1 GCA_946624335.1 uncultured Prevotellaceae bacterium
GTTGGAGGAGGGGAGGAAGGGCTATGTTTTTTTCGGTTCAAAACTTTGCTTGTGTAGTTTTAATATGTATCTTTGCAGCCGAAAACGTTAGACGATTGAAGGTTGATATACCTATTTATAATTATAGTCCTGTATCGTTAATATGAAAGCTATTGCAACAACCTCTGCTCCCGCAGCTATCGGTCCCTACTCGCAGGCCATCCGTGTCGGCAACCTTATCTTCTGTTCAGGGCAACTGCCTATAGATCCGGCCACCGGAGCCTTCCCGGAAGGTGGTGTCGAGGCGCAGACTCGGCAATCACTGGCCAACATCAAGGCCATCCTCTCAGCAGCCGGCACAGACATGGCTCATGTCGTGAAGACTACCGTCTTCCTGTCCAGCATGGATGACTTTGCAGCCATGAACGGCGTTTATGCCGAAGCCTTCTCTTCGCCTTTCCCGGCCCGTTCGGCTGTAGCGGTGAAGACACTGCCCAAGAATGCCTTGGTCGAGATCGAGTGTATCGCCGAGGTGGTCGGATAGGCTCAGCGCTCTATCTTCCCTTTCGTGTAGAATGTGCGGGTGGCGGCGAAGAACAGCAGCGTGCCCGTCAGTTGTGCTATGGCTACCATCCAGAAGGCAGAGGTATAGCTGAGGTGCTCGCTGACGAAGCCTCCAGCCAATACGCCGAGACCGATACCGACATCCCATGAGATGAGTAGCGTGGAGTTTGCCGTTCCGCGCTCGTTGTGGTGTGCCATCGAGATGATCATGTTCTGGAAAGCGGGCCACATATGTCCATTGCCCAGTCCGAGCAGCAGCGCCGAGGCATAGTAGCCAAAGGCGTTGGGAAAGAGTACGAAGCTGAGGTAGGCAACGCTGGAGATGACCGTACCCTCGGCAGCGTTGGTCAGCAGCTTGCCTTCACGCAGCGCCCGTGCTCCCTGCAGTCGCGAGGCCACAAGGCCGAAGGCGAGCAGCAGGAACCATGTGCCTGTGCCGCCTGTGATGCCCATCACGTCCTTGCTGTAGATTGCCAAATAGTTGCTCATCACCCCGAAACAGAATCCGAAGAACACCATGTTCGCGGCCAGCAACCACCCACGTAGCAGGAAGAAACGATCCCAGCGCAGCAAGCCCTGCGATGCCTTGCTCCCTTTATCCGAGCCTTTCGTCACAGGACGTGGCAAGGAGGGTAGGGGACTGACGGCCATCATGCCCAGTCCGGCTACGACCAGCGCCAACCAGAAGAGCAGTTCGAAATTGTTGGTCAGCCGATAGAGATAGATGGCTACGGTAGGCGCTATGGCCATGGCCAGATTATTGGACAGGCCATAATAGCCGATGCCCTCGTTGCGTCGTGAGGACGGTACGACATCGATGGCCACGGTTGAATTGGCCACGGTCAGTGCGCCAAAAGGAGCGCCGTGTAAGGTGCGCACCACGGTGAAGAGCAGCAGCGACGAAGCACCAAGGTAGCCTCCGAAGAAGATGAAGAATAAGAAGAAACACACCATCAGCACCTTCTTGCGTGGAAAGGTGTCGACAAGAAAGCCGCTGAAGGGACGAGCCAATAAGGCTGTCAGCGTGTAGCCGCTCAGCACAAGCCCCACAATATCCTTTGTCGCGTCGAAACGTTCGACAAGATACAATGGCAACAACGGTGTCAGCAAGTAGAAGGCGAAGAACAGCGCAAAGTTTGCTGTCATCACCCGCCAATAATTACGATTCCAGAGTTTCTCTTGCGTTATCACTGATCAGTAGATGTACACAATTGGTTTATATATAACAAAGAATGTAACGAATTAGACGAATTGGCAGCGCCATCCCTGGATGGACGAAGATTCGTCTAATTCGTTGTAAAGGTCATGTCAATGAGTTCTGTTCAGATACTTGAAAAATTGACAAGATGCAATGTGTGCAGCACGCAGCGTGCGGACATTATGGCTGGTGCTGAGGGCGAAGCAGATCGTTGACGGTCTTCACGGGATTGAACGTCTCGAGCGGCACTTCGACGAAGATGGTGGACCAGTCGCTCATGGCGCCGTTCCAAAGTCCGGGTAGTTCGAGGGCTTTAAGGTCCTTGCCGTTCTTCGATTTATAGGAGATGAAGCCTGTGGCCGGATCCACGTACTTAGGCAGGTCGAATCGTTGGCCCTTATAGTCGCGTATGGCACATACGAGGTCGACGGGGTTGAAATGTGTTCCGCCGGTGAACATGGCCATATAGGTGGGGTTGTGAGCATCGATCTGTGAGCTCTCGAGGATTTGAGGGCTGACGCTTCCGTCGGCGTTGAATGCCAAGAACGGTCCACCGCCAGGCTCACCAACGTTCTTCACGACGCCACAGACACGCATGGGACGGTTGAGCTTTTGTCGCAGCACATTGACTTGTTCTTCGGCGGACATCTCGGCCAGGCCCGGGACCTCTGTGCAGAGATCATGGCGCAGGAAATGACACATCTCTTGTCGCTCGGCTTGTCCGATGTTGCCTTCATCGATACGTCGCAGATAGTCGAACGCTTGACGCTGTGCGTTGACGAGGACGCCGGCGATCACTTGCTTCCAAAGGGTCGTGGCAGGCTTCAACCGGTCAGGGACGACATTGTCGATGTTCTTGATGAATACGATGTCGCTGTCAAGATCGGAGAGGTTCTGGATCAGTGCTCCGTGTCCGCCTGGGCGGAACAGCAGCTGTCCGTCGTCGGTGCGGAAAGGTTCGTTCTCCATCGTGGCAGCCAGGGTGTCGGTGGAAGGCTTCTGCTCGCTGAATGACACCTTATAATCTATATGGTACTTCTCCTCGTAATAGGGCAGCACGCGCTCGACAAGCTGCTGGAAGAGCTCGCGGTGTTCGGCCGAGACGGTGAAGTGGACGTCGGCCTTGGACTGTGACACGGCGTATAGTGCCGCTTCGACGAGGTGCTCCTCGAGTGGTGTGCGTGCGCAGTCGTCGTAGGCGTGGAACTGAAGGAGTCCTTTCGGTAGCTGTCCGTAGCCGAGACCGTCGTCATCGAGCATGGCGCTGACGATGTCCTTGTAACGTCCGTCCGCCAAAAGCTCGTCGATGCCGGCGCCGTACAGGACCTGACAAGCATCGTCGAGGGCAGGGTAGAAGGCGAAGTCGCTGATATGCTCAAAGAAGGTGCGCTCGAAGTCTGTGACGGGAGCCTCGTTGTCGCCATCGCGGAACTCAAAGATATTCTTGAACATACGTGATGCGGCTCCGCTGGCAGGGACAAACTTGGTGATGTGGTGTCCTTCTGCCTTGTAGGCATCCCATGCTTCGACGAGTGCCTGGCACTCAGCGTCGGAGGGAGCTATGATACCGTTGCCGACAGCGGCAGCGGAGCGGAGTTTAAGATAAGGGAAGCCTTCACGGAACTGTTCCAGCTGGTGCTGAATTTGCTGTTGACTGATGCCTTTTGCAGCCAAAAGCTTGAGGTCGTCTGAGGTAAACATTATGATAAAGATGGATGAAAGTTGTCGAAAAAGATACAGAAATGGCCGCGGAGTGCGGCTTTTTGTGTTATAGAGTTTCAAAAACGTGGTCAAAAGTAGTAAAAAAGGTTCAAACGAGCGACAGTTTCGAGAAAAAATCACTATCTTCGCATTGTTTTTTTATGAAAAGCGGAGTTTATGACAGATATATTTTCGTTTACAGAGTCAGAGAAAGCGTTGTATGCCGAGCTTAACGATCGTCTCCGGACATTGATGCACGACGAGATCAGCGACGATGATTTTGCCCGTGTTGATGATTACTTGAAGGGTGCTGCTCAGGGCACAGCCATGCGGCGTGATGTCTTCGGGCTGCATCCACTGATTACCTCGTTGCAGACGGCGATCATCGTTGCCACTGAGATTGGTGTGTCACGCGGTGCCATCTTGGCTGTTATGCTCAACCGTCTGGTGCTGAATGGCGACGTCTCGGTAGACCAGTTGCGCCGTGATTTCGGCGATGAGGTGGGACGTATCATCCACGGCCTCTCGCGTATCGAGGAGCTCTATGCCAAGAATCCCATCGTAGAGAGCGAGAACTTCCGTCAGCTGCTGCTGTCGTTTGCCGAGGATATGCGCGTCATATTGATCGTTATCGCCAATCGCGTGTGCATCATGCGTCAGATAAAGGATGCCGAGAACGAGGAGGCACGTCGCCACGTGGCTATGGAGTCGTCATATCTCTACGCCCCGTTGGCTCATAAACTGGGCTTGTATAAGCTGAAGAGCGAGCTCGAGGACCTGTCATTGAAGTATCTGGAACACGACGCCTATTACCATATTAAGGAAAAGCTGAACGCGACGAAGAAGAGCCGCGATGCCTATATCGAACGCTTTATACGTCCTGTAGAAGAGAGACTTAAAGCCGCAGGGTTAAAGTTTCATATGAAGGGTAGGACCAAGAGCATTCACAGTATATGGCAAAAGATGAAAAAGCAACGTTGCCCCTTTGAAGGGGTCTACGATCTCTTTGCCATCCGTGTCATCCTGGACTCTCCGTTGGAACGCGAGAAGCAGGATTGCTGGCAGGTGTTCTCCATCATCACAGATATGTACCAGCCCAACCCGAAGCGTATGCGTGACTGGCTCTCGATCCCCAAGAGCAATGGTTACGAGAGCTTGCACATCACCGTGATGGGACCGGAAGGTAAATGGGTGGAGGTGCAGATACGCACGGAACGTATGGACGAAGTAGCCGAACGGGGCTTGGCAGCACACTGGCGTTACAAGGGCGTCAAAGGCGGCGAGGCAGGCGTCGAAACGTGGTTGCAGAGCATACGTAACGCGCTGGAGGCTGGCGATGACTTGCAGCTGATGGATCAGTTCAAGATGGATCTGTATGAGGACGAGGTGTTCGTGTTCACCCCGCACGGCGATCTCTTCAAGCTGCCGCAAGGTGCCACGGTGCTCGACTTTGCCTACGCCATACACACCAAGATCGGCAACCAATGTACGGGCGGACGTATCGGAGGTAAGATGGTGACCCTCAGGCAGGTGTTGCAGAGCGGCGATCAGGTTGAGATCATGACCCACGCCAATCAGGTGCCTAAACAGGATTGGCTCAATGTGGCCAAGACCAGTCGTGCGCGTTCGAAGATACGCCAAGCGTTGAAGGAGATGGCAGCACGCCAGGCGGCTTTCGCCAAGGAGGAACTTGAACGTAAATTCAAGAATCGTAAGATCGACATCGATGAGGCGACGCTGATGCACACGATGACGCGCCTCGGCTATCGTATCGTCACGGACTTCTACAGAGCACTGGCCGAGGGTGATCTTGAGATCAATCAGGTCCTTGATGCATACGTCCAGCAACAGCGCTATCAGCGTGGCGAGTTGACTCCGCAGCCAGCTCAAAGCGCTGAGAACTTCGCGATGAAAGCCGACACGGAGAAGACGAAGATCGGTAAGAGCGACGTCCTGGTCATCGACCAAAACCTCAGCGGCATCGACTTCACGCTGGCTAAGTGCTGCCAGCCCGTATATGGCGACGATGTCTTCGGCTTCCTCACGGCAGGCGGTGGCATCAAGATTCATCGCAAGGACTGTCCTAACGCACCTGCCCTGCGCAATCGCTATGGTTATCGTATCATAGATGCTCGTTGGGCCGGTAAGGGCAGTAGCCAGTATTCCATAACTCTGCGTATCGTAGGACAGGACGACCTGGGTATTGTCAACAACATCACGAGTATCATCTCGAAGGACGAAAAACTGCAGTTGCGTAGCATTTCCATTGACTCTAATGATGGCCTTTTCCATGGCACTCTGACCATACTGCTTGACGATACGAGCCGTTTGAAACAACTCATTCAGAAGTTGGAAGGCGTAAGAGGTGTGAAAAGCGTTAAAAGGTCTTAAGGAATTTTACCGCGTCAAAGATTTAAGCTATATTTGCCCTGAAATATGAATATAAAGTAGAAATATTATGCGACAATATACTTTCAAACACCTGTGTTCTGTGTTGTCCGTATTTTGCCTGTTAATGCCATCTCAGCTTGATGCTCAGGAGATTACCATAGGCTCTTACAGCTTTAAGGATGGGGGAGAGTACCAGGGCGAGATGTTTCGTGGCAAACCTCTCGGAAAAGGTAAGACCGTCTATCCCAATGGGGATATGTTTGAGGGCGAGTACATAAAAGGAAAACGTGAGGGATACGGTACATATACATTCTCGGATGGTGAGAAGTACGAAGGCGAGTGGTACCAGGATCATCAGCACGGTCAGGGCACTTTCTATTTTCGCAACAATAACCGCTATGAGGGCCTTTGGTTCCGGGACTACCAGCAGGGACGTGGTACGATGTACTACTACAACGGTGACCGCTATGAAGGCAACTGGATGAGCGACAAGCGTGAGGGCGCCGGTGTCTACACGTATGCCAGCGGCGATTTCTATCGTGGCGACTGGAAGAATGACATGAAGGACGGTCAAGGTACGTTCGTTTGGGCCAATGGCGCTCAGTATACCGGTTCTTGGAAGCATGGCAAGATGAATGGCGCCGGCACCTACAAGTATGCCAATGGCGACATCTTCAAGGGTAACTTCGTCAACGATTCGCTCGAAGGCAAAGGCATTTATACCTTCAATAATGGTGACCGCTACGAAGGTACCTACAAGCATAGTCAACGCGAAGGCGAAGGCATCTTCATCTATGCTAACGGACAGAAATATGTGGGACAGTTCCGCAACGGACTAAAGCATGGTTCAGGCACGTTCACCTCGCCGGACGGCACCAGCTACACCGGGCAATGGGCCAACGACAAGAAAAACGGACGTGGAAAATATGTCTGGCGTAACGGCGATGTCTACGACGGCGAATGGAAGGACGGCATGATGGACGGCGAGGGTATTCTCCGACAAAGCGACGGAACCAAGTTTCGCGGTTCCTTCCGTCAGGGGGAGAAGAATGGCAAATGTGTCATGGAGACTGCCGACGGCACACGCTTCGAAGGCTCTTACAAAAATGACGTCCGCGACGGCGATTTCGTCGAGAAGGACAAAAATGGTCACGTTATAAGACGTGGACATTACACGATGGGAGCCCTCGATAATTGACCTTTTCGGGACAAAATAACAGCCCTAAAGACGAATATTATCCATCTTTAGGGCTTTTTCATGCCATTTTGTTTCCTCAAATGGAAATATTTATGTATTTTTGCAGCGGAATTATAGCAAAACGTTAATAGACGTTATGATTATTGATGACATATCATCGTTCGACCGCTACGTTGGTCTGAACCCCTTGTTTGCAGCCGTCGCCGAATATCTCGAGCGCACGGATCTTTCTTCCCTCCCCGTTGGCATTACCCATATCCAGGGTGACGACTTGTACATCAATGTGCAGGATGCGCCTATTAAGTCTCGACGTGAAGCACGTTTCGAGACCCATCGTCGCATGATCGATATACAGATCCCTATCTCAGGCGATGAGGAACACGGATGGGCCCCGGCTCATCTGCTGCCGAAGGCTGAGTATGATGATCGCACGGACATGACTTTGCACGATCCTGCCGCCCCACAGACGCCCGAGGACGTCGCTACGACCTATTATATGCTGCGTAAAGGTCAGTTTGCCATCTATTTCCCCACGGATGGCCACGCACCTGCCGTTACACCTACGGGCCTTCGTAAGGCCATCATCAAGGTTAAGGCATAGCGGGATGCTTCGCGCGCGTACCTATTAATTATATTGGGAAATCAAAACACACAATAAATGGCAAAGAAAGAATCGACAAAGACTTCGACCGCCAAGACAAGCGCAAAGAAGGCAACGACAAAGGCCTCTTCGCGTAAGACGGTCGACAGGAAGGCTGCTTTGCGAGTAGCAGAGCCGGAACAACTTAAGTTGGTCAAAAATGATGAGTGGCTGGCTCAGTTCTCTGACGCCATTAACGGTCGTCACCAGCATGCCCTCGATAAGATCAGCGAGCTGACACAAGGCGGCAAGCAGAAACTGGCCGACTTCGCTACAGGTTATCTCTACTACGGCCTGCATTTTGAGGACAAGAAATGGATTTTCCGTGAGTGGGCCCCTAACGCCACTGAGATTTATGTCATCGGCGACTTCAACGGATGGAAAGAAGACAAGCGTTTCGCCATGAAACGTCTGGCACGTTCAAATGGCAACTGGGAACTGAAACTGCCGTCACGTGCAGTACAACACGGCCAGCTCTACAAACTCTCCATTCACTGGGAAGGCGGTCAAGGCGAGCGCATACCCGCTTGGGCCACACGTGTCGTGCAGGACGAGAACACGAAGATATTCTCTGCTCAAGCATGGGCACCTGAGACACCCTACGAATGGAAGGTGCGCAAGTTCCGTCCTAACACATCGCCGTTGCTCATCTACGAGTGCCACATCGGAATGGCCCAGGACGCCGAGAAGGTCGGTACGTATACGGAGTTCCGTGAGAATGTGTTGCCGCGTATCGTCAAGGACGGTTACAACTGCATCCAGATCATGGCCATTCAGGAGCACCCTTACTATGGCAGCTTTGGCTATCATGTAAGTAGCTTCTTTGCCGCCTCGTCGCGTTTTGGCACACCCGAGGAATTGAAAGCCCTCATTGACGCTGCTCACGCACAGGGCGTTGCCGTCATCATGGATATTGTTCACAGTCATGCTGTGAAGAACGAGAATGAAGGTCTTGGCAATTTCGCCGGCGATCCCAACCAGTATTTCTATCCCGGTGACCGTCACGAGCATCCGGCGTGGGACAGCTTATGCTTTGACTACGGAAAGAACGAGGTGCTGCATTTCCTGCTCTCTAACTGTAAGTACTGGCTTGAGGAATACCACTTCGACGGCTTCCGCTTCGATGGCGTGACCTCGATGCTTTACTATAGCCATGGCCTCGGTGAGAGTTTCGGCTCATACGCTGACTACTACAACGGTCACGAGGATGATAATGCCATCTGCTACCTTACTCTTGCCAATGAGCTCATCCATCAGGTGAATCCGAAGGCGATTACCATTGCCGAGGAGGTCTCCGGTATGCCGGGCTTGGCCGTGCCTTTCAAGGACGGCGGCTATGGCTTCGACTACCGTATGGCCATGAATATCCCCGACTATTGGATCAAGATCATCAAGGAATTACGTGACGAGGATTGGAAACCCAGTTCGATGTTCTGGGAGGTCAAGAACCGTCGCGCCGACGAGAAGACCATCAGCTACTGCGAGAGCCATGACCAAGCCCTCGTCGGTGACAAGACCATCATCTTCCGCCTGATCGACAGCGATATGTACTGGCACTTCAAGAAAGGTGATGAGAACTACAATGTTGAGCGCGGTATCGCCTTGCATAAGATGATACGTCTGCTCACGGCAGCTACGATGAATGGCGGTTACCTCAACTTTATGGGGAACGAGTTCGGACATCCCGAGTGGATTGACTTCCCGCGTGAAGGCAATGGCTGGAGCTATAAGTATGCACGCAGACAGTGGAATCTTGTCGACAACAAGGAGCTTTGTTATCACTTCCTCGGCGATTTCGATCAGCAGATGCTGAAAGTCCTGAAGATGCAGAAGGACATCCAGAAGACGCCCGTGACAGAGATCTGGACCAACGACGGCGACCAGGTCCTCGCGTTCCAGCGCGGCGAGTTGCTCTTCGTCTTCAATTTCTCCTACAATAGGAGCTATACCGGCTATGGATTCCGTGTACGTCAGGGCTCTTACTCCGTGCTGCTCAACACGGACGACGTGGCTTTCGGCGGGCATGGCCTGAACGACGATACGATGCGCCACTTCACCAACTATGACCCGTTGCTCGCCCGGGAGAACAAGGGCTGGCTCAAGCTCTATCTGCCTGCACGTTCGGCCGTCGTGCTGACGCGCTCCAAGGACGACTAAGTCCTGCCGGCGGCAACGCTGTTTCGTCACTCCCTTTCATCTTTAGGGATTATCCCCTCAGCCTTTAGGTTTTTTCCTCCTATGGAATCAACTTAAAGGCTGTATCTTTGCAGCGTCAAACAGACGAAATGTATAACCCTAAACATTGAAAGCGATATGAAAAAGATGATTTTTACCCTGATGTTGAGCTTCTGCTCCATCCTTTCACTCTCCGCAATGAGCTATGCTGAGGCTCGCGAGCAGGCCCGTTTCCTCACGGACAAGATGGCCTACGAACTGAATCTCAATGATCAGCAGTACAACGACTGCTATGAGATCAACCTCGACTATCTGCTCAGCGTCGAGACGGCAGACGATATCTATGGAGATTATCTGGCCTACCGCAATGCAGACCTTCGCCACATCCTCTACGATTGGCAGTATACCATTTTCGCTGCTGCGGACTATTTCTTCCGTCCTCTCTCGTGGCTTCACAATCGCTGGTTCTTCCCCGTCTATCGCTATTATCGTGTAGGATATTACTACTATGGCTATCCCACTGTTTACCATTCCTATCGTGGCGGTCACGGTCGTTTCTATCATCACGGCGGTTTCTATGTCTCACGTCGTCCTCACTGGAATGGAGGTTTCCGTGGTATGGATCGCGGGCATATCTCTCATCATGGCGGACGTGGACATGACGACAGACGCGGTTATCATATCGGTAATGGTGGTCGCGGATCGCACGATGGTTACGATCGCGGATCGCATGACGGTTACGGTCGCGGGTCGCACGATGGTTATGGTCGCGGGTCGCACGATGGTTACGATCGCGGATCGCATGACGGTTATGGTCGCGGATCGCACGACGGTTATGGTCGCGGCAACGAGGGTAGCGTTTCCCGTGGCGGCAACAACCCTGGTTATCATATCGGTGATAACGGACGCGGATCGCAGGACAACCATGGACGTGGTTCACACGACAGCTATGGACGCGGATCGCAGGACAACCTTGGACGTGGTTCGCACGACAGCTATGGACGCGGAGGTCTTGACAGCCGTAGCGGCAGTGGTATCGTCAGCCGTGGCGGCAGTGGCAGCGTGAGCCGTGGCGGAACATCCCACAGCTACCAGCATCCCAGTTCAACGCGTACGACCGTCAATGCAGGCCGGCGTGATGGTTCCTTCGGTCATTCGTCATCCATCGGCGCCCGTGGCGGTTCCTACAGCAGTGGTCACAGCTCGTCTGTCAGCCGCGGTTCCTCTTCCATGGGTGGACGCAGTTCGGCTTCCATGGGCACTCGCAGCATGAGTAGTTCCCACGGTAGCTTTGGCGGCGGCGGTTCACATGGCGGCGGTTCACGTGGCGGCAGTGGCGGCTTCAGCGGTGGCTCACGCGGCGGTAGCTCACGTGGTAGTGGCCGTGGCCGTTAAAACCTCTTCTGCCAAACGATGGCGTCAATGAAATCATCTCCTTCGCCACGCAGCCATTCTCTAAGCACGGCGGAGGCTTCGAAAGCCAGCGACTTGAACAAACGGGTCGCTGGCTCATTCGTTACGGCGATGATGGCGTATATCTGGTGCAGGTGCAGACGTCGTGCATAGTCACACAGCAGGCGGACGGCAGCGTGTCCGACGTGGCGTCCTTGATGTTCTGGCAAGATAATCAGACCAATCTCGGCCCGCAGGTGTATGGCATCGAAATTAGTAAGGTCGGCCAAGCCGATGGCTTCTCCACCCGCTTCGATGACCAGACGCACTTGGCCGTCGGCATAGATGTCGTTTTGAGCTGCGGACAGGTACTGGCGTAAGGCGTAGCGGGAGTAGGGCACGGTGCTGGCCCCATGACGCCAAAACGTCGTGTCGTTCTCAATTTGGTAGATGAGCTCCAGGTCCTCGGGCTCGAGTGCACGTAGGTGCACCTCCTCAGCAGAAGATGTCATTGGGCAGGATGAGCGTATGGTTGATGGTGTTGAAAGTTCCTAAGCTGCTTTGCCACCCTTCGCGATGAGCCGCTTCCATCTGCGTCAGCATCGTGTCGTAGGGACGCCCTTTCTCGGTCACCTCGAAGGTCAGGTACGTCGTGTTTTTTGCCGCATCATGATAGTCCTTGACGTGTCGTGCAACGAGTCCGGCCTGCTCACATATCGGCTGTAGCTGCTGCCACGCTTCCTCTGTGCCGATGAAACATAACGTCTCGGCCGGAGGTCGGCATACGACGCCATACAAACGGTTGAGCATCCGCCGAAGGTGGTTGCGCAGATAGCTCATGAAGCCCATCGTCACGACAGCCACGCGCACCAGCGCTGCCGTCATGCGGTAGCGGCGGGCAAAATGCTTGTGGAAGAAAATAAGCATGGCATTATAGAAGCTGTGGATATAGCGTAAGCTGGTGTCCTGAGTGCTCTCACCTTTGTAGTGCAGCATCTTTTGTGGGATGTACCAACACTCCCAGCCGCCCTTGCCGATGCGGTAGCTCATATCGATATCCTCGCCATACATGAAATAATCTTCATCCAGTAGCCCTTGTTCGTCCAGTGCCGTGCGGCGCAGCATCATGAAAGCTCCGGAGATGACTTCGATTTGTCCTTCCTCGTATTCCGGCAGATGGCCCATGTAGTAACGTCCAAAGCGCGGGTGGCGTGGAAACAGGGCACAGAGTCCCATGACCTTATACAGTGATGTGGCCGGTGTCGGCAATCCACGGCGTGATTCACGTGCGAAACTGCCGTCGCGGTTCAGCATGTGAATGCCGATGGCGCCACAGCGAGGGTGGGCTTCCATGAATGACAGACACTGCCTCAGCGTGTCCTCTGCAACGAACGTGTCGGGGTTCAGCAGCAGCACGAAGTCGCCCGTCGCCTGTCGTATAGCCGCATTATTGGCCTTCGAGAAGCCTACGTTCTCTGTGTTCTCGATGTAATGGACGTCGGGGAAATACTGTCTCAGATAGGCTATGGAATCGTCCGTCGAAGCGTTGTCGACGACCCACACTTCGACGTCGAGGCCTGCTGAAGCCCGTCGCACCGAGTCGAGGCACTGCCATAGATAATGGCGTACGTTATAGTTGACAATGACGATACTCAGCCTCATTGCTCATCTTGTGAATAGTCCACCTCGCGTTCGTAGGCCATCTTATCCTTCGAAGGCCACACGAAGATGAAGGCGACGGCCGTCATCAGGGCCATATAGCCGAACGTAGGCTCACAGCCCAACAGGTAGTAGCATAGGATATTGTAGATCAGCGGCGCCTCCAGCAGGGCGATGCGTATG
>CAMOSA010000059.1 GCA_946624335.1 uncultured Prevotellaceae bacterium
ACCCGAGACCCACAGCTTAGAAGGCTGTTGCTCTATCCAGCTGAGCTACGGAACCGACCTCTAAATTGCTTATGACATCAGCAGGCACGAGCGATGACAATTACGTATCGCAGCCATTGGGCTTTAGTCATTTGCGGCTGCAAAGGTACAAAGAAAAGTTAAGGGAGAAAAGGAAAAGGCAAAAAAATTGCTTAACAGTGCGTATTTTTGTTGGCAGACGAGGGGAAAAGGTTGAAAGGGGAAAAGGTTGAAAGGGTGAAACGTCGAGAGGGTGAAAGGGTATTCAAGCACTGAGGATCCAAAGGCCGATCGCTTTGAGAAGCGTGAACGAGCAGGATAAAAAAAGCTGTGTCCAGCGCAGTGAACGCCGGACACAGTCAAAGGTCAGATGAAAAAGAGTGGGCTTAGAAAGGCAGGTCATCGGTGGACTCACCGCCGAATGCCGGAGCAGCGGGGGCTGCAGGAGCGGCAGGAGCTTGCGCCGTGGGGTCAGCAGGCTGAGCGGGAGGGAAGGGAGCTGCGGGCTGTGCCATAGCGGGATCAGCCGCCGGAACGGCAGCTGCTGAGGGGTCGTAAGGCACCACTTTCCATGCACGTATCTGATTGTACCATCGTCCGTTGTACTCATGGGCATCAATATCGAGGCTTACCGTGAGCATCTGTCCTGCCTGAATATTAAACTGCTGAATACGGTCAGAGCCGAACACCTCGAAGCAGCACTTCTTGGGGTACTGCTCAAAAGTCTCGAGGAGGTACGACGCTACTTTCCATTCGCTGCCTGAGCGCTGCGATATGCCGCCACGCTCTGGGAGTACATCAATAATCTTTCCAGAAATTTCCATTGAATTATATTTAATAAGGTGAAATATATGCTTCTTTAGGGTCGCTGACGAGCCCATTTCTCGCGTTTTGCGTTGCAAATATAGGGCTTTCTCATCACTTTTGCTAATTTTAAGGACTTTTTTTTGCACGCTCAGTTGAAAATAGCTATCTTTGCTCGGTTTTTCGAGGGTGTGAGCCCTCCGATATATAGATTTCATCATCAAAAAACAAGCCATACGACATGAAACTGAAAGTATCCAGCGCGGCGCTCTTCGGCCGCCTCACCTCAATCAACCGCGTGCTCAACAGCAAGAACTCGTTGCCGATTCTCGACTGCTATTTGTTTGAAATCACAGGCCAGACGATGGCCATCACGGCGTCGGACAGCGAGACAACGCTGGTGACGAGCGTAGAACTCATCGAGAGTGAGATGGACGCCCGCTTCTGCATCAAGGCCAAGACCATCCAGGACTCGTTGAAGGAGATTTCTGAGCAGCCCATCACGCTCGACGTCAATCTCGACACGATGGAGATCCGCGGCGAATACCAAAACGGACGTTTCAACATCGTTGGAGAGCGCGCTGACGAGTACCCTGTTCCCCACCAGATGGACGGCTCTGCCCATAGCTTTGAGATGGGACAGAGCGTGCTCCTCTCGGGCATCACACACAGCCTTTTCGCCACGGCTGACGACGAGATACGCCCCGTCATGACGGGCATTTATTTCGACTTTACGCCCGACTGCCTCATCTTCGTCGGCACGGATGGTCGCAAGCTGGTGCGTAACAAGGATTTCAGTGTCAAGAGCGAAGAACAGATGGGTTTCATCCTGCCGAAGAAGCCCGCGAATATCCTCAAGGGCCTGCTGCAGAAAGGCGATGCCGCTGCAACGCTCCAGTTCAACGAGACGATGGCTGTCGTCACGACCAAAGATTTCACGCTGACCTGCCGCCTCATCGACGGCCGCTACCCCAACTACAACAGCGTCATCCCACAGAACAATCCCTATAAGGCCGTCATCGACCGTGCCGCCTTCGTCTCGACGCTGAAGCGCGTGCTGGTGTTCAGCAGCCAGAGCAGCGCTCAGGTGAAGCTCTCTTTCAAAAATGATTCGCTGACAGTGAGTGGTCAGGATGTCGACTTCAGCACAAGTGCCGAGGAACGTCTGATCTGCGAATACAGTTCGCCGGCCATTAACATCGGGTTCAAAGGCACACTGTTGCTGGACATCCTGGGCAATCTGGAGAGTCAGGAAGTTGTCGTTGAGCTGGCTGATCCCGGCCGTGCAGGCATCATCAAGCCGGCCGAGCAGAAGGAGGGCGAAGAGATTCTTATGCTCCTCATGCCCATGATGTTGAATGACTGATCAGTCGCCAGCCGTAACGAGCCAAGCCGTTCGCCATAGTTCTCTTTAGCGTGAAGAATAAGTATTATCGAGCCCGATAACACTTATTCTTCACTCGTCTGAAAATTCGCGGCGACCATCATGGCTTAAAAAAACGAATTTTCGACCTCGCAATATCCTATCAATGAAACTGAGTTTAGAGAGGCCCATCGTATTCTTTGACCTTGAGACCACAGGCGTTGATGTGGTCCACGACCGCATCATTGAGATTTGCCTTCTCAAGATCTTTCCCAACGGCAACGAGGAAGCCAAGACCATGCGCATCAACCCGTGCCGGCCGATACCCAAGGAGGCGTCTGCGGTGAACGGGATTTACGATAATGATGTCGCCGACAGCCCCCGTTTCGCCGACGTGGCCGCCGACGTGTGGTCGTTCATCAAGGGCTGCGACCTCGGTGGTTTCAATTCCAATAACTTCGACATCCCCCTGCTGGCCGAAGAATTTCTGCGTGCCGGTGTGGACGCCGACCTGAAGGCCTGCCGCAGCGTAGACGTGTCGAGCATCTACCGCAAGCTGGAACGCAGAACGCTCATCGCAGCCTACAAGTTCTACTGTCACAAGGATCTTGAGAACGCCCACAGCGCCCTGGCCGACACGCGTGCCACCTACGAGGTGCTGTGCGCACAACTCGACCATTACCCCGATGTGCTGCAGAACGATGTCAATTTCCTGACCTCCTACTCGCAGAACAATCGCAATGTCGACTATGCAGGCCGCATCATTCTAGACGCCAACGACGAGGAAATCTTCAACTTCGGCAAGTACAAAGGCAAGTCCGTAGTCAGCGTGCTGCGGCACGACCCGAGCTACTACAGTTGGATGATGAACGGCGAATTTGCCCTCAACACCAAGAAAGTGCTGACACAGATAGCCCTGCGCAGCAAGAATAAGAAAGTATAACCATCGCCACAGCCAATGAATATCGTCCTCGGAATAACGGGTAGCATTGCAGCCTACAAGGCCTGCACGCTCATTCGCCAGTTCGTCAAGCAGGGCCACGAAGTACAAGTCGTAATCACCCCTGCCGGCAAGGAATTCATCACTCCAATCACTCTGTCAGCGCTGACGTCAAAGCCTGTCATCAGCGACTTCTTCTCGCAGCGCGACGGCACATGGCATAGCCACGTCAGCCTTGGCCTGTGGGCCGACGCTATGGTCATCGCTCCCGCCACGGCGTCGACGATAGGCAAGATGGCACACGGCATCGCCGACAACATGCTCATTACTACCTATTTGTCGATGAAGGCTCCAGTGTTTATCGCTCCAGCCATGGATCTCGACATGTGGGCTCACGCCGCCACGCAAGATAACCTCGATCTGCTGCGACGCCGTGGCGTTACCGTCATCGAGCCCGGCAGCGGCGAGTTGGCCAGCCACCTCGTCGGCAAGGGACGCATGGAAGAACCTGAGCGCATCGCCGACATCGTGCTGCGTGCCCTCAGCGAGAGTCAACAGACGTCCGCTACTTCGGCCAACGGAACGGCCGCTGCTACGAGCCCTCTGCGTGGGCGACGCATACTCATCACCGCCGGTCCGACCTACGAGCGCATCGATCCCGTGCGCTTTATCGGCAACTACTCCAGCGGCAAGATGGGCTTCGCCCTGGCCGAGGAGTGCGCCCGCCGAGGCGCTGATGTGCAACTCGTCAGCGGTCCTGTGCAACTGACGACGACGTGCGCAGGCATAACTTTGACACGCGTCGAGAGCGCCCAACAGATGTGGGAAGCAGCTGCTGCCCTCTACCCCACTGCCGACGCCGGCATACTCTGTGCTGCCGTCGCCGACTTCACCCCGGCGAGCGTGGCCGACGCCAAGATCAAGCGCGAAGGCGACGACCTGGTGTTGCGCCTGAAACCCACACGCGACATCGCTGCCGGCCTCGGACAGATAAAACGGCCCGGTCAGCTGCTCGTGGGCTTCGCCCTGGAGACCAACGACGAGGTAGCTCACGCTCAGGACAAACTGCGGCGCAAGAACTTCGACTTCATCGTGCTCAATTCGCTCAACGACAAGGGCGCCGGATTCCAGCACGATACCAATAAGGTGACCATCATAACGCCACAAGAGGCATTACCCTACCCACTCAAGCCCAAGACAGAGGTAGCTTGTGATATCATTGACCAATTAGAAAAACGGTTCTGAACAGCTGATACAATGATGAAGCGCAAAATCCTATGCCTGATCTCAGCCCTGCTGCTATGCGCCTCCGCCGGAGCGCAGGAGCTGAACGCCAAGGTCATTATCAATCGTTCGCAGGTGTCCAACACCAAGTCGGGCGTGTTCGATGCGCTGGAGAAATCCGTGACGCAGTATCTCAACGAACGCGCCTGGACCAACCTCCGTTTCCGCGAGATGGAACGCATTCAATGTACATTCAACATCACCGTCGACACCTATAGCGAGACCGACAACTCGTTCCGTGGCAGCCTGCTGGTGGCATGTATACGGCCTGTTTACAACTCGTCCTACACGTCCACCGTATGGAATATGAACGATAAGGACTTCGACTTCACGTTTCAGGAGTTCGACCAGTTGGAATGGCGGCCCGAGCAGGTCGACAACAACCTTACTGCGATGCTGGCCTACTGGGCATATATGATTATCGGACTCGATCTCGACAGTATGTCCCCTATGGGCGGCACCGAAGTGCTGCACATGGCGCAGGACATCTGCAATAACGCCGAGGGCTTGGGCTATAAGGGTTGGAAAGCCTTCGACAATAACAAGAACCGCTTCGCCATCGTCAACGACTACCTCGACGGCGGTATGGAGAAATTCCGCCAAATGCAATACGTCTACTACCGCAAGGGCCTCGACCAGATGGCCGAAAACACGACGACAGGGCGCGAGGCCATCACCGAAGCAATGAATCTGCTGAAGGAGTCGCATGAAGACAAGTCGCTCAGCCAGCTGCCACAGATCTTCACCGATTTCAAGCGCGACGAAATCGTCAGCATTTTCTCCGGCCAAGGGTCGGCAACGGAGCGTGAAGCCATATACGATATCCTTTTCCGCATTAACCCATCACAAAACACCTACTGGGAGAAGCTCAAACAGTGATACATACACTTTCGATACAAAACTATGCCCTTATCACCTCGTTGCACATCGATCTGCACCGCGGCTTCTCGGTCATCACGGGTGAGACGGGAGCCGGAAAAAGCATCCTGCTCGGTGCCATCAACCTGCTGCTCGGGCAACGGGCCGAGACGAGGATGATCAAGGCTGGAGCGAGCCGTTGCGTGATAGAAGCCGAGTTTGATCTGTCGGGCTATGGCCTCGACGCCTTCTTCAAGGACAACGACTTCGATTTCGACGGGCACACCTGCCTCCTACGTCGCGAGCTGACCGCATCGGGCAAGAGCCGGGCTTTCATCAACGACACGCCAGCCCAGGTGGCACAGCTGCGCGAGCTGGGCGACAAGCTCATCGACATTCATTCACAACATCAGAACCTACTGCTCGCCACCGAAGATTTCCAGCTCTCGGTGCTCGACATCCTCGGCCACACCGACGGCCCACGCAAAGCCTATGCCGAAGCCTTCGCCGCCTATCAACGCGCCTCACGCGATATCCGTGATGCGGAACAGGCACTAAGGAATATTCGCGACGAGGAGGACTACCTGCGCTTCCAACTACAACAGCTTGATGAGCTGCACCTCGAGGCCGGACGTCAGGACGCCCTGGAGCAGGAGGCACAAATGCTCGAACACGCCGAAGACATCCGCGAGGCGCTCTTCGCCGCCGACGCCCTCATGCAGGGCGACGGGACAAACAGTGCCGGCGTCATCAGCGCCTTGCGCGAGGCACAGCATCACCTCGCCGCCATTGCCGACGTGATGCCCGAGGCCGATGCACTGGCGGCACGCGTCGATAGCTGTCTCATTGAGCTGCGCGATGTCCAGAGTGAAATTGAAGATCAGGCCGAGCACATCGACAGCGATCCCCAACGCCTGGAGGCCGTCAACGAGTGGCTCAGCAAGCTATACAGCGCGATGAAGAAGCACCACGTGCCCGACGAGAACGGCCTCATAGCGCTGGCCGACGAGTTCCACCGGAAGCTCGATGCCATCACCTACAGCGACGAGAACATGCAACAGCTGAAAGAGGCCCGGCAGAAAGCCTACGAAGAGACACTCCGACAGGCACAAGTGCTGACCGAGCTACGCAAGAAGGCGGCACAGCAGGTGGAACGACAGATGCGTGAGTTGCTGACGCCCCTCGGTATCCCCAACATACGCTTCAGCGTCGAAGTCAAGCAGCACCAGGAGCCCACGGCAACGGGCATTGACCAGGTCGACTTCCTCTTCAGCGCCAACAAGAACAGCCCGCTACAGCGCATTGCCGACGTGGCCTCGGGCGGCGAGATAGCACGAGTCATGCTTTCGCTCAAGGCGATGCTCAGCGGAGCCGTGCAGCTGCCGACCATCATCTTCGACGAGATAGACACAGGCGTCAGCGGTCAGATAGCCGAGCGCATGGCACGCATCATGCAACAGATGGCCGACGGAGGACGACAGGTCATCTCGATTACCCACTTGCCACAAATCGCAGCCATCGGCGAACACCACTACCGCGTATTCAAGCAGGACGACGCCGACGGCACATCGACACACATCGAGGAGCTCGACGAGCAACAACGCGTCAACGAATTGGCCCACATGCTCAGCGGCAGCGAGCTGACCGAGGCGGCCGTCGACAATGCCCGCGCCCTGCTCCGCAAGCGCTGACAGCAACCTTGGCTCATCCTCACACGATACCCCCATCAAAAGAGAAGACTACAGTAAAGATATGCAACTAAACAATCTCAAACGCCTCACCACGCTGCTCTGTGCCGCACTTGTCATGAGTCATGCCGGCGCCCAGACACCAAAGTGGTTCAAGAAGGCACGCAAGGCCCAGCTGAACGTTGTCACATACGATGCTGCCGGCCAGATGCTGAGTTCGACCAACGGCTTCCTCATCAGCGACGACGGAACGGCAGTTGCCGATTATGCCTCGTTCAAGGGTGCAGCACGCGCCGTAGCCATCGACGAAGGCGGCAAGGAATGGCCCGTGACGACCATAGCAGGAGCCAGCGCACTCTATGACGTCGTAAAGTTCCACGTCGACATCAAGAAGCCCTCGCCACTGCAGCTGGGCTCGACGTCGGCTAAGGGGCAGAACGCTTACGTCATGCCCTACCTGACGAGCAAGGCCGGAGTGCCGACGCCGACGGCCATCGCCGACGTCCAGACGTTCAGCGAACGTTATGCTTACTACAAATTGCCTATCAAGGCTACGGAGAAGATGACCTCGTGTCCCGTGATGAACGAACAAGGCGAAGTCATCGGCCTTGTACAGATGGCCGCCGACGGCTCGGCCGAACAATGTTTTGCCCTCGACGTCAATTACATCAACAGCCTCACGACATCCGCCGTGTCAGCTACCCTTTCCGACTACCGTGACATTGCTATCCGCAAGGCACTGCCCTCTGACCCCGAGCAAGCCAACAGCTTTATCTATTTAATCGGTACGCGCGACACGTCCCTCTACCTGGCCTACGTCGACGACTATATCGCCCTATTCCCCGAGCGGGTCAATGGCTACACGATGAAAGCCGAGATGCTAAGCGCTGCCGGCGCCTTCGAGGCTGCCGAGCAAGCCTGGGCCGACGGGCTGAAAGCTACCTCTCAGCCCGATGAACTCTACTACTCGCGAGCCCGGAGCATCTATGCCCGCGTGCAGGACGCCCCGACGCGGCCTGAGACGTGGACTCTCGACCGCGCCGCCGAGGACATCGATGCCGCCATCGCGGCCAGCCCCCAGCCCGTCTATACGGCTATGAAGGCACACATACGATATGGCCAGAAGCGCTATGACGAGGCCTGCCAGCTCTTCGTCGACGTCAACAAGACCAACCTGCGGTCGGCAGAGCACTTCCTCTACGCTGCACAATGCCAGCAGATGATAGGCGACACGGCCGCCGTGCTCGCCCTGCAGGACAGTGCCGTGGCCCTGTTCACCAGGCCCTACGTTGTCGAGGCCGCTCCCGCCCTGCTCATGCGCGCCCAGACGCTCCTGACAATGGGCAAATACCGCAACGCCGTCGCCGACCTCAACGACTACGAGCACCTCATGCGCAATAACCTCAACGCCAACTTCTACTACCAGCGCGAGCAGGCCGAAATGCAGTGCCGTATGTTCCAGCAGGCGCTCGACGACATCGAACGTGCAGCCAAGATGGAACCACAAGAGCCGCTCTATCAGGCCGAGCTGGCCGCTGCCAACTATCGTTTCGGTCAGGTCGACGAGGCCATAGCTGCGGCTCGTGCCGCAATCGCCCTCGACGCCGACTTCGCCGATGCGCATCGCATCCTGGGCGTCTGTCTGCGCCAGCAAGGCAACGAGCAGGAGTCGCGAGCCGCCCTCCAGCGTGCCGCCGAGCTAGGCGATGAGGTGGCCAAAAGCATCATGAACCAGTAATCCCAAAACATATCACCCACTTCTCTATCCTCGTTTCTCCCGCGTGAAGATTATCCTCCTCGTCATAGGCAAGACCACCGACCGCCACGTCCAGACACTCATCGACGACTACGCCAGCCGGCTAAACCACTACACACCTTTTGCCCTTGAGGTCATTCCTGAACTGCGTGCCACGAAATCGTTGACCGCCGAGCAGCAGAAGGCTCAGGAGGCCGAGCTCATCCGTAGGCAACTGCAGGCCGGAGACTATATCGTGCTGCTCGACGAGCATGGCACAGAACGCCGCTCCATGGACTTTGCCGCCTGGCTCCAGAAACGCATGAACGCAGGGCCACGGCGCACCGTGTTCATCGTCGGCGGCCCATACGGCTTCAACCAGAGCCTGCATGCTATGGCCAAGGAGGAAATCTCGCTTTCGATGATGACCTTCTCGCACCAGCTCATACGCCTGCTTTTCGTCGAACAGCTCTACCGGGCTCATACCATACTTCGCGGTGAGCCCTATCATCACGAGTAGCCGGATAACGTCATAGGTTTTTCATTTCAACAACTCAGTCCACTAACAACACCGTTAATCATAAGTAACACTCTATGCATTTCGAAGGAATCCTCATAGGCTTAGCTACGTTCATCACCATCGGCATTTTCCATCCCATCGTCATCAAGGCCGAATACTATTTCGGCCGCCGCTCATGGTGGGCTTTCCTGTTTGTCGGCATCGTCTTTCTCATCGCTTCGCTGTTCACATACAACACCATCGTCAGCACGCTTCTTGGCGTCGTGGCCTTCTCCTCGCTATGGGGGATCCACGAGGTCTTCCAGCAGCACAAGCGCGTCCAGCGCGGCTGGTTCCCGATGAATCCCAAGCGCAAAGACGACTACGAGCAATAGCCATCCGCCATCACCACAACCATCATAACCCATCATATTTTAGATTTCCATGCGCAATCGTTCCGGCTTCGAATATGCCCGTTCGAAATACAACGAGCTCGTCGTCCGAGAGGAGACCACCCTGCTCGAATTTCTCATTACGTCCATGAGCCTGTCGCGCAACCGTGCCAAGGATATCCTCGCAGGCCACGGCATCACCGTTGACAAGCGCAACACGACGCGCTACGACGAGCCGCTGCACCCCGGGCAGGTCGTCAGGGTGAGCAAGCACAAGCGTGCCAGCCAGCTCCTCAACCGCTACGTCAAGATTGTCTACGAGGACAAGGACATCATCGTCATAGAGAAGGCCGAAGGCATCCTGTCGATGCCTGCCACGGCAAAACAATACTCTGTGAAACAGGTGCTTGACGAGTATTTCGAGAAGCGTCACTTCAAGTGCACCGCCCATACCGTCCACCGCCTGGACCGCGACACCAGCGGCCTAATGATGTACGCGAAGAACATTGAGATGGCCAAGGTGCTCGAGGACAACTGGCACGACATCGTCTTCGACCGTCGCTACGTGGCCGTCGTCAGCGGTAAGATGGAGCGTGAAGGCGGCACCATCGAATCGTGGCTCAAGGATAACAAAGCCTACATCACCTATTCCTCGGACGTAGACCCGGGCGGCGGCAAATACGCCATCACGCATTACCATACCCTGCAGACGACGCCGCGGTGGTCGCTCGTCGAGCTGAAGTTGGAGACCGGCCGCAAGAACCAGATACGCGTACACATGCAGGACATCCACCATCCTGTGCTGGGCGACAACAAATATGGCGACGGCCAGGATCCGCTCGGACGCCTCGCCCTCCATGCCTACCGCCTCGACTTCTACCATCCCCGCACCGGTGAGGTAATGAATTTTGAGACACCCTTTCCCCGCAACTTCATGAGGCTCTTCGAGGGAGAGACACGGCACGACGATGCCGCCGGCAAAGTCGATGGAGAATAACGCATCAACACAAGCTTCTGCGACTCAACCATTATTTTATCAAAAACACCACAACAATGAAGAAACAATCCATCCTCGCAACCATCATGGCTGCAACGCTTAGCCTGAGCGGCTGCACGGCCCTCGGTACGGGTACAGGCAGCACGTCGGGCACCGACATCGCTTCCGCTGGCGCCGCCATCCTCGAGAATCTGCTCGGTGGCCTGCTCTCCAACACGCTGACAGAGCAGAGCTTCGTCGGCACGTGGACCTATCAGACACCTGAGGTGCGCTTCGAAAGCGAGAACCTGTTGACGAAGGCCGGCGGCACCGTCGTCGCCTCGTCCATCGAGAAGAAGCTCGACAAGTACCTCTCGAAGGTGGGCATCACGAAAGGCGTCACCACCTACACCTTCAACAGCGACAAGACCTTCACCATCGAGACAAAGGGTCGCACCATATCATCCGGCACCTACGCCTACGACCGCAACTCGAAGGTCCTCAGCCTCAACGGCACGCTCGGCATCATGAACCAGAACTGCACCGTGGGCATGGACGGCACCAATCTGTGCCTGCTCTACGACGCCGACAAGCTGCTCAGCGTCATGAACGGCGTCGGACAGATCCTCGGCAAGAGCAACTCCCTCGGCACCGTCGCCAGCGTCTTCGGACAGAGCTACGACGGCATGAAAGTGGGCTTCAGCCTCAAGAAGTGAAGCCCCCACCGTCGGCACTTCAACAACGCGCCCCGCAGGGATTCCTGTGGGGCGCGTTCTTTATGTTACCGGACCGTTGAGAAGGTACGTGTCGTGCCGAGTGAGTTGTAGATGAAGAAGACCTGGAGCTCGGGGTGACGACCGAGGACGCTGCGGGCGCTGTCGAGCCCCATGACCATGAACGACGTGGCGAAAGCATCAGCCTCGGCGCAAGTGGGGGCCAGGACGGTGGCAGAAAGCAGCGAATGTTGCACGGGATAACCGGTGGCAGGATCGATGGGGTGGGCTACGCGACGGCCATCGGACGTGGTATAATAATTACGGTAGTTGCCGCTGGTGGCCATAGCTTTGTCGGTGAGCTCGAGCACCGTTTCGAGGGCATTGCTCTGGCCGGAAGGGTCGTCGACGGGTTTGTTGACGCCGACATGCCAAGGCTCACCCTTGGGGTTACGACCGCTGACGACGACCTCGCCGCCGATCTCTACCATGAAGTTGCTGACGCCCTGCCGACGGAGATAGTTGGCTACGACATCAACGCCAAAACCTTTGGCGACGGCCGAACAGTCGAGGATGATGCGGGGGTCGTCGCGCAGCAAGCGCCCGTCCTCGGTGAGGCTGACGCGACGGTAACCGATGAGGCGGCGCAGGCTGTCGACCTGTGTGCTGTCGGGCAGGGCCCCGTTCTTGAAGCCAAAGCCCCAGGCGTTGACGAGGGGAGCCACCGTGATGTCGAAGGCTCCGCCGGTGGCTTCGCTGACACGCTGAGCCAGGTCGAAGACGGCACGGAAGAGGCTGTCGGCGCGTACGTCCTCGCCACGGTTCATGCGGCTGATGACGCTGGAGGGATTGAACATCGAGAGGCTGCTGTCGACGCGCTGCAGCTCGGCTTCAACGCCCTCCTTGAGATGGTCGGTAGCCTGATAGGTCAGGTGATAGAACGTGCCGAAGATGGCGCCCTCGTCGCTAAGATAGGGCACGGGAGCCTGGCGACGGGTGATGATCAGGTAGGACGCAACGGCGAAGAAGATGAGCACAGGCAGATGCCAGCGTCGCCACTGGCTCTTGGGCTTGTCAGCCGGTGTAAGAGGCTCGAACTTGGCGTCCTTGTCGGAGTCGCCGTGCTGGAAATCGATGGGATTGAGTGGATCGGTCATGGGAAAAATAAAGTCCTTCTAGTTGAGAGGTGAGAGTTGAAAGGTGAGAGTTGAAAGGTGGAAACGCTAAACGCTAATCCCTAAACGTTAACCCCTAAACGCTATACGTTAACCCCTAAACGCTATACGCCAAATCAGATGTCTATCAGGAGCTTGAAGGAGCCTCCCCAGCAGGTGGCGCCGTCGCTCTTGCCGTAGCCCGGGATATACCATGGCACGCCGACCTCCGAGTGCTTCTGGCTGATTCTGAACTTGAGGCGCAGGTCCCATCCGAGATGGATGATGGTCCACAACCGTGTCTCGAGGCCCACGACGAGCTCGGCCCAGTGGCAGTGGCCGTCGAGGCCCTTGAGGTTGAAGGGGCGCGTCTCGCCCCAGTAGGGGTCGGACAGCGGCACGGGAGAGTCGAGGTCGTAGCTGTACGAGGAGAAGCCATAGCGGGCACCGACGGTGAGGCGGTTGGCGTTGTGCTTCTTGTTGATATTATAGTCGAGACCGGCACGGAAGTAGGGGGCGCTGACGGCGAAATGGTTGTCGAGCTCGGCGCCGGAGTGGTCGGCGTGGCCCAAGCCCAGCTCGGCGATGGGG
>CAMOSA010000060.1 GCA_946624335.1 uncultured Prevotellaceae bacterium
GGGGGGGGGTGGGGGTGGGGCTTTGGCCAGTCCAGTGGTTACTTTTGTTTCAACAAGCTTTCAAAATTAAGACATAACCTATCAATCACTATGTTAACAGTAGAAGAACTCAACGACCGTCTTATCGACTTAGCCTTTGCCGAGGACATCGGCGACGGCGATCACACCACTCTTTGTTGTATCCCAGCTGACGCCATGGGTCGTAGCAAGCTCCTGATCAAGGAAGAAGGCATCCTCGCCGGCATAGAGATCGCCAAGGAAGTCTTCCGCCGCTTCGACCCCGAGCTGAAGGTCGAGGTGTACATGGGCGACGGCGCTCATGTCCGCCCCGGTGATGTCGCCATGATCGTCTCGGGCCGCGTGCAGAGCCTGCTTCAGACCGAGCGCCTGATGCTCAATATCATGCAGCGAATGTCGGGCATTGCCACGATGACGCATAAATACGTGGAGCGCCTCGAAGGCACTGGTACACGCGTCCTCGATACGCGCAAGACGACGCCCGGTATGCGTATGCTCGAGAAGGCGGCCGTGAAGATCGGCGGCGGATGCAATCACCGCATCGGCCTCTTCGATATGATCCTGCTCAAGGACAACCACGTCGACTTCGCCGGAGGCATCGAGAACGCCATCAACCGTTGTCACGAATACCTCAAGGCCAAGGGCAAGGACCTGAAGATTGAGATCGAGGTTCGCAACTTCGACGAGCTCAACCGTGTGCTGGCCATCGGCGGCGTCGATCGTATCATGCTCGACAATTTCTCCATCGCCGACACGCGCAAGGCCGTGGCCCTCATTGACCATCGCTTCGAGACGGAGTCCAGCGGAGGCATCACTATCGACAACCTGCGCGACTACGCCGAGTGCGGTGTCGACTTTATCTCCGTCGGTGCCCTCACGCATAGCGTCAAAGGCCTCGACATGAGCTTCAAGGCTTGCTGACGTCCCCCTCTCTCGCTCTTACCTTGTTTGCCGTGATGCTGGGTCAGCTACGTGAAACGTTACACCGAGGTTTGCGCCGTCTCGTCGTCGGCGCAACCTTTGTGTCTGCCCTTCTCGCGCCCGTCGCCGAGCTCGCTGCACAGAAGAATATTTACGTCGAGCGCGACCTGAAGGAGGTCACCGTCAAGCCCCGGCGCCAGCGCTACCATCGCAAGGGCAACCCTGCCGTCGAGCTCATGCGCAAGGTCATCGAAGCCAAGGCTGGCCATGACCTCGACCGCAACGACTTCTACAGCTACTACCGCTACCAGCGTATCACCACCGGCTTCAATAATATCACGCGCGAGATGGCCGACTCGATGCGCATCCTCAACAGCACGACGCTCAAGAACCAGGTCGAGTACTGCCCGCAGACCGGCAAGTACATCCTGCCCATGCATTTCATGGAGGAGGTGACGCAGCGCATCTACCGCCGCTCGCCACATGCCGAGCGCGACTTCGTCCTGGGCACCAACAGCGAGGGCATCACCGATTTCCTGCCCATCGGCGACAATATCAATACTGTCATCGGCACGATGTTCACCGACATCAATATTTACGACGACGTCATCGAGCTGCTCGAACGGCGCTTCGCCAGTCCCCTCTCGCGCACCTCGGCCATCCGCTTCTACCACTATTTCATCGATGACACCGTCGAGGTAGACAACCGCTCGTGCATCCAGGTCAGCTTCGTGCCCCAGAACTCCCAGGACTTCGGCTTCAGTGGCCGCCTGTGGATCCTCAACGACAGTACCTACCGCGTCCACAAGTGCTCCGTCTATTTCCCCATGAAGACGGCCGTCAACTACATCACCAACCTCGTCGTCGAGCAACGCTTCACCGACCTGCCCAACGGCCAGCGCGTGCTGCTCACCGACGACCTCTTCGCCGAACTGGGCATCCTCAAGGGGCAGCGCATGGCCTTCGTCCACCGCGCCACCAACTACACTGGCCTCACGCTCGACTCCATAGCGCCCGGGCGCTTCACCGCCAGCGACACCCGTCGCGAGGGGACGTCGCAGGTCGACGACACCGCCTTCTGGGCGCGCCATCGCATCGACACCCTCACCCACGCCGAGCGTAACCTTGGGAACATGGTCAACGCTTTCAACCGCCTCAGGGGCAGCGGCCTCCTGCTTTACGCCACACGCTCCATCGTCAACAACCTCTTCGAGACCTCCTCGCGCCTCAACGAGAGTCGTGTCGACATAGGGCCCATCATGTCCATCTTCTCCAGCAACTTCATCGACGGCTTCCGCCTGCGTCTCGGCGCCCAGACCACGGCCCGTCTCCACCCCCACCTCTTCCTCCGCGGTTACGCCGCCTACGGCACCCGCAGCCGCAACTGGTACGGTATGGCCGAGGTAGAGTACTCCTTCCTGCGCAAGCAGCTCACCCCCTACGAGTTTCCCCGTCACAGCATCACCGCCCAGATACAGAAGGACGTCTTCAGCCCGGCAGACATGATGTGGCAGCACGGCCGCGACAAGGACAACGTGTGGACCTCCTTCAAGACGCAGACCGTCGATCACATGATGTTCCAGCGCAACGCCCTCCTGCGCTACGACGTCGAGACGAACGCCCACATGGGCTTCAAGCTGCAGTTGAAACAGTCAAAGACAACTCCTTGCGGCTCACTATTCTACCGCCGTCTCGATGGCACCGATGTGCCCCACCTCAACATGTCCGAGCTCCTCCTCTCATGGCGCTGGGCACCCGGCGAACGTGTCCTTGCCACGAAACAGGGACGACGCGTCGTCGACCACAACCATCCTGTCTTCACCCTCGCCCACACCTTCGGTATCAAGGGTCTCTTCGGCGCCGACTATCGCTACAACGTCACCGAGCTCACCGCCTTCCACCGCCAGTGGCTCAACTCCTACGGGCGCATCGACTTCAACCTGCGCGGCGCCGTGCAGTGGAATCAGGTGCCCTTCCCGCTCCTGCTCATGCCCGTGGCCAACAATTCCTATATTATCACGCGCGATATGTTCTGCATGATCAACAATATGGAGTTCATCAACGACCGCTACCTCTCGTTCCAGGCCGAGTGGAACCTCAACGGCAAGCTCCTCAACCGTATCCCGCTCATCAACCGCCTCAAGTGGCGCGAGGTCATCGGCTTCAAGGCCCTCTACGGCCATCTCTCGGCCAAGAACGACCCCTCCCGCGTCTCGTCGTCACGCCAGTCCGCCCTCTTCGAGTTTCCCAGTCGCGACGGCCTGTCCATCGTACATCCCATGACCCACGTCCCCTACATGGAAGCCAACATAGGCCTCCACAATATCTTCAAGTTCATCCGCATCGACTACGTCTACCGCATCAACTACCACCATTTCCCCGGCGTCAAGAAGCACGGTGTACGCTTCTGCCTCCAGTTCGACTTCTGACCACGCCCCCCTATCTGCCGTGTAGGGGCACTCTGCCAGAGTGCATGTTCCGCGAGTGTTTGCCGCCCAGGGGTGCTCGCTATGCTCGTACCCTCGGTTACCAAAGCGATGAAGCCTTCTTCGAGGTATCGAAGCGACCAGAGGCCGGGCGCAGCGCCGTGGCCGTACGGATAGACATAAAATAAAAATCGTATAATCCGTCTCATGTGTTGTCAACAGGACACCTCCGATGTCGGAGTTGCCGATGAAGAACAACGGATCAGACGGATTATACGAATTCAGGTTTGCGCGGGTAGGGTAGAGCCGCACGCCACGTCGGCGGCAGCGTCGGCTCGTGCGCTAGTTACTTGTCGCCGAAGTAGCGCTTGTAGAGGCCTTCGAAGCCCTTGCCGTGGCGCGCCTCGTCCTTGGCCATCTCGTGCACGGTGTCGTGGATGGCGTCGAGGTCGAGCGCCTTGGCCTTCTTGGCGATGGCCATCTTGCCGGCGTTGGCTCCGGCCTCAGCCTCCATGCGCTTCTTGAGGTTCGTCTTCGTGTCCCAGACACATTCGCCGATGAGCTCGGCATAGCGGCTGGCGTGGTCCGCCTCCTCGTAGGCGTAGCGCTTGAAGGCCTCGGCAATCTCGGGATAGCCCTCGCGGTCCGCCTGGCGCGCCATGGCCAGATACATACCTACCTCTGTGCATTCGCCGCGGAAGTCTGCGTTGAGGAAATCCCAGATCTCAGGGTCGCAGCCCTGGGCAACGCCGACGACGTGCTCGGTGACAAACTGCAGGCCGGCGTCCTCGACCAGTTCCTTGAACTTGCTGCCGGGCACCTTACATTGCGGGCAACGCTCGGGAGGTTCCGGACCTTCGAAGATAAAGCCGCATACGGTACATACGAATTTCTTTTTCATGATGAGTCTTTTGTTTTAGTGGGGTTATTGCCTAAGTGCTTTGCAAAGTAAGCGTATTTTTCATTACGTTGCAAACATTTTATGGCTTTTTTCGGTTTTTACCTCTTTTTTTACGATTGATGAGCCTTTTATTTGGTACTCCCCATCCTTTTTACGTACCTTTGTGGCGATAATCAATGTAATAAGGTACAAAACAATCTTACGCCCCACTCAGGGGCTTAATCCGTTAAGATATGAACTATGGTTTTGTCAAAGTCGCCTCGGGCGTGCCCGGTGTGCGCGTGGCCGACGCCAAGTACAACGTCGGCGAGATCGAGTCGCTGATGATCCAGGCCGAGGGCCACGGCGTGGAAGTCCTGTGCCTGCCCGAACTGTGTATCACGGGCTACAGCTGCGGCGACCTGTTCTCCCAGCAGCTACTGCTCGAGTCGGCCGAGATGGCGCTGATCCATCTGCTCAACTTCTCCCGTTCGCTCGACCTGGTGACCATCGTCGGCCTGCCCGTGGGCTACGGCGGCTCGCTGCTCAACTGTGCCGCCGTGGTGCAGAAAGGGCGCATACTGGGGCTGGTGCCCAAGACCTACCTCCCCAACTACCGCGAGTTCTACGAGCGCCGCTGGTTCGTCAGCGCCGACGACGTAGCGCCCGACGCCACCGTGTTGCTCTGCGGACAGGTCGTGGCGCTGAGCGCGCGACAGCTCTTCCACACCTCCTCCTTCACCTTCGCTGTCGAGCTCTGCGAGGACCTCTGGGCACCCGTGCCACCCTCCTGCCGCCTCGCCCTGTCTGGCGCCGAGGTCATCTTCAACCTGAGCGCCGACAACGATGCCGTGGGCAAGTACGCCTACCTCCTCGACCTCGTACGGCAGCAGAGCTCACGCCTGCTCTGCGGCTACGTTTATGCCGCGGCCGGCTTCGGCGAGAGCACCCAGGACACCGTCTTCAGCGGCAAGGCCCTCGTCGCCGAGTGCGGCCAGCTGCTGGCCCAGGGCGACCGCCATGCCATGCAGAGCCAGCTCGTCGAGAGCGAGATCGACGTCGAGCGCATCCGTGCCGACCGGCGCGTCAACACCACGTTCGCCGCCTGTGCCGCCCGCGAGCGCCGTGCACCACTGCGCACCGTCGAGACGGCCCTCCTCGACGCGCGCGAGTTCAAGCTAACCCGCCACATCGAGCCCCATCCCTTCGTGCCCGAGGGCATCGACCGTGATGCCCGCTGCGCCGAGGTCGTCGACATACAGTCCGACGGACTTGCACAGCGCCTGCGCCACACCGGCTGCAAGACAGCCGTCATAGGCATCTCCGGAGGCCTTGACTCCACGCTCGCCCTCCTCGTTGCCGTACGCACCTTCGACCGCCTCGGCCTCGACCGCAGGGGCATTGTAGGCGTCACCATGCCCGGATTCGGCACCACCGACCGCACCTACAACAACGCCGTCGACCTCATGCACGCCCTCGGCATCACGACCGAGGAGATTAACATCAGTCGCAGCGTCCTCCAGCACTTCGAAGACATAGGCCACAAGGCCGACGTCCACGACGTGACCTACGAGAACAGTCAGGCCCGGGAGCGCACACAGATACTCATGGACCTGGCCAACGAGCTCGGCGGCTTGGTCATCGGCACCGGCGACCTCTCGGAGCTCGCCCTGGGATGGTGCACCTACAACGGCGACCACATGTCCATGTACGGCGTCAACGGCGGCGTGCCCAAGACGCTGGTGCGCCATCTCGTCACCTGGTTCGCGGCGCAGCCCGAGCTCTCCTCCGCAGCGCGAATACTCACCGACATCGTCGCCACGCCCATCAGCCCCGAGCTCCTGCCCGCAGCCGACGGCGCCGAGGGCGCTGCCGACGAGGTGGCCCAGAAGACCGAGGACCTCGTAGGGCCCTACGAGCTCCACGACTTCTTCCTTTACCATACCCTGCGCCACGGCTTCACGCCCTCCAAGGTCTTCTTCCTGGCACAGGAAGCCTTCGGCAACGCCTACCCCGTCAACATCCTCAAGCACTGGCTCACCACCTTCTACCGCCGCTTCTTCAGTCAGCAGTTCAAGCGCTCATGTATGCCCGACGGCCCTAAGGTCGGCAGTATCAGTCTCTCGCCGCGCGGCGACTGGCGGATGCCCAGCGATGCCAGCCGCGAGGCATGGCTGGCCGAGTGCGAGGCTATCTGAAGTTAAACGCCTTTGGCGCAGTATTATACACGCAAAGCATCCGACTCCCCCCGAGTGTCGGATGCTTTTCTTGTTTGGGCTCCCAAGACCAGCCCCTCTCTCCCTCGCCCCCTGTAAGGAGGAGAACGTTCACCAGTCAAGGCAGGCTGTACCAACTTTCACTCCTCAACTCTCACCCCTCACCCCTCACCCCTTAACCCTCACCCCTTAACCCTCAACCCTCACCCCTCAACCCCTCAACTCTCAACCCTCAACTCTCAACCCTCAATTATCAACTCTCAACCCTCAACCCTTAACTCTCAACCCTCAACCCTTAACCCTCAACCCTTAACCCTCAACCCTTAACCCTCACCCCTCAACTCTCATCCCTCAACCCTCAACTCTCAACCCATAACCCTCAACTCTCATCCCTCAACCCTCAACCCATAACCCTCAACTCTCATCCCTCAACCCTCAACCCTTAACCCTCAACCCTCCACTCTCAACCCTCAACTTTGTGGCCGTTATTTATCCAATTGGTCATAAAAAGGTCACTTTTTAGAAAGTTATTTAGCCATTTTGGCAAGATAAAGTCCACTTTTAGACATTTATTTGGCCATTTTAGACATTTATTTGCCCAAAAAACGGCCTAATTTATTTTTTCAACACGGCAATTTAATATAAAAAACAGCAAAAAAACACTAATTTAAGGGCAATTTAATTTTGCTAACCAATATATAATCAATCTGTTGGCTGATTTATTCCCCAAAAATGCCCCAAAAAACTCTTACGCGCGAAAGCCTTTTCTCCCACTTCCCACCCTTTCCTCTCCCTCTGACCACTTTCCCCCTTCCACTCCCTCGTCAACCCGTTCCTCTCCCCTCATCAGCCCCCTCACCGCCCCTCATCAGCCCCCTCATCGCTTCTCATCAGTCCGTTCCTTTACCTACAGCCAATCCTTATTCTTTTATCTTTTAGCCCTTCCGTGCCCCACGTCTGGCCGTTCAGCGCCCCACGTCTGGCCGTTTCGGGTGGCCCACCTTGGTGATCCACCCCGAACGCCTAGATGTGTAGCCCAACACGACCAGCTGGTTCCGCCCCCACGACCAGCAGTTTCCGCCTCTATGACCAACCCATAAAGCCACACAGCCGGCTGTAATTGCCACCACGCCCAACTAAATGCTTTTTCTTAACCAATGTGAGTTATGTATAAGAAATAAGACTATAATAATGTAAAGGTTCGAACAGTTTTGTCTCTTACCGCTTAACCCGGCCTCTGTCCTAAACGTGTCGTACCGAACACGGTTAAAACTTGGATTATGGAGACTCTTTCAAAGACTGAGGAACACAATGGTATAGCAGTAGCGCTCCAATCCTGTATGACAAAGTGTGGGTCTTCGTTGTGCGAAAACGAGCAATGATTGTTAGAGTCATCGGTAATGTCTTTTACTACTTAGATCGTAACAATCCATCGGTGGATATTCGGGAACGATGCGCTATGCTTACCTTTCCATATGGGATAAATGTTCGCAATCTTCACATAAAAATGGCTCATGCTCCCTACTATGTCAAGACGACATGGCAGGAAAAAGCTTTGCATATACTCACAGGAAAAGCGAATTACGAAGATTTACCCATATTCTTGTGTGAAAAATGACTCGTGTTTCTTTCAGTCACTTCATCAAACATTCTCGGAGTTTTGAGTTGGGGCAATCAAAGCAAGTGGTCTGCCGGCGTCTCATGCCGTCGCTTCGATGACGTAGAAGCCGGCCTCGGAGGGGTGGTCGAGGATGAGGCTGTCGGGGCGTTCCTTAGTCAGCAACCAGGTCATCCATATATCACCCGATGCTGCTGCGATGAAGAAGATGCCCCACAGGAGTAGGGGCAGGCATCCGATGGCAAGGGCGGTGAGGGCGGGTGCCAGGCCGAGGACGAGGCAGGGCATCATGGCGCCCAGCATATAGGCGCGCTTAGGCAGGGGCTCGTTGCAGTGGCAGTAGGGCGTAAGCATTTTCCATATCACGCCGAAGCGGATGCTCTGCCACCCGCTGGGGGCATAGCACGACCAGGTGAGGCCGTGTATGAGCTCGTGTGCGACGATGCCTGCGAGCATGACGGCGAGGATGGCGAGCCACTCGAGCGGCGTGGCGCCGTGGCCGAGGAGCGAGGTTGTGGGGTGCCATAGCAGGTAGTAGGGCACGAGCAGGGCTATGGCTGTGCCGACCATAAGCACTATCGAGAAGATATTGGCTTTCACGAGGTCAATGGTGACCTTGCGGCGGGGAGTGTTCTCTTCCATGGCGGGTCAGTCGGCGTTGTGCGCCGGTGTGGCGCTGTTCACTTTCTTCCAGGCGTTGACGACTTCGCCGATGTACATCGTGTGCAGTCCGGCTGGGAAGCGGCTGTACATGCGACGTGGCACGTCGCTCCTGAAGGCATCGGGGTCGAAGGGCGCGGCGTACATCGTGCGGCACTCGACGATCATCTCGGCTTCGGTGTAGTAGGGCGTGCCGTTGTCGGTGTAGGCAGTGTGCAGGCCGAGGGCCTTGGCTTTGTCGCCGTCGCGCCCGCTCTTGGTGCCCATGTACTCGAGTATCTTGCTGTCCTTGACGGCGAAGGTCATGACGGTGAAGAAGCCAGCCTTGTCCATGAACTGCTTGGTGTGGCGCCGCTCGGCGACGTAGACGGTGAGTGACGGGCGCCCCCACAGGGTGCCTATGCCTCCCCATCCGATGGTCATGGCGTTGTGCTTCAGGCTGTCGCCGGCAGCGAGGAGGGCGGCGTCGCGGAACCACTGGAAGGCGTTGTCCGCGAATTCTGACGTGACGTCAAACTGGGCGTAGCCCTGGATCTCCTGGGCACGCGCGGGGGCGTGCAGCGTCAGTAGCAGGGATGCCAGGATGCATAATTTTTTCATGTCGTGGTGTGTATTTTTTTATGCTTTACTGTCGCAAAGGTAGGTGAAAAAGTGTGTCCGTCCAAGCCTTTTTGCGGAAAATGTGGGGCTGTCGTCCAAAAAAGTATAATTAAATAGGTGTGGATGGTGGATGGTTCGGGATTTTTATGTACTTTTGCACCATCATTGATGAATAATTACTCCGGTTCGATGAAAAGAATAACGATACTGGCGGCTGCGATGGTCGTGGCCGCGACGACAATGATGGCTCAGACGACAACGAAAAAGCGCTTCACGCTCGACGACTTGCTCGGCGGCGGTTCCACGTACTGGAGCGTGCAGCCGCAGTATATGTTCTCCACGTGGTGGGGCGAGCAGCCTCTGGAGCTCACGGTGGAGCAGGTGCAGTGCATCGATGCCGACGGGCGTCGTGGCCGCGTGCTGTTCACGGCCGCTGACCTCAATGCCATTCTCGGTGAGAAGCTGGTGCGCTCGTGCACGGGCCTTAGCTTCCCTTATGCCGATAAGCCTCTGGTGAAAGTCCAGTCTCCGAAGGAGATTATTCTCGTCGACTTCGAGCAGCGCAACGTGGCGTGGCGCGTGGCAATCCCCGATGGCGCCAACGAACTGGCGTGGAGCAAGGAGAGCCGCGCCCTGGCCTACTGCATTGACAGCAACGTGTTCGTCACGACGGCCGACGGCGAGCAGCGCCAGCTGACGCGCGACGGCGACGATGACATCGTCTACGGTTACAGCGTCAGCCGTAACGAGTTCGGCATCTCGGGCGGCCTTTTCTGGAGCCCCGACGGCCGGCGCCTGGCCTTCTACAAGAAGGACCAGAGCCGCATACCCTCATACCCCCAGGTGGACATCACGCAGCGCATCGCTGCCACGTACGTCGACAAATACCCCATGGCGGGCTGCGAGACGGAGGACGTCAGCGTCGCCGTCTACGACCTCGAGAGCCGCAGCACGCTCTGGCTGGCCAATGACAAGCCCGCGACCGACTATATGACGAACCTCTCGTGGTCGCCGGACAGTCGCCGGCTCTATGTCTTCGAGCTCAACCGTGGTCAGGACTTCATGCAGCTCTTCGGCTACGACGCCGCCACGGGCAAGAAGGACGCGGAGCCCGTCGTCGAGGAGCGCCACCCGAAGTATGTCGAGCCGCTGCACGGCCTGACTTTCCTGCCGTGGGACGCTACGAAGGCCGTCATGCAGAGCCAGCGTGACAACTGGAACCACCTCTACCTCATCGATTTCAGCAAGAACGTGTATCCCGAATGGCGTAATGCCAGCGGCGGTGGCACGGTGTGCGACCACAAGCGCGTCAGCCTGCTGACGCCCGGCGAATATGTCGTGCGCGACTTCCTGGGCTTCAACGAGCAGGCTCGGACGGCGCTCTTCGTCGGCAACGTGACACACCCCCTGCACCACACCGTGTGGAGCGCCCCCGTCAGCGGCAAGGGCAAGCTGAAGCTCATCGGTGCCGGCGAGGGCGTACACTTGGCCTCGCTCAGCGCCAACGGCTCGAGGTTGATCGACACCTACTCCTCGCCCACGGTGACGCGCCAGGTCACGCTCTTCTCGACGAATAAGGGCACGCCCTTGCCTCAGGACCCCTCGGCGCTGTTGCGTCACGCCCCCTCGCTCACGGGCAAGGATGGGGTAGGGCTCCTCACGGCTGCCGACCCGTGGCAGGACTACGAGGTGCCCGAGATCAGCAGTGGCAGCATCAAGGCCGCCGACGGCACGACGGATCTCTATTACCGTCTCATCAAGCCTGTCGGCTTTGATGCCTCGAAGCGATATCCCACCGTCGTCTACGTCTACGGAGGCCCCCACGCCCATAACGTGCAGGCGTCGCGCGGCTATTACTTCCGCGGATGGGAGATCTATATGGCCCAGCTGGGTTACGTCGTCTTCGTGCTCGACAACCGCGGCTCGCAGTACCGCGGCCTGAAGTTTGAGCAGGCCACCTTCCGCCACCTGGGCGACGAGGAGATGCGCGACCAGTTGTGCGGCGTCGAGTTCCTCAAGTCGCAGCCCTACGTCGACGCCGACCGCCTCGGCGTACACGGCTGGAGCTATGGCGGTTTCATGACGACGAACCTGATGTGCACCTACCCCGACGTCTTCAAGGTGGGCGTCGCCGGCGGGCCCGTCATCGACTGGAAATACTACGAGGTGATGTACGGCGAGCGTTACATGGACCGCCCCGAGGAGAACGCCGAGGGCTACGCTTCTAGCAGCCTGTTGCCCAAGGCCAAGAACCTCAAGGGGCGCCTGCAGATTATTCTGGGCTACAACGACCCCACCTGCGTGCCCCAGCACACGCTGTCCTTCATCCGCGCCTGCATCGATGCCGGCACGCAACCCGACCTGTTTACCTACCCGGGCGACGGACATAATATGTTCGGCACCGACCAGGTACACCTCCACGAACGCATTACGCGCTACTTCGAGGATTACCTGAGGGGAATTAAAAATGAAAAGATAAAAATTAAAAATTAATTGAAAAGATAAAAATGGATTGTCCCCTTGCCTCCACAGGCAACGATTCTCTCCCCTTTTGGGGGAGTCGGAGGGGGCTGAAAACATATATGAAAGATCAAGTGAGTGAGGCCCGGCAGACACGGGCCTATGCAGCCTACTATGGCTTGTGGGTCGGCCTGTGCTGGGTCGGCAGTTTCGCCTTGGCGATGATAGGGGTTACGGGGCTCACGACGCCCCTGACCGGCAACCTCAGTCTTCTTCTGGGGGTGTGCTCTGTGCCGCTCGGCGTGTGGCTCCTGCGTGGCTTCCGTGAGCAGATTGCTCCGCTGCCGCTGCGGCGGGCGTGGTATATGGCCTGGATGATGTTCCTTGGCGCAGCGCTGTTGTGCACCGCGGCACAGTATATCTATTTCGCCTACATCGACGGCGGCCGTCTGGTGCGCGCCTATTCCGAGATGATCGCCATGCCCGAGATGCAGGAGATGCTCGCTCAGATGATGCCGGGGCAGGACGTGCAGGCCCTCTTCGACGAGGCGCTGACGACATTCGCCGCGACGCCGCCATCGCACATCGCCCTGCAGTTCCTCTTCTGGAACGTCCTCCTCGCCACTTTCTTCGCCTTCCCGACAGCCCTCTTCTCCTTCAAGAGGTAATGCCTCTCTCTGTTCTCAAGGGGGGAGTACGGTCATTCGTCATTCGTCATTCGACATTAGTCATTCGTCATTCACATAAAATGGACCTCTCAGTCATCGTACCCCTTTACAACGAAGCCGAATCGCTGCCCGAGCTTCACGCGTGGATAAAGCGCGTCATGGATGCCCACGGCTTCACCTATGAAATCATCTTTGTCAACGACGGTTCCACCGACTCGTCGTGGCGGGTCATCGAGCGTCTGGCCGCCGAGAATCCTGAAGTTAAGGGCATCTGTTTCCGCCGCAACTACGGGAAAAGTCCCGCGCTCTATTGCGGTTTC
>CAMOSA010000061.1 GCA_946624335.1 uncultured Prevotellaceae bacterium
GAATGACGAATGATGAATGACGAATGATGAATGACGAATGACGAATGACGAATGACCCACCTCTTTACACGCTGAGAGAGCGATGTAGGGGGGGGCTCTTTTTCTAACTAACGGAACAATTGATATTATTTCTTTCTACAACGAATGATACTAATTATACGAATTCTCGCCTCCATCCCACAGATGGAAGTAATTCGTTTAATTTGAATAATTCGTTGTTATCATAGAAAACTAATGGAACAATTGATATGATTCCTTTCTACAACGAATGATACTAATTATACGAATTCTCGCCTCCATCCCCACAGATGGAAGTAATTCGTTTAATTTGAATAATTCGTTGTTATCATAGAAAACTAATTGTGTGCATCTACCTACCGAAAGAAGGGGCGGAGCCGCGTCATGCGGAGGGCGGCGTGGAGGGGTCGGCGGCAGGGTGGAGCTCGCGGCCGTTGACCGTCGAGGTGAGGGTGGCGTCGATGATACGCGTGGTGATGGTGTCGCCCGGATGGATGTCGTCGGCGTGCCGCAGGAGCTTGCCGTCGGGGCCATAGGTGATGCTGTAGCCACGGCGCAGCAGCTGCCGGGGGTCGAGGGCTGCGAGGCGCTGTCGGAGGCTGACGAGGCTGAAGGTGTGCTGGCGGATGATGAGTCCGGGCATCTGGGTGATGCGTAGCTGGAGGTCGGAGAGTCGGCTGCGCGCAGCGAGCAGACGGGCAGGCGCCGCCGTGCTCAGGCGTAGGGCTATCTGCTGCAGGGCCTCACGGTGGCGCGCGCCGGCGGCGGCGAAGGCGTGGGGGAGAAGGGCGCCCAGGCGCTGGAGGCGCAGGAGGGCGGTCTGGAGGCGTGTCCGCGCCGCCGTGGTGACGCGCTGGCGCAGCACGTCGAGGGCGGCGAGCTGTCCGGCACCATGGTCGATGAGGAAAGCGGCGGCGGCGGTGGGCGTCTTGACGCTCGTGTGGGCGACGAAGTCGAGCACGGTCTGGTCGCGCTCGTGACCTATGCCGACGATGACGGGCAGGGGCATCTGGGCGACGGCGGCAGCAAGGGGATAGGAGTCGAAATCGGCGAGGTCGCTGGTGGCGCCGCCGCCGCGTATGATGACCACGACATCCCACCGCGCGGCGTCGTCGGCGATGGCGCCGAGGGCAGCGAGGACGCTCTCCTGGACATTGCTGCCCTGCATGACGGCGGGGAAGAGGCGTGGGTAGAAGGCGAGGCCATAGTCGTTGTGCTGGAGCTGGTTGCAGAAGTCGCCATAGCCGGCGGCGGCGGCTGAGGAGACGATGGCTATGCGCTGGACGAGGGTCGGCAGCGCGAGCTGACGGTTGTCGTCGATGATGCCGTCGGCCTTGAGCTGTGCCAGGATCTCACGTCGGCGCGTGGCCATATCGCCGAGGGTGAAGGAGGGGTCGATGTCGATGACGTTGAGGGCGTAGCCATAGAGCTCATGGAATTCCACCGTGACCTGCACGCGCACCTTCAGTCCGGCACGGAGTCGTTCGCCGGTGGCGTGCTCGAAGAGGGGTGCCAGCAGATGGTACTGCCGCGCCCAGATGGTACCGCGTGCCCGTGCGACGAAGCCCTTGCCGGCCTCGTCCTTCTCGATGAACTCGACGTAGCAATGTCCGTTCTGCGCCACTCGCACCTCGGCGAGCTCGGCACAGAGCCAGTAGCTGTCGTCGAGGGTCTGGCGCAGCACCTCGCGGACGAGGTTGTTGAGCTCGAAGAGGGTCAGGGAGGTCACGGCGTCACCACTTGGTAAGGAACAGGCGCGGGTTGATGTTCAGCGAGATCCAGGCCCAGTCGTGCCAACGGGTGTGGTCGCCGCTCTGTATGACGTCGAGCGTCGGCGTGCCGAACATCATCGAATAGCCGGCCTGCAGGGTGACGTCCTTGAAGATGCGTGCGTCGCACTTGATGTCGACTTCGTGGCCGATGGGTCTGTCGATGTCGAAGCCATAGACGATCTCGGCCATGCTCAGGTAATGGTAGTCGGCGTCGAGGGTGATGTCCTTGGTGAGGTGTGCGGTGAGGCCGGCCGTGATGTCTTGCAGTCCGAAGTTGATGCGCCCGGTGAAGTAGTCCATGGCGCCGAAGAAGTTGTGGCCCGTGCCGAAGAGGGGGTTGAAGGCGTGCTGGTTGGCGTTGAGTCCGTCGTTGCCGCTGAAATAGTCGAAGCCGGCGCGCAGGCTGATGATGTCGGGGAACTCGTAGCCGAGGCGTCCGCTGGCCATGAAGGCTCCGACGCGGTCCGACGTGGCGTCCTTGCCGCGCTGGTAGTAGAAGGAGGCGGCGACGTTGAAGTGGTAGGGCTGGAAGGTGAGGTGTCCTCCCATCGTCTGCAGCCATCGTGTCTTGCCGCTTTTCTGTGTGCCGGACTCGGTGCCTGTGTTGAGCAGCGTGACGGAAATGCCGAGGGGCATCTCGGGCAGCAGCTGCAGGTGATACCATAGTCCCTGCATCTGCTTGTAGGGCATGGGCTGTGTGTAGTAGCCGCCGCGCGTATTATCGTTGTCCTGGAGATAGGTGGCGAAGAGGTGTGCCTGATGGGTCTGGTTCTCGAACCCCACGCGCAGGGCGTCGTGCCAATAGCCGGTCAGGCTCCAGTCGGAGGCGCCGAGGATCCGTTCGTCGTCATAGGCGAGGGGCATTCGGCCGAGCTGCACGAAGATGCCGGGCTGGAAGTTGAGCTTGCCCCACGCCTCGTTGAGCGAGAGGTGGCGCGAGCTCTTCTGCTGGCTCTCGTCGCCCCAGATGCCTGTGTACTGTCCCGAGGCGCGCAACTCGAGATTCTTACGCTGATAGCCCAGGGTGAGGCGTGTGCGGTTGCCGACAAAGAGCACGGGCTCGACGCCCTCATTGCGCAGGTGGTGGGCGCCGTTGTCATATTCGCCTCTCGTACGCACCTGAGCGTCGATGGTGAAGAGGTTCTCACGCTGTGCGCTGACCGATAACGAGAGGAACGTCAGCAGCAGTGTCAGTTTGATTCTCATGAATATAAATGTAAGATAATTACACGATAGCCTCGAGCGTACGCTTGATTTCGACGAGCTGCTCGCGGACGGAGGTGAGGCGCACGAGCAGGTCGCTGCTGTTCTTTGCGCCCTCGCGGTTGCGCTGGATGAGTTCGCGCGCTGCTGCCAGTTTCATGTTGCGCACCTTCACGAGGTCGTTGATGAGGCGTATCTCTTCGATGTCCTCCTTGGTGTACATCCGGACATTGTTGCCGCCTTTCTTAGGTCTGATCGTGGGGAATTCCTTCTCCCAATATCTCAGGAGAGATGCGGGCAGGCCGAACATCTCACTGACTTCGGCAATAGAGTAATATTGCTTCAGGTCTTTGTCGGGATTGAAAGCCATGGTTTACTGCTTTTTGGTATATGAGCGTGAATACGTCGTCGATTTCAGGGGCAAAGGTAGCGAATATTCGCGGGTGTGCCAAAAAAATGGTGAGTTTTTTGCTGCTACTGGAGTTCGAGGACGAGCGCCTCGCGCGGAGCGAGCAAGACGTCGTGGCTGAGGTCGAAGCGGCGGCCGGTGGGCACGTCGACGGCGTCGAGGCTGGTGGCCGTGGCGGTGGTGTCGAGCAGTTCGGCAAAGCGTGCGACCTCGAAGGTGGCCTCGCGGCTGGTGCCGTTGATGACGGTGATGACGGTATTGCGGTGCCATCGCCGGGCGACGACATAGACGCCCTTCCACGGCATGAACTGTGTCGTGTAGCCGCGTGTGATGGTCTCGTTGCCCTTCCTCCAGTGCAGCAGTCGGCTGAGCCACTGGAACATCTGCTGCTCGGGCTGCGTGCGTCCCTCGGGGGTGAAGGCGTTGCGCTCGTCGCCGGGGAAGCCGCCGGGGAAGTCCGTCCGGACATATCCGTCGCTCACCTCCTTCGTCCCGTTCATGAGGATCTCGGTGCCGTAGTAGAGCTGTGGTATGCGCGGCAGCGTCAGCAACAGGGCCAGGGCGCCCTGCAGACGTGCGGCGTCCTGCGTGTGCTCGAGGAAGCGGTCGGTGTCGTGGTTGTCGACGAAGGCCATGACGTGCGACGGGTCGACGTAGAGATAATCGTAGAGCAGGCTGTTGTAGAGGCGGTTGTAGCCGTCCCACCAGGCGTCGGTCTCTTCGTGCTTGGCCTTGGCGAGCTTGTCGAAGAAGCTGAAGTCCATGACCGTCTTGAGGTAGGAGTTGTAGGGCGTGAGCGGCGAGTCCTTCTGCCACGCGGCGGTGTAGGCGGGCTCAGTGACCCATGTCTCGCCGACGACGTTGAAGTTGGGATACTCTTCGTCGAGGGTCTTCATCCATCGTGCCATGCCCCTTGCGTCGGCGTAGGGGTAGGTGTCCATGCGTATGCCGTCGATGCCGGCCGTCTCTATCCACCAGATGGAGTTCTGTATGAGATAGGTCATGAGGTGGTGGTTGCGATGGTTGAGGTCAGGCATCGTCGAGACGAACCATCCGTCGACGGTCTCGCGCTTGTCGACGTCGGAGGCATAGGGGTCGAAGACGGGCGTTATCTTATATGACGTCTGGACGTAGCCGTCGGCGGTGTGCACGGCGCCGTCACGGTCGCGACGGTCGTGCCCGGGCAGCCACGACGAGGTATTGAGCCAGTCGCGTGCGGGCAGGTCTGCCACCCAGGGATGGTCGAAGCCGCAGTGGTTGAAGATCATGTCCATGACCACTTTCAGACCATGGGCGTGAGCCTCGTCGATGAGGGCCCGGTACTGTGCGTTGGTGCCGAAGCGCGGGTCGACACGATAGTAGTCGGTGGTGGCGTAGCCGTGATAGGTCGAGGCGCCGTGGTCGTCGGGCGAGTTGTTCTCGAGGATGGGCGTGAACCACAAGGCAGTGACGCCCAGCTGGTCGAAGTAGTCGAGGTGCTGTCGAACGCCCTCGAGGTCACCTCCGTGGCGCAGGCTGGGCTGTGTGCGGTCCTCGACGTAGTGGTGGAGTCCCGGCACCTGCTTGGGATGATGGGGGCCTTGAGCGAAACGGTCGGGCATCAGCAGGTAGAGGACGTCGGCATTAGTGAAGCCCTGACGTGCCGCACCCTCCTTCTCGCGACGCTTCAGCTGGTAGTCGACGGTCTGCTGCTTACGTCCCAGCCGAAACGTCAGGGGCAGAGAGCCCGCGGCGGCGTCCTTGACGTCGAGGTAGACGAGCAGATAGTTGGGTGAGTCGAGACGGACGAGCGAGTCGATGCGTACATCGGTGCGGGCTGTGGTGACGGAGGCTTCGCGGATGCCTGTGCCATAGACCATCAGCTGCAACGAGGAATGGCGCAGGCCGACATACCAGTCGGTCGGGTCAATGCGCGTTACCAAGGTTGTCTTGGCGGCTGCTGCGCTGCCATGAGCGAGCAGCAGGATCAGTAGTGTGGTGAAAATATGTTTCATAGCCAAAATGTTTTGTAGCAAAGTGAATACAGGACGAAGGGCCCGGCAACGGCGGCGACGGCGGCTCAGCTGATGCGTATGACCTCCTCGATGCCGTCGATCTTCTTGATGTTCTTGATGATGACGTCGAGGTCTTCGGTGTCGAAGACGCTCAGCTCGATATCGCCCTGGAAGATGCCGTCGTTGGCGGCGATGGAGAGGCGATGCACGTTGACGTTGAGCTGCTGCGTGACGACGTCCGTGAGGCTCTTGATGATGCCTACGCGGTCGATGCCCTCCATGTGCAGCGTCGCTGAGAAATAGATCTTCTTGTGTGTGTCCCAGAAGACGGCGATGATATGATTGCCGTCGACGTTCTTGAGGCGATTGGCAATCTCGCAGCCGCGTTTGTGTATGATGATGCGGTTCTGCTCGTCGACGTATCCGAGCACTTCGTCGCCGGGTATGGGATGGCAGTCGGGACAGAGCGTGACGCGCCCTATGTTCTCCTCGCTCAGGTAGAGGGGTTTCTTGCGATCCACGGGCGGCAGCGGCTTTCCCTCGTCGGCGGCGAGTTCGATACCGCCTGCCTTGTTACGGCTCTTGAGGAACGGCACAAAACGTTTCCAGCTGCTGCGGCTGGGCTGTTTGGGGCTGCTGTCATCGGTGCGGACGGCGGTCAGGTCATCGTCGTCGAGCACGACCTTGCCGGCGCCGATGGCGATGAGCAGTTCCTCGCGCGACGCCGTCTGATGGGCTTTGACGAGACGGTCGAGGACGAGGCTGTTGGCCACCATCTCATGACTGATGCACCAGTCTTCGAGCAGGTCCTCGCCCGCTTTCTGCTGTCGCCGACGCTCCTTGCGCAACACGGCGGAAATCTTGTTCTTTGCCTTGGCTGTCGTGGCGATATCGAGCCATTCGGGTACGACGTGAGCGCTGTTGGACGAGAGCACCTCGACTTGGTCGCCGCTTTTCAGCTCGTAGTTGATGGGCACGAGCTGATGGTTGACCTTGGCGCCGATACAGCGCGTGCCGAGCTCCGAGTGGATGACGAAGGCGAAGTCGAGCACGGTGCATCCGGCCGGCATCGTCTTGAACTCGCCTTTCGGCGTGATGACGAGAATCTCGGAAGAGTAGAGGTTCAGGCGTATCGTCGAGAGGAAGTCCATAGCCGAGGGCTGGGGATCATCGAGCAGCTCCTTGATGGTGGCGAGCCATTTGTCGAGCTCCGTCTCGCTGGCCGACGTGTCCTTGCTGCCCTCCTTGTATTTCCAGTGGGCCGCGAAGCCGCGCTCTGCCATGTCGTCCATGCGGCGCGAACGTATCTGCAGCTCTATCCACCGGCCCTGAGGGCTCATCAGGGTAGTGTGCAGTGCCTGATAGCCATTGCTCTTGGGGTTGTTCAGCCAGTCGCGGAAGCGGTCGGGGTGGGCACGATAGATGGCCGTGCAGGCGGCGTAGATCTGGAAACAGTCGGGGATTTCGCTCTCCTCGCTCAGCGGGTCGAAGATGATGCGCACGGCCAACAGGTCGTAGATCTCCTCGAAGCTGACGTGCTTGTGCTGCATCTTCATCCAGATGCTGAAGGGTCGCTTGATACGGGCCTTGATGTCGTAGTGGAAACCGAGCTTGTCGAGGCGCTGACGTATGGGGAGTATGAACGTGCGGAACGAGTCGTCGAGGTGCGGACGTATCTGCTCGAGCTGCTCACAGATCTTGGCGTGCGCCTCGGGTTGTTCATACTGAAAGCTCAGGTCTTCCAGCTCCTCCTTGATGAGGTTCAGACCGAGGCGGTTGGCCAGCGGGGCGTAGATATAGAGTGTCTCGCCCGCGATCTTATATTGCTTGTGTGGAGGTTGTGAACCGAGGGTCCGCATGTTGTGCAGGCGGTCGCTGATCTTGATGAGTATGACGCGTATGTCATCGCTCATCGTCAGCAGCAGCTTCTTGAACGACTCGGCCTGTGCCGAGGCCTTGTCGCCGAAGATGCCGCCCGCGATCTTCGTCAATCCGTCGACGATCTGGGCTATCTTCTCGCCGAAGATGTTGGTCAGGTCCTCGACGGTGTATTCGGTGTCCTCGACGACGTCGTGCAGCAGTGCGGCACAGATGCTGGTGGAGCCCAGCCCGATCTCGCCGCAGACGATCTGCGCCACGGCCAGCGGGTGCATGATATAAGGCTCGCCGGAGAGACGGCGCACTCCCTTATGCGCCTGCTTGGCGAAGTAGAAAGCCTTGGTGATGATGTCGACTTTCTTGCGGTGAGGCGAAGCGAGATACGTGTCGAGCAGATGCTGGAAGGCCTGCTGCACCATTTCTTCGTCTTGTTGAGCTTGTCGGATGGCGTCGTCGTCCATAGAGCGTAATCGTTGTTTTAGCGTTTATTTCACCCTCAGTTTTTGTCCGGCCCTGATGTTGTTGCCTCTCAAACCATTGAGTCGGCGCAGCTTGGCCACCGTGGTGCCGTTGCGTCGTGCTATGGCACCGAGGTTATCGCCTCGGCGTACGGTAACGGAGCTGCCTCCACGCCCTCTGCTGCGTCCGCGACGTCCCTTGCGCGTCGACACCTTGCTCTTGCGTGCGGGGCTCTCGTCCTGCGCGATCTCTATCTCGCGGCGGCTCGTGAGCAGTTCCGTGGCACGATAGCTGTAGATGCTGTCGCCGGCCTCGATGAAGGCGTTCATGGCCAGGGTGGGCAGGCGCAGGGTGCAGGTATGGCTGTCGCCGGGGATGAGGGCTGTCCGGTACTGCGGGTTCAGCGCCCGCACCTCGTCGGCCGGTACGTTGCATTTGGCCACGATCTGGTCGACGTGCAGGTTGCGATTGAGGCGCACGGTGTCCGTCGATGCGGGCAGCATAGTCGATGCCGGACAGATATTGTGCTCGCAATAGTAGTTCATCACGTAGTTGGCAGCGATGAAGGCGGGTACATAGCCACGCGTCTCACGGGGCAGGTAGGGGTAGATCTTCCAATAGTCGCGCTCGCCGCCGGCACGCGTGATGGCCTTACGGACATTATTGGGACCGCAGTTGTAGGAGGCGATGGCCAGCGACCAGTCGCCGAAGATGTCGTAGAGGTCCTTCAGGTAGTGGGCCGCGGCGTAGCTGGCCTTGATGGGGTCCTTGCGCTCGTCGATGAGGCTGGTGATCTCCAGACCGTACTGCTTGCCCGTAGTGATCATGAACTGCCAAAGGCCTACGGCTCCCGCACGACTGACAGCCATGGGGTTCAAGGCCGACTCGATGACGGGCAGGTACTTCAGCTCCAAAGGCAGCTGATAGGCTTCGAGCGCCTCCTCGAAGATGGGTATATAGAAGTTGCTGGCGCCCAGCATAATGCTCACCGTACGGCGCAGACGGCCTGTGTACTGATCGATCATACTGCGCACGACGTCGTTGTAGGGCATCTCGATCACGTTGGGCAGCCGCTGCAGGCGATGGATATAAGTTTCCTTGTCGAATTCCGGGTTCTCACCCGTCGTACAGTCGCCATCGGGGATCAGGTAGCTACGGTTGTTCCACTCGGTCAGCAGGCTGTCGAGCTCCGTGGTCATGCCCTCGGGCAAGGCTATCTCACCGTCATCGGACAGGGGGTCGTCCACGTACTCGACATCGTCGTCGTCATCGTCCTCGTCGTCGTAGACGTCCTGGGCATACAGTGCTGAGGGCGCAGTGGCCATGAGTGCGGAGAGGATAGCTATGGATAGGTGGTGTCTCATCTTTTATGTCTTAATCGTATATATTTATTATTTATTTTCTTGTCCTTACGGGTCAGTACCTCAGGCTGAGGGTCAGTCCCAGCCCCTGATACCGCCATGCGTTGCCCTGACCCAAGTGGCGGTCGGCCGGTGGCGCGATGACGGCCGGCTGCACCTGCAGCGAGAGGTCCTCAGAGATATCGAAGCTCGAGAGTTCGGCGTCGACGTAGGCGTCGATGACGCTGAGCGCATAGACGGCGGCAAAGGCCATGATACTCATATCGCGGTACTTGCGATAGTAGTTCTTCTTGTTCTTGAAGATTTCCTGGAACTGCTCCTCGCGGCCCGCGATGTTATAGTTCAGCGGAAGCATCTTCTCGTAGGACTTCGTGTTGGGGTCGCTGTCCATGATATCGAGGTAGGCCTGCGAGTAGTCGCTGAGCATCTGCCCGTTCCAGTTGAGGGCGTAAGCGCAACCGAGGAATCCGCCATAGATGATGGGTAGTTTCCAATATTTATGGTTGTAGATCTGTCCTGCCCCAGGCAGCACGAGGCTGAGCCACAGGGCTCGCGTCGGATCGGGACGGAACGCTGGACGCATCGCCTCGACAATAGCCGTGGCAACGCTGTCGGCACGCGAGAGGGTCATGGAGTCGGCGACGATGGTGGTCTGCGCGATGCGTGCAGCCAAGCTGTCAGCCTTGGCCCCCTCGCGGGCTACACGTTCCTCGAGGGGGGCGACGGCGAGCAGGCTGTCGGCTGGCACAGATGTGCTGTCTGTCGGTACGCTTGTGCTATCAGCCGGAGCGAATGTGCTAACTGCCGGAGCGCTTGTGCTAACTGCCGGTGCGCTTATGCTAACTGCCGGAGCGTGCATGGCAAAGCCATGCGCCGTCATCGTCGCCGGAACCCCGCTCAGTGTGAGCACGGTAGCCAATAGACCTATGTATTTACTTAGACCCTTCAATGTCTGATGTCCTGTTTGCAGTTGCCGATCAGTTTTTCAGTTTGTCCAGCAGTGCCACGATGCGTTCCATCTCCTCTTCGTTGGCAAAAGGAATGGTGATCTTACCCTTCCCCTTGTCCGAACAGGTGAACTGCACCTTTGTCTGGAAACATTTTGAGAGGTTATCCCTCAACATGGCATACTCGTGGCTCAGTGTCGAGCGCCGGGGGCGCAGCCGCTGCTGTCCTACGCTGACGCTCTCGCCCTGCGTGAGCCGCCGCACGAGTTCCTCCACGCGTCGCACGCTGAGATGGTCGCGTTGCACTTCGGCGAAGACCTTCAGCTGCAGCGCCGGGTCGTCCAGCGAGAGCAAAGCACGGGCATGGCCCATCTCGAGCTCGCGGTTCTGCAGCGCCATCTGTATGCTGGCCGGCAGCTTCAGCAGTCGCAGGTAGTTGGTCACCGTAGCGCGCTTCTTGCCGACGCGTTCACTCAGGCGGTCCTGCGTCATGCCATATTGTTCGAGCAGGTGTTGGTAGGCCAAGGCTATCTCCAGGGCGTTCAGGTCCTGACGCTGTATGTTCTCGATGAGGGCCATCTCCATCACATTCTCGTCGCTGGCCGTGAGGATATAAGCGGGAATGACCTTCAGCCCCGCCATCTGCGAGGCGCGCCAGCGGCGCTCGCCGGCAATAATTTCGTAGGTCCCGTCGTCGAGCTTGCGTAGCGTGATGGGCTGGATGATACCAATCTCGCGGATGCTGTCGGAGAGCTCCTGCAGCGCTTCGGCGTCAAACTCGTGGCGGGGCTGGTTGGGGTTGGGGTGAATCAGCGAGAGCTCGATCTCGTTGATGCTCGACGAGCCCTCGGTGTGTACCTCGTCGGTCTGGATCAGGGCGTCCAGGCCACGGCCCAAAGCTGGATATTTCTTATGCGGTGCCATTCTTAATTCTCTTTCTATATCTTTCCTCTATAATCTTTAATTTCTCGAAGCGTTCTTCTCCATGATTTCCTTAGCCAGCTCCAGGTGGTTACGCGCTCCGGCGCTGTCCACGTCATAGAGGATGGCGGGTACGCCGTGGCCCGGCGCCTCGGCCAGCTTGACGTTGCGGTTGATGACGGTCTGGAACACCAGTTCCTGGAAGTGGCGTTGCACGTCGTCTTTCACCTGATTGGAGAGGCGCAGGCGTGAGTCGAACATCGTCAGCAGGAAGCCCTCGATCTCCAGCTGGGGATTCAGCTTCTGCTTGATAATCTTGATCGTATTGAGCAGCTTGGAGATACCCTCCAGCGCGAAATATTCACATTGCACGGGGATAATGACGGAGTCGGCGGCGGTAAGGGCATTCACCGTGATCAAGCCCAGCGACGGCGAACAGTCGATGAGGATATAGTCATAGTCCTTCAGCAGCGGGCGCAGCAGACCAGCCATGACGCGTTCGCGCGACGGCAGGTTCAGCATCTCTATCTCAGCGCCCACCAGATTGATGTGGCTTGCCACGAGGTCGAGGCCCGGCACATCAGTCTCGAAGAGGGCCTCGCGGATGTCAGCGCCCCCCACCAGGCAGTCGTAGAGACTCGTCTCAACCGTCTGGACATCAATGCCCAGGCCGCTGGAGGCATTGGCCTGAGGGTCAGCATCGACGAGCAGCACGCGCTGCTCCAGCGTGGCCAGCGAGGCAGCCAGGTTCATCGAGGTCGTCGTCTTGCCGACGCCGCCTTTCTGATTGGCCAAAGCAATTATTTTTCCCATAGTGATTTTCTGTCGAACGTTTAATAGGGTGCAAAGATAGGCATTTTCTGCCAAAGGGGACTGCTCTTTTAAGCCTTTTTCGCTTTTCGGACGTCATTTTTCACTTTCTACTCACTCTTTTTACGCTTTTCGGACAAAAAAACATCAACGTCCATAACTCATCTCTCAACTTTTCCTTACCTTTGCAGCGCAAAAAAAGTAACGACCGCCACCCCATGATGTCCACAGACGAACACTTTATGCAGCTGGCACTGGCCGACGCCCGCCAGGCGGCCTCCGACGGCGAAGTACCCGTAGGCGCCGTCGTCGTGTGCCGCGACAAGCTCATAGCCCGGGCGCACAACCTCACCGAGCGGCTCGTCGATGTGACGGCGCACGCCGAGATGCAGGCCATCACGGCAGCAGCAACGGCCCTCGGGGGCAAATACCTCAACGAGTGTACGCTGTACGTCACCCTCGAGCCTTGTACGATGTGTGCCGGTGCCATCGCCTGGGCACAACTCGGGCGCCTCGTCTACGGCGCCGCCGACCCCAAACGAGGCTACACGCGCTATGCTCCCAGCGCCCTGCACCCCAAGACACAAGTCACCTCGGGCATCCTCGCCGAGGACTGCGCCCGCCTCATCCAGGATTTCTTTCGGAACAAGAGGACATAACGTCAGCACCGGCAAAGAGGGTGAAGACGTACCACGCCTGGTTCGCAGCCTTCCTACGCGCTCTCCCGCAGGTGAGCTGAGAGACATAGGCGTTCGAGGCAGAAGACTTTGGCATTCAAGCGAAAAGGAAGAACCGCAGCACCGATGAGGGTGCTGCGGTTCTTATGTGAGTGTGAGCTGACGTATAAGGGAGCCGTCACTTGATATCGATAACGGGGATATTATCCTTGTCGTTGTAGTAGAGGTTCTCGCCCGCCATACCCCAGATGAAGGTGTAGT
>CAMOSA010000062.1 GCA_946624335.1 uncultured Prevotellaceae bacterium
CCTTGCAGAGTTCGAAGCTGTCGCCATGGTCAAGGTGGAGGACAATCTGAGGATTGGGGCAACCGAGCTCCTTAGCATATTCCACAGCGCCCTGAGCCATGTAGCGCAGGATGGTGCCGTTGGCGTAGTTGCGAGCGCCCTTGCTGACCTGCATGATGACGGGAGACTTTGTCTCCACAGCAGCCTGTACGATAGCCTGCATCTGCTCGAGGGTGTTGAAGTTGAAGGCAGGGATGGCGTAGCCACCAGCAACAGCCTTCTTGAACATTTCACGGGTGTTAACGAGACCCAGTTCTTTGTAGCTTGTCATTTTGATTTACGATTTAATGATTTACTATCTATAATTATTGATTATACGTATTCTTTCTCTTAAGTCGCGCAAAGGTAAGCAAAAAACGTGAGACGGCAACACGCTTGAGCAATCTTTCAACGTTTTTTAAACGTTTGGCACCGCTGACAGGTGTTTTTTGCTAATTATACGTGGCAATCAGAGGCTACGAACGAAATAAGTGACGACGGGCAGGTGGTCGCTGAAGCCATCTGTCCAAACCCCTGAGGCATGTGTCCGCTTGGGTGCTCCTTTTGCCTTGCCCTCGCTCTGGAAGAGGTAATCGCGGCGGAATATCTCAGCCTTGTAGAAGGTCAGCGTAGAGTAGTCCTTCTTCTTATCCACGTCGAGGCAGTTAGGCGTCATGACGATCTGGTCGAAAAGATTCCAGCCGCCCTGATAGCTGAGTGTGCCACGGCCATCAAGGAGGATCTGCCACCACGGGTTGAACATTTCCGTCGCCTTGACATCGCCCATCTTGCGGCGTGCGCCCAAGGCCTTTGCCATGGACTCGTCGAAGGGATCGTCATTCATATCGCCCATGACGATGATCTTCATCTGCGGGTTGGCAGTGAGGATACTGTCCTTCTCGGCACGCACCTGCTGTCCGGCCCAGACACGAGCGGGTGACGCCGAGAAGCGGCTGGGCCAGTGGCAGACAATCACAGTGACGCTGTCGCCGGCCAGCGTGCCCTGCACGGTCAGGAAGCCACGCGTAGGACGTTCGAGGACGACCTTGCCTTCCTTGCGCAGCACATAGGGCTGCAGCCATACCTTCGAAGGGGTGAAGAAAGTGGGGTTATAGAGCAGGCCGCAGTCGACACCGCGACGGTCGGGCCCCTCGATGTGACAGAACTTGTAACCACGCTTCGCCAGAGGCTCTTGTGCACAGAGGGCGCTGAGGCAATGAGCGTTCTCGACCTCACTGACACCGATCACCGCACATCCCACAGGGATGCGATCGGTGCCCATCTCACCGAGGACGCGCGACATATTCTTCAGCTTGTGGCTGTACTTGAGCTCGGTCCACTTGTTGGCACCGTCGGGCAGGTACTCGTAGTCGTTTTTGTTCTCGTCATGCTGTGTGTCGAACAGGTTCTCGAGGTTGTAGAAGCCGACGGCGTACATGGCGATACGCGCCTCCTGAGCCGAAGCCGACGTACAAGCCAGCACGACCAGGGTGAGAAGAGTGATAAAATAGGAACGCATAAGTATAGTCTTTGAGGTAAAAGTGGATTTTTCGTGGCAAAGATAAATGATTTAGTGTTATGAGCCGCACAAAAACACAAAAAAGTTGTCCGCCACGAAAAAAAAGACTCTTTTACTTCCGCATTTCAATTATTTTTGCTTTCTTTGTAGCCAAATACTTACTTTTGTTTCCTTTACCAATGAGAAAAGACCTTCTTTTATCAGCCGTGCTACTCGCCAGTGCGCTACCGCTGTGTGCACAGGAGCCGGCAACGAGCGAGACGGAAAAGGCGTTGAAGGACGAGGCTACCTCGTTCATCTTCACCGAGTCGCAGCTCGACGAGGACGCTGACGTCACACAGGATGTCATCCAGATCAACTCCAGTACCAACCTCTACACCAGCAACGTAGGCTATCTCTTCAGCCCGATGCGCTTCAAGTTCCGTGCGCTCGACCAGAAGTACAATGATATCTACATGAATGGCGTGCAGGTCAACTCGGCCGAGAACGGGCGCTTCAGCTACTCCACCATCGGCGGCATGAACGATGCAACACGCAGCATCGACTATGCTTCGCCTTTCGAGTCCAACACCTTCAGTATGGCAGCTCTCGGAGGCTCCAACAACTACAACTTCCGCGCCAGCAACTATGCTGCCGGACACAAGGTGACCCTCTCTGCGCTCAACCGTAACTACACCGCCCGAGCTATGTACACCTTCGGTACGGGACTGAACGAGCGCGGCTGGGCTTTCTTCGGCACCGTGGGCTACCGATGGGCCAACATGCAGACGGCCGCCGTCCAAGGCACCTTCTACAACTCACTCGCCTACTTCCTCTCATTGCAGAAGAAATGGGGCGAGCGCCACAGCCTGAACATCGCCACGTGGGGCAACCCCACCGAGCGTGCACAGCAGGGAGCATCGACCGACGAGGCCTACTGGCTCGCCAACAACTACCTCTATAACCCCTATTGGGGCTACCAGAACGGCGAGAAGCGCAACTCGCGCGTTGTCAACAACTATGAGCCCTCACTGCTGCTCACATGGGACTTCAAGATCAAGGACGACCTCAAACTGACGACGTCCTTCTTCAGCAAATACGCCATGTACAGCGGCACACGCCTACAGTACAACAACGCCCAGAACCCCAAGCCTGACTATTGGAAGAACTTCCCGTCGTACAACTACGATGTCTGGGGGCTCACCGACGGCTCCAACAACGACGTCGCCGCCTGGCAGGAGAGCTACAACTACTGGACAGCCTGCCGCGCCAACCGCCAGATACAGTGGGACAAGCTCTACTACGCCAATTCACAGATGAACAAGGTAGGCGGCGACGCAGCCTACTATATGCTGGCCCGCCACAACGACCTGCTGGCCTTCAACCTCGGTTCGACACTCAACTGGGACATCGACCGCTTCTCCAAGCTGCAGGGCGGCCTGCAGCTGGCCTCCAACACAGGCTTCCACTACCAGACCATCTCCGACATGATGGGCGCCGAAAACCTCCACAATGTCAACAACTACGCCATCGGCACCTACGCCGAGTCGGACAGCCGCGTGCAATATGACATGAACAAGCCCGGCGGCAGTGTAGGCGTCGGCGACCGTTTCGGCTACGACTTCAACATCGTTGTCCAAAAAGCCACCGCCTGGGCACAATACGTCTATGACCGTGGCATAGCACACTCCTTCGTCAGCGCCAAGATCGGCGGCACACAGATGTGGCGCGACGGTAAGATGCGCAACGGACTCTTTGCCGACAACAGCTACGGCAAGAGCGGCACGGCACGCTTCCTCGACGGAGGCGTCAAGGTAGGGACTAACCTCAACCTGGGCAAAGGCAATGTCGTCGGCATCGGCCTGGGCTACATGACCTACGCCCCGTCGGCCTACAGCAACTACGGCGGTTCGGCCTTCCAGGCTGCCGAGATGAACAACAACTACATCGACGGCCTCAAGGTAGAACATATGTTCAGCGCCGAGATTGGCTATGCCCTCACCACCAGCTGGATGCGAGCTAACCTCACCGCCTACTACAACCGCGGCATGCACATGAACGAATGGCAGAACTACTACTACGACGATGTCAACTCATTCACCTACGTCAGCATGACAGGCGTCGAGAAAGCCTTCTACGGCGTCGAGCTCGGCCTGCGCTTCAAGGTGACCTCAGGCCTCAGCATCGACCTCATCGGGTCTATGGCCGACGCCAAGTACACCAAGAACACCGACGTCAGCTACCTGCTGTCCACACAAGGCACCGTCACCAGCGAGACCTTATATAATAAAGGTATGCGCGAGGCCAGCACGCCACTCACCGTGGGCAGCATCGGCATCAACTACAACGTCAGCGGATGGTGGTTCAACCTCAAGGGCAACTACTACGACCGCATCTACCTCTCCTACGCCCCCTCGCTGCGCTACCAGAGCACCCTCATCCGCTCCGGTGCCGTGGACAACGACGGCCGCCTGATCGTGCCCGGACAGACCAAGGGCCACGGAGGCTTCATGCTCGACGGCTCCATAGGACATCAGTTCCGCGTAGCACACAACCCACTCAGCGTCAACCTCATGCTCACCAACATCCTTAACAACCGCAAGCTCGTCAGCGGAGGATTCGAGCAGAGCCGCTCCAGCTACACCACCGACCAGGCCACAGGCGAGGTCAGCGGACAGCGCACCTACAACTTCCAGAAGAACCCGATGAAGTACTACGTCCAAGGCTTTAACTTCATGCTCAACCTCAACTATAGGTTCTGATTTCTTTCTCACAACGAATTACACGAATTATACGAATATAAGACTTATCGTTATGAAACCACAGACAATATACAAAGGTTTGGCACTATTGGCTCTATCCTTTACCTTCGTCTCCTGCTTCGATGGCGACTGGGACACGCCCGACATGACCAATCCGCCCTACGGCAACAACACCATCCAGGAGGATGAGGCTCAGCTGGTGACCATCGGAGAGCTCAAGTCCAAGTACGCCTCCGTCATCGCCGCCAGCGGTTTCCAGCGCATCAGCGACGACATCAAGCTGCGCGCCACGATCATCGGCAACGACATCGGCGGAAACATCTACAAGCAGATATGCATACAAGACGCCACCGGAGCCATGATCGTCGGCATCAACGGCACAGGCCTATTCCCCTTCCTCAGCGTCGGCCAGCAGATACTCATCGACCTCAAAGACCTATGCATCGGAGGCTACGGACAGCAGCCGCAGCTCGGCGACGAGTACAATGGCAGCATAGGACGTATGACCACCGAGAAATGGGAAGAGCACGTCCGCATACTACCCACACATGACATGGCTCAAATCGACACCATCGACTTCGACGTCAACATGGACATGGAGCGTTACTGCGGACACCTCGTGCGGCTGCAGAACGTCGTCATCGGCGATGCTGACGGCACCACGCCCTTTGCCCCTGAGTACAAGGCTGGCACCAGCCTCACCTACAACGGATCCACCAACGGATATGTCCACCACACCCTCAACGGAGAGTCCATGAACAAGCTCGTCCTCCGCACCAGCACCTACGCCAAGTTCGCTGAGATGGTCATACCGACACAGCCCGTCACGCTCTACGGCATCGCCACACGCTACCGCGACACATGGCAGATACTCATCCGCGCCGAAGAAGACATCAAACAGTGAGAAGTGAAAAATGAAAAGTGAAAAATAATAAATACATCAAGATATGAAAAAGTATTGGAAACTGCTGCTTTGCGCAGCCATAGGAATCGGGACGTTCACGGCCTGCGAGGATGTGCCCGAACCTTACAACATCCCGTCGGACAACATCACGCCCGTCATCCCGACAGCTGATTACATCCTCAGCCAGTCCTTCACCGCCAGCCTCGGCGACTTCCAGTCGGTGAGCGAGAGCGGCAGCATCTCATGGAAAGCCGACTCACGCTACGGAGCCATCATCACAGGCTACGACGACTGGGAAGGCTCAGGACAGAAGAGCAACCGGCCTGGCGTCACCTACCTCTACAGCCCCGCCATTGACCTCGCCGAATGTGACAGCGCCTACATCGTCATCGACCAGGCCATCAACTATGCCAAGACGACCCTCGATGCCGACCACAAGCTGCTCATCGCACCGGCACCCGTCGACGACGGCCCCGTAGCCACCATGGTGTCCTTCAAGGAGCTGCCCATGAGCATGGACGGACTCGGATCCTCCTTCACATACATCACCCAGAACATCCAGATTCCGCAGGAATATATCGGCACGAAGGTGCAGATAGCCCTCAAGCACACCGCTCATGACAGCTACTCATCCACGTGGGAAGTCAAGAGCATTAAGGTTGCCAAGGGCCAGGCTCCAGCAGCAGGAGGCACAACGCCCATCGACGGCCTCGTAGGCTCTGGAACCAAGGACGATCCCTACGACGTACCCTCCACCATCAAGCTCATCGCCGCCGGACCTCCAGCCACGAAGATCTACACCAAGGGCATCATCTCGAAGATCGACGAGATTGACACAGGCAGCTTCGGCAACGCCACCTATTACATCTCCAACGACGGCACCACCACCGACCAGCTCGAAGTATATCGCGGCTACGGACTCGGAGGCGACAAGTTCAAGAGCACCGATGACATAAAAGTCGGCGACGAAGTTATCGTCTACGGACAGGTCATCTACTTCCAGAACAAGACCATGGAGTTCACCCAGGGCAGCGAGATCTACAGCCTCAACGGTGTGACGGCAGGCGGTGATGAACCCGGCGGCGACGCCAAGGGAACTGGCACCCTCGAAGATCCCCTCAACAGCGTGGCGGCCAACAATATCGCCAGCGCCCTCGCTTCTAACGCCAAGACCGACCAGGCCTATTATATCAAAGGTAAGGTCGTCAGCGTCAAGGAACAGTTCTCGGCCCAGTACGGCAACGCCTCCTTCTACATCTCCGATGATGGCAGCAAGGGTGGTCAGTTCTACGTCTTCCGTGCCCTCTATCTCGGCAACCAGAAGTGGACGAGCAGCGACAAGCAGATCAAAGAAGGCGACGAAGTCATCGTCTATGCCAAGCTCACCAACTATCAGGGCAACACACCTGAGACCGTACAAGGCGACTGCTACATCTACAGCCTCAATGGCGAGACGGCCGGTAACGAGCCTCCGACACCTGGTCCTGCCGGCGAAGCAAAGGGTACAGGCACACTGGCCGATCCCTACAACAGCGTAGCCGCCAACAAGATTGCCTCGGCTCTCGCTTCCGGTGCCAAGACCGACGAAGCCTACTACCTCAAGGGTAAGGTCGTCAGCGTCAAGGAACCGTTCTCGGCCCAGTACGGCAACGCCTCCTTCTACATCTCCGACGACGGCACCTCCACCGATCAGTTCTACATCTTCCGTGCCCTCTATCTCGGCAACCAGAAGTGGGTCAACGGCAATGCAAAGATCAAGGTGGGCGACGAAGTCATCGTCTATGCCAGACTCACCAATTACATGGGCAATACACCCGAGACCGCGCAAGGCGACTGCTACATCTACAGCATCAACGGCAAGACCGAGGATGACGGCAGTGCCCCCGGTGAGGAGCCCACGCCAGGCACCAGCTATGCCAAGCTCTCCGACTTCACCAACGGCGGCTTCGAGACATGGACAGACGGCGTACCCGCTCAGTGGATGTCAACGACCACGGCCAGCACGAAAGGAGTCCTCTCCCAGAGCAGCGACGCACACAGCGGCAGCTACTCCGTGAATGTCGAAGGTAAGACCAGCGGCAATCAGCGTCTGGCCTCCACAGAGCTCACCCTCGAAGCTGGCGACTACACCATCGAGTTCTATGTCAAGCCCGAAGCCGACGGCGGCAGCGTACGTCCCGGCTATGTGCCCCTCAAGGATGACGGCAGCGTGGGCAGCTACGTCTATGGCGATTACACCAACGACATTCCTGCAGGCCAGTGGACGAAGATTACACACACCTTCAGCCTCGATGCCACCACCAACGTCAACCTCGTCATCATGAATCCCAAGAAGCCCGGTAAGAACTTCCTGATCGACGATTACACCATCACGAAGAACTGATCCCTTGTGATCAATATCGATGTACCTCACCCTTGCAGCCTCTTGCGCTGCAAGGGTGATTTCTTAACCACTTGCAATAATGAGCAGGATGTGTCCTCCCGGTGTGCGCCACTGGCACGGTGCTGCTCCCAACTCTCGCTTCGCCCACCTTGCAGCGAACACTAACGGACGGAGCAGCAAGAGCCGCCGAGCTCGCTCGGATGGCCGAGTCGTGACGGCCGAAGACGAAGTCAACCCCGACAAACCGGGCGTGGAGTGGTTCGAGATGTTGAGCAAAGAAGAGTATGACAAACTACCAAAAGAATAAACGTGGTTTGTACTATATCGGCGGGTGAAAGTGACAAAACGACACACTTTCACCTGCTTTTCGTTTCTTTTAACGACAAAGCGCGAAGAGTTTCCGAAAAAAGTTGTACCTTTGTAGCCAGAATAGATAAAAGTAACGACATTATGACTGCAATTACAATTAACATCCCGAACCACGAGGTCAGACTGATGAAGAAAAACGGACTTGAATAAATTCCCCACCGCCCCATGTCCCGCATCCAGTCGTTCCTTTTTCCCCTCGTTGCCGCTGTCGTGCTATTTTTGACGGGCTGTACTGGACGTGTCAAAACAACGCAAACTCAGCAGCCGCAGGACACCATCTACACCGCGCAGAAGGCGATGGCGGTCTATGAGTACCAGCCAGAACTGGCACTACAGATTATTGACTCGGCGGTCATCGCGGGCAATCTGAGCGAGGTGCGAGCCGACTTCTTCAGGGCGCGCATCTACAGTTGGAGCGTTATGGGGCAGGTGCTTGACTCCCTGCTCCACGGAAAAGAGGGCATTCGTTTCGACACGGCGCGGGGCATAGGTGAGCGCCTTCTGACTCACGATTCCCTAAAGACGAATCTTGGCCTGCGCCAGGATGTTCTGGAAGTGCTGGTCTATGTGGCCAGGCAACAGCATGACACCATGCGATGGCTGCGACGTTCACAGGAGTTGGTGGAGGTGTGTCACGAACAGGGCGAAGATGCCGAGCCCGAGGTACTGCGCACCGAGGCCGAGGTAGGCGCGGCGCTCTTCCAGATGGGGCAGCGAGAACGGGGCATGGCAAAACTGGACAGCGTGATTGCCATCCTCGACAGCCATGAGCGCCGGCAGTTCAACTGGCTCGATGCCACGGTGATTGCCTTGAAGCGCAAACTCTGGCGTCTCAAAATCGAAGGGAAATATATCGAGACGATTCCGCTGGCGCGTCGCATCATAGACCGACTCAACGACTACGAACAGCATCCGCAGGACTATCATGACGGCTCCTACCGCGAGCCTACGGACTCCACTGAGCGTGCCGACTACATCAGTTTCTACCGCACACAAGCCCAGGCCCACCTTACCGCTGTCTATTCCTCGCTGGGCGAGCAGGCGGGCATGGAAGAGGTCTATCAGCAGATAGAAAGCAGCGTCCGCGATGCCACGGCCCGCGAACATATCAACCGCTATCACGCTTTGGAACAGCAGATGCTCCGCCAGCAGGCCGAGAGCCACAGCCGGATGATGACCATTGTTGCCATCGCGTCGGTCGTCGGTTTGCTGCTCATGCTCTTCTTTGCCACATACGTTTTCTTCCAGAACCGCAGGATCAGGCAGAAGAACCAAGTGCTTATCCGCCAAATAAACCAGGCGCTCAGCATAGAGCCGACACCTGCCCCCGAGCCGTCGGTGGCAGCATCCCCGGCAGACGAAGACAACACGATGGCACTCTTCCAGACGATAGACCAATGCATCCGCAGCGAACGCCTGTATGCCAATGCCAACATACAGCGACAAGACATCTGCGACCGCTTCAATCTGCGCCGCGAGGTGCTCAATCGGCTCTTAGCCACCAATGCCGACGGACAGTCGTTCCCGAACTACATCAACGGCATCAGGCTCTCAGAGGCTTGCCGGCTGCTGAGGGATGAGCCCGCGAAGACCGTTGTAGCCATAGCCGACGAGGTGGGGCTTTCGCCTCGCTACCTGCGCCGACTCTTCTTCGAGCAGTATGGCGTGACACCCACAGAATACCGCGCAGTACTGCCAGACACCTGACCTTATTCCCGCTGACGCGCCCGCTCGACCTTTGGTCGCTTTGCTCTGCAAAGAACCCATAGCCTTTCAGAGGGTGAAAAACGCTTTACAGGGGTGTAAATTTGGTACAGAAGCCAAATGTACACCCCTCTTCCTTTGCCTATGCGCCCGATTTTTCCGACCTTTGCACGTGATTATTCATAAATGACAAGACCTATGACTGAAATGTTCGACCACATCCGTGACTATCTGACATGGCATCCCGATGTCTTGGCCTACAGCGGACTCACCATCCTCTCCGTGGGCGTATTGACTTGCGTATATTATTTATATATTATTTAATCAATTTATATAATTATAAAAAAGTATGAAACAGACATTCAGATTCCTAATGCTCATGGCCCTGCCGATAGTGCTGGGCCTGGCATCGTGTTCCGACGACAACCCCGTGGACACGAACCCGCTGGCCGATAAGGTGGCGGGCATGTGGTATGCGCAGTACGACGAGCAAGGTACGACGCCCTACGAGTTCCTGGGCGAGTACACCCACGTTATCAACTCGATCCTGCTCAACGAGGATGGCACGGGCTATGGATGCACCATGTACCTGAACGACGAGGAGAGCAGTCCCATCTTCATGTACGGCGGCTACACCTTGCAAGGCGGAGTCAAGTTCAACTACTCCACCACCGCCGACGGGCGAATCACCTTGAAGTTCGATGCCGACGACCCCATCGACAAGGAGTATGCCAAGATGCTTCAGTCGTGGACCATCACCTACGCCGACGGTCGCATCACCTGCACCTATGGCTCCGACAGCCAGCAACTCGAAAAGGCAAGCGAGGCTATGGAGGCCTGGCTGCTGTCAACAGCCGAGCAGTACAGCGGCGGCGCCTCGGCCGACACCTACAACATCAACGACGAAGACTTCACCCCCACCACCTGGCGCGAGCAGGAGGCCATCTACATCTATGACGGCACAGGCAAGGACGCAACCGACGCCAAGGGGCGCACGGGCTACACGCTGGTGAACATGCCCTGGTACAAGGGCGACGTGCTGACCAACCTGCCCAACGGATTCTGCGACGACATCACGCCCGAGAACGGGTGGGAGTGGGTGCTCAACCGCTGCGGCTCGCGCACCATCGTGAACTGCAACTTCTTCGCCGTCTATAACAAGTACAGCGGCATCCTGCGCTTCTTCTACTACCTGCCCTACGGCTTCAACACCGGCAACGACCACGTGTGGCAGGTGTCAATGACCGACCACCTGGCCCAGCAGTCAAACTGGAAGTACGGAGTGCCCTCCGACAAGACCATCGTGAACAAGGCAGCCATCGGACAGACGGGCAGCGGCACCTTCATGGACTACGTCACGCCCTGGGTGGACTACATGAGCCCCGACGGCCTCATCACGCCCAACGCTGGATGGTGGGCCTTCGACGTTGACCTCTCGCAGACCCGACAGGACGGCATACAGTCCACGGACAACATCAAGCTGCAGATGCGCTCGTGGAACACCAGCCATATATCGCTGGCCAGCACCGTAGCCGCCAACATCGACGGTAGCCTGCAGGCCCAGTTCGACCTCACCAAGACCAGCGTCAGCTCGGCCAAGGGCCTCTTTGAGAGTTTCAGCGACATCAAAGACATCGGCAGTGGCATCTTCAACGCTGTTAAGTCGGCCATATCGGGCGACTATAAGGACGCCATCAAGACGGCCTTCGGCGTGGCCAAGGACGGCTATACCCTCTACGGTGCTATGACCAAGGAGACCACAACCAGCGTCGATACACTTGCGAAAGGTTCGCTCACGGGCACCGTCAACCTCGCCATGACAGGCAACATCGACACCGAGGGCGTCATCCGTGGCTCAGTGCCCACCGTAGGCATCGCTTCGCCCACCTTCTACCTGAAGGACTTCGACACGCAGAACTCACACATGGGACAGGGCGTGTGGAACTTGAAGAGTAGCCCTGTGATTTATTTAACTAATCAGAGAATGTATATAGCTGGTGGTAGTATTTGGGGAAATGACAAAAATCCTCATGCTGGCTGCATCTATTTATTCGACCCTACCAGCGTGGAGGTGGAATTGAATCCTGACGTATTCCCCGCAGGCCAGATAGAATGGATGGAGGTGAATGCAATCCCTGGAACACGCATTTCCAACAAGGTGACAGGCACTGACAACTATCGTAAGGCGTTGGGCCTGGCAGACAGGCATCTGAATCAGAGTTGTTCGGGATCCTATCATGTTTGGACCTATCCAGCTAATGAAGAACGCAAAGATATTTTAGCCGATTTCTTCTTCAATCAGACTGAGACCTTCGGAGCACAATATTACTATAAATTTAACTATAGTAGCTATAGCTATGAAAACGTCACTGTCAAGGGTATAGCCGAAAATGTTGGTGGCGACTGGCAGGCCGTCTATGGCCGCGGCTACGTAGATGAGTACATCCTTGAACCCCAAATGGCCTCGTCAAGGGACTGGGACTGTTGCATCGCTCCACCTCTGGAAATCAACGTGACCGTCAGGGTCAAACTGGCTGATATGGACGCACCGATTATTTTAAGCCGCGTCTATCTGCCCGAAGTGAAGTATATCTCCGCCTCGCAGGAGGATTTGGAGGCTTTCGCCTACCGTATAAATCATTACCAGCTCAGTCCGTTGCAGAATGACCACCGCCAATTCCACGACTATCTTGTAAATCGCGCCATAGCAAAGTGCCGTGTTATGACCAGTGACGATAAGTGGTGGTGAATCAAGGGGACAGGTACTTGACCCAGGAACACAGAAGGGTTCTTATTGTGCACATTAACACACAGGCCCAAGAACGATGTGTTCTAAATAACCCAAGGAGGGCGGCCCAGCCGCCACGGCGCACAGATGCCGCCCTCCTTTTCGCTCCCTCTCCGCCGTGAGCGGTGCTACTTGGAGGAAGGGAACGTGCCTCTCTGCCGCGAGCGGTACTACCGAGAGAACGGGAAACGATAACTTTTCACAACGTATAACAAAAAATTGGCGTATAGCTCATTTTGCAGGATATTTTCAAGTGACAGGGGTTCTATAGCTCAAATTG